>CALJLD010000013.1 GCA_937982665.1 uncultured Planctomycetales bacterium
GGAGCCTCGCCGTCCCAATCAGGAAGGTCTTCTTTGGGCTTGAGCGTGGTATCGCAAGCCGCAACCAGCAAGAACGCAAGCATCACCGCCAGGCGCAGCGTCATGGCATTTCCGATGACCAGCATGCGGACCCCAAGATGCGGTGAACACGGATGTTTGAGAGGCAATCACCCTGATTTGTATTTCGCCTGCGTGAAGTCAGCATTATGCGTTAGTTAAGACGGCATGAATGTGGCGGCTCGTCCAGCCAACCCCATGCCTGGCAACTATCGCAACACAACCTTGCTTGCTGCGCCAGGCTCCTCACGTGCCAAACGCGGCACGGCATAGCCTGGGAGAAGAGACCGCAACTGATCAATAATCGTGCGGCCTTGCGATTCTGGCACGTCGAAGTGTGCGGCGCCTGTCACGCGATCCAACAAGTGCAAATAGTAAGGCGTCACGCCCAATTGCAGCAGACGCTCGCAGAGGTCGCGTTGCGCGGTAACGGAGTCATTCACGCCCTTCAGCAGCACCGCCTGATTAAAGAGCATCACACCTCGGCTGCTCAGCTTGTTGAGGGCGTCGCCAACTTCATTGCTTAACTCCGCCGCATGGTTGGCATGGATGACGATAATGGGACGCAATCGACCGCCAACAAACCAATTTTGGAATTCCGTACAGATGCGCGATGGCAGGACCACCGGCAATCTCGAATGAATTCGCAACCGCTGGAGATGCGGGATCTCATCCAGTCGAGCTGCCAACTGGAACAGCCGCGAGTCAACGACAGTCAAAGGATCGCCGCCGCTCAGGATGACTTCGGAAATCGATTGATCCTCGGCAATCTGCGCTATGGCAGGCTCGCACGCCGTGATTGTCTTAGGCGAATCCGCATACGGGTAATGGCGGCGAAAACAGTATCGGCAGTGGATTGCACATGCGCCTGTGACAACAAGCAGCACGCGCCCGTGATACTTGTGCAGCATCCCCGGCTGCAGCTGCGCGGCCTCTTCCCCCAAGGGATCAGAAACAAAACCTGGCACCGATTCCAATTCGGCCCGTCGGGGCAACACCTGCCGCAACAGGGGGTCATCCGCATCGCCGGGCTGCATGCACTCCAGGTAACTTTTAGTCACCAGCAGCGGAAAGCCGCCGGTTGACGCAGCCGATTCCTCCGCAAGCGACGCAGGGAGCTTCAGCTTGCGGCAAAGCTCATACGGGTCGCGAATCGCGGATCGCAACTCCGCACGCCAATGCGGCTCCGCGGAGCTCTTTCTGCGCTCGTGCGACCCTAAGTCTGAAATGGCGGAAAGATCGCTCATATCCGGAAACTGCAAAGCCTTTGGCGATATCCTTGAATCGCACGGAAGCTCCAAGATGCTGTCGAAAGCCACGGCTTGCGCGGCAAACTGCCGCTTTTCGCCAGGTTCGGCCATTCTCCCTCTTGGACCAAACGGAACACTTCGGATATTGTTAGCCCTATCGATGTGAGAGAACAGGGGCACAGCGGGACAATTCACCGCACAGGCTAGACTGCACAGGCTAGTGGTCGCCGGGCGTGAATTGATCTCAACCAACACGTAAGTCCAAGGATTCCGTTGTGGCTACCTACAACACAAGCGATTTCAAAAAGGGTCTCAAGGTTCAGATTGACGGCGATCCTTTCTTGATGATTGAGTGCAACTTCGTGAAGCCCGGAAAAGGCAACGCGCTCTACAAGTGCAAACTCCGCAACTTGCTGCGGAACACAGTCATTGATCGCACCTTCAAAGGGGGCGACTCGCTTGAGTCTGCAGACGTCACTGAGATCGCCGCCCAATATCTCTACAAACAGGGCGAGAAGTTTGTCTTCATGGACAACGAGTCCTACGAACAATACGAACTCCAAAGCGAGCAAGTGGACGATGCCTGGAAGTATCTCACCGAAGGCATGAACGTCTCCATGGTGCTCTACAATGACAACCCCATTTCTGTCACGCCGCCCAATCACGTCGTCTTGAAGATCGATTACTGTGAACCGGCCGTGCGGGGCAACACCGCCACAAACTTAACGAAGCCGGTCAAAGTGGAAACCGGTGCGGAGATCATCTGTCCCGCATTCGTCGAAATGGGCGAGCAGATTCGCGTCGATACCCGGACTGGCTAGTATCTGGAACGCGCACGCAACTAGCTAACGCTCTGGCGGGCAAACAGATGGATGCCCGATTCCTGCGCGCCGTATGCGCTACCGCTTTTGCCGGACAACGCCCGGTGCAATGTCCAGGTTCAGGTCTTCCACCAGCCCGGCGCTCAGCCGCTCAATGGCGATCGCCCCCATCACGGCGTTATCCGTGCAAAGCGCAAGCGGGGGAACAAACAATCGGAATCCGTCTTCTGCGGCGGCCGCTTCCAAACTCTTGCGGAAAGGTCCATTCGCTGCAACGCCTCCGCCGACACACAGCGTAGACATACCGGTCTTCTGCAGTGCCTGACGGCACTTGCCCACCAGCACATCCACAACCGCTCTTTGAAAGCTGGCGGCCAGGTCTGCCACCACTTGGTCGTCAAGTTGAACATCCGCATCAGGCTCAGTGCCCGGCGGAAAGATCTTGTAGCGAACGGCCGTCTTCAGCCCACTGAAGGAAAAGTCCAGCCGGTCATCCCGCAGCATCGGCCGCGGCAATGCATACGCCGAGTCGTCGCCAGACTCCGCCACGTTTTGGATTGCAGGTCCTCCTGGGTAGGGCAATCCCAACAGGCTGGCGACTTTGTCGAAAGCCTCACCTGCGGCGTCGTCAATTGTTGCCCCCAGCAGCTCAAACTCTAGCGGCGTCGCGCAGCGAAACAGACACGTGTGCCCGCCCGAGACCACCATCGCCACACAAGGAAAGACGTCCTCGCCGGACACAAGCTTGCAGGCGTACACATGTGCCCGAAGGGGATTCACGGCCACAAGCGGCACATCCAAAGCCACGCACAAACTCTTGGCCGCGGCCAGGCCTACCAATAAAGAACCAGCCAGGCCCGGCGTATTGGCCACTGCGATAGCATCCAGTTCGCTGAGCTTGGATTCGGCACGCTCAAGCGCGCGATGGATGACCGGCAGAATCCGCTCCACATGAGCCCTGGCGGCAATTTCCGGCACTACGCCGCCGAAATTCTCGTGCAGTTTGTCTTGCGATGCGACCGCAGCGCCAAGCACCTCCAGCCGGTCCGTGATCACGGCGGCCGCGGTTTCGTCACACGTCGATTCCAGTGTAAGGATCTTCATATTGGAATTCTAGCGGTGCGCCTGCTGGCTGCCATCGGTCATTTCCAGTGCTGGTCTTGTTGAGGTCTCCATTCGACGCATGCGCGAGTGACAAAGCCATATAGAACCTCTGGCGATAAGGTGCATCTCTCGCGCGCCAAACTGCATGGCTTCCGGTAGCATGGTGGCATGAACGGCGACAGGGGGAATTTGAGCGAACAGCGGAACGACTCTGCCGAAGAACGGTGGGCGTTCTCGCTCGATCTTCAAGAGCAGGAAGCGCCGCTGGGCAGCTTCAGCCTCCGGTTTCTGTTGGGCGTCGCCACGTTGTTCGCCATCGTCTTTGCCGGCATCGGGACCATCTCCGGCGATTGGTCTTCGCGGCAGTTGCTTTCGTGCCTCGGTCTGATCTTTCTCTGGAGCACGCTGACGGGAATCATTGTCTTCGCGTTCCTGAGATGGATTCGTGACAATCGAGCGAAGCTCGGCAAAATGCATTACCGCTCGAGTGTTCTCGCCAACCAAGGCAGCTTCAAGAAATTCATCTTCTTCCATTCAAGCGGCATCTTGCTGCACTTGGCGACCAGTGCTCCATCCTGGGCTGCCGTGATTTGTTTTCTGATTTGGTGTGCGATTGCAACGGCACTCGCACACTTTGACATATTGACGCAGGCCGCACGGCGGGAATCACTATTCAACTCCTGGCATTGTTGGATTCAATTGGTTTTCTTTCTGGGTGTCGCCCAGGTTTGGTCGCTTTATGCCACACTGGCACGGCCTGCGATGTTGGAACTCTACGCGAAAGGGCTTTGCTTCTCTGGCGGCAGCAAACTGCTTTGGATTGACATCACCTCCACAAGTTGGGCCACAGACAAACCGAGCACTTTGGTTTGCAAGTTCAAGCTCAAAGGCGGTGGCGGTATGATCCACGAAGTTGACGTTCCGCTTGCGGAGCGTCTGCGCGTCGATGAGACGTTACGTCAATACCTGGGCGAAAAGCATCGGCCGCTGGACGAAAGCCGCCGTCTCGCGCGAAAATAACGAGTCTCAGCGCGTTAACTCCAGCGCGCTTCAACCTCTACCCACTCGCACCCGTCCAGCTCCAGCAGTACGGTATCATCCTCAACCGTCAATTCGGATAGTGGACTGCCGGTGAAGTCGACCGCACGCGCAGACTTCAATTTCCGTATCGCTCTCAGCTTTGTCCGCACCGACCGCTCGGCCGTTTCGATGAGTCGCACGCGGAAACCAACCACCTGGTCGTCTTCGGTAATGACATCCCAATGCGTTGCGATCACGTGCGGCGTATCGATGTGGAACAACCAGCCCTTGGTTGGACCATTGGGAGGGCCAAGTTTCGAGACGTGATGAGAATCGCCAGCGAGGAACCCGAGTGCGTCCCGAACGGGCGACTTCGCATCTAATGCGATGCCCAGACGGAAGTCCCGCCGCGTATCGCCGCGACAGGCAAGCATCGTGTCGAGAATCCGCTCGTCGATAACGCGATGATACGGCAGACCGCCGCAGTAGATGGCCGTCCGCTGATGACCGGTGTCGGCCTCGACAAACAAAGGCGCTTCAAACCGTTTCAATTCGGTCTCGCGCGCGAATAGTCCAACGTTTCTTTGCCAGATCAAGCCGGCATCTGGCCAGGCAAACCGGCAACAATAGTACGAATTCCAGGGATCCGACCGCGGTTCCTCTTCAATCTCTAGCTTGATTGACAACTCGATGACGGGAATGCCACGGTTGACGCGCGTGGTTTGCTCAAAGCCGGCAAACCGATTGCCGTCCCGATCCAGCAATGCGCCGCGGCTGACAATTTCTCCACGAACAGCTCCGGAGCAGGTCACGGTAACCTCGTCCGCGGACATCACCGAGTATTGCCCATCGTCGCGAGGGCCGCCAAAGTCATCGTCCTCATGCTGCGCTTTTTCGCCTTTGCGGCGCAAGGCAATCTGCTGCGAGAGCCGAGTTCCGCGATGCTTGTAGTCGCTGATCGCGCGGATTCCGCCGGTGTGCGGATCGATCTTAACTTCCGCAAACTCGTTTCGCAGCGTGAGCGTTTCCTCATCCGCAAGCGGCGGATTTTCCTGAGACTTGCGGCGGAACCAGCCACGTTTGGGCACCGGGGCTTCGGGAGCTTGTCCATTGCCTGTGGATACCCAGGCGTAACCCAAAGGTGGAACCTCGACCAAAGCCAAAGGTGGCTCCGGCTGCACTGTCAACACGGGAGACTCGCCGCCAGACGCGGGAAGCGTCGCAAGCGCGCTAACGTCGACAACGGTTCGTCGCGATGCCGAATGTGGATTGAAAACCATGACGCCAGCGTTCGCTCGTTCGGCATCGGCGGGTTGGTCACCCTTCGGACGCGGCCAGCTTTGATCCAAACCTGCCGAGGCCGTTTCTGCATTGCAACTGCCAGATGCGTCTTGGCCCTTTGTATTCGCGGTTAGCCCGGCCGAGTCGATCGCGTTCAGTTGCTCTTTCGCAAGCTGCAGTTGGCGTTGCGAGTCTGTGGAGTTATCAAGCAACTGTCGCATCACTGCGAGCGTGTGAAGTTCCTCGGCTGCGTTACGCGCAAGCGTCGCATTGGCCACCGACGACACTGGCTGCTCGTCACCGCGAATGACGGCTTGCCGCAGATAGGGCGCGCGGTAGCGATCAGAGGAGAAGTTGCTTGTTGGCGTGGATGCGTCGACGCCAAAATATTCGCCGAGCGTGACGAAGCGGCCAAGCACCGGAGCATACTTTTGCGCTCGGTGTAAATCCGCAAACCAGGGAAGTTCCTGACCCGGCCAACGGGCGAAGACCAACGTGGCCACATGGTCCAAATCCATCGTCTCGCCGATGCGCTCGCAGAGGCCAACATAGGTTTCGGGGCTTGATGCATTCAGCGGGATGCGCGTCAGAGCGTCAATGCCAGCAGGAGCCGGGCCGCGCCAGCGGCAGCGTGCCTGCTCACCGCGGGGGAACTGGCCATCGTCCAGCGTGAAATGCAATGCGGCCTTGAATCCGCACCGAGCCAACGTTTGCGGGAGTGTGGGAGTCAAGCCGAATCGGCGGCGCGCGAAGACTTGCGGCGCGATACCGAGAAGCTGTTGGTATTTTTCCGCGGCGAGCCGCAACCGGGATACCGTCATTTCCACCGGCTCCAAAGGAAGCAGATCTTCATCGAGATCACCGCCAACGACAGTACATCTGCCTTCTTTGACCGATTCCTGAAGCAGGCTCCGCAAATGGTGGCCTTGGTCACTGGTGTCACTGACCAACTTCTCCAGCACGTTTGCAGGCGCCAACAAGTTGGTGGCGAAACCGCTCTCCAATTCTCGCACGATGTCGGCCGGTTTCGTGCTTTCTGCCAACAACACAAGGTCAACAAAGTACGCATCAACCGGATAGAACCGGTCCCGAGCCTCGGCAAGCACATCAAAGCATGCCTGAAGTTTGGACCTGGCTTCTGTGGTATCTCCCGAACAGGCGGCGGCGGCGGCGGCTTTGGTTTCCTCGCGAAAGTGAGGTTCGTCCAAGTTGCTCATGTATCGCATCTGCCGCGTGAGCAACTCTTCTTGCAGATACGTGTAGCCCAGCGCGAGAAAATCGGCGACAAGTTCAGGGTCGACCTGAGGTGGCGCTTCCAACGCGGCGAGCGCTTCTTTCAGGATCTCTTCGCGACTTGAAAACTCGCGGACAACACAGCCGCCTTCTTTGGCCGCTCTCTTTGCCCAACCTGCCAATAGCAAAGGTTCGGACGTGTTGGGGATGATCAAAAGGCGATTGGCAATATCTTCTGGGGGATCGTCCGCTCTGTGCCAGCCGGGGATGTCACCAACACAATTGATCAGCGCTGGGTGCCAAAGCGCCGTCCAGGCGTGCAATAAGTTGGCAGCTTCGTCCCCAGCATAATGCAGCGGGAAGTCCTCCAGACTGTGGCAAGGCAGGAGGATTGTCAGATGCTCGTAGGTCATGGTGCTACGAGATGGGAACGGCAGGTGGGTGGACAAAGTGCGGGCATTGCTCAATCCTCACGTTGGTGATTGGTCACATCAACGCGGGGCATTCTCTGCGTCAAACAAATCCGGGACCTGGGGGAGCAGCGATACTGACTTCCCAAAGTCTTATGCGGCCGCTTGCGACACGGCGACTGATGACGCTTCAAATGCTTGTGTCCTAGAGTATCTGGTGACATGTCCAGCGTCGATAGTCGACTTTCAGCTGTGTTCCCAAGCTGGGCTGGCAGCTGAATCGTGAAGTGCGCAAGAAGAGCGCATAAGAAAAGCGCCCGTCAGATTTGCTCTGGGGCGCTTCTCTGCATTTTTTTCGCTGCCTACGCAGCGGCGACCGGTTCTTTAGAAGCCGCCGCCACCGGAGGTGTCGTCCGACGAGCCACTGCCGTCATCCGTTGAAGTTCCGGCACCATCGTCCGTTTTCGTCGTGCCATCGCCGTCACCCGCCGTCGTCTTCTCTGTGCCAGCACCCTTTGTGCCGCCGTCATTTACCGGCTTGGTTTCTTCTTCGCCACAGCCAACCATCAGGCCCAGCGACAACAAGACCGCAAAAAAGCCAAACTTCTTCATCATTGTCTCCAGTTCAGAGTTCGAGTTACCTTACAGAGCGCAAAGAAGCGCCGGCGGCGAGACGCTGCCAGGCGCTTCCTATGCATGAGTTGGACAGCTTTCTTGCCATCCAATCAGTTGTTCTATCTAAGCCATTCCGGCTTACTTGACCGACTTACTTGCTTTCCGATTCGGCCGGCTTGGCGGGTGTTTCTTCTTCACCACCGCAGCCCGTCGCGGCGAAAACACAGGAAGCCAAAACGAGCATCAAAGCTGCAAACTTCTTCATTCGAATACCTTTCCATCTGTCGAAAATCGATACGAAACGGACGCCCGAGTTTTGGCGATCCGACAATACATGATCCGGCCGGGACCGGATTATTCCCCAAAACTTCGCGGACGTCGGAAGTTTTTGGTTTGAACGGCCCCTTGTATGACGTGCAGCGAACCGCTTTTCAAGTGGCTGACTCAATTTCCCTGCAAAACCACATCGCGCGCTGCCGCCAGACACAATCAGTCCTTGGCGATGTGTTCGACAGCAAGCTTCGTTTCTGGGACGATAGATCCTCAATTGCGGCAATTTGCGGAAACTTTTGCGGCAATTTCGCCAAAATCGCAGGTCAGGCGGGAATAAATCCCCCATAAGTGCGGTCCACAAACGCGGGGCGATGTATGAACAACGCCGACCCAACACCTGAGAAACCACCAGATCAGAATCGCCTGGCTGAGAGTCCGCAACAAACCAAGGTGCCAGCTTCAACCGCAAACGCCAGCAACGTTGATGTGGCGTGTGACGAGGAATTCTCCTCATGCGACGAAGACGGTGTTGCGCTTGGCCGTGATTGGGCGAACAAGTCCTCGGGAAAAAACACGGGGGCGGAAAAGAACACATGGAACGAGAACTCGAGGAATATTGAGACCATCGCGAGTTCATCCTCAGAGCCGCAGATTGAGCAGCTTGTCGATGCTCATTACGCGGAATTGTACAAGTATGCTTACCGGTTGGTCGGCAACGGGGCGGATGCGGCCGACATTACCCAACAGACATTCCTGAACGCCCAGCGAAACCTGGGTTCGTTGCGGGATTCAACCAAGGCTCGGGGTTGGCTTTACGCCATCCTGAGAAACACGTTTTTCAAGCTGCGGCGGAAGAAGAATCCCACCGCGGCGGCAAGCCTGGACCTGGAGGTCGATAGCCTCCCAGATCCGGCATTGCAGGACAAAGATGATCCGCTCGAATTCAGTGCGGAAGAGCTTCAGGCGGCCGTTTCGTCGCTGCCGGAGGAGTTCCGAGCGGTCGTGCTGATGTTTTATTTCGAAGAAGCTTCCTACCGAGAAATTGCACAACAACTGGAAATCCCTGAAGGCACCGTGATGAGCCGGCTTTCCCGGGCGAAAGGACATCTCCGCAAGAGATTGAGCCGAAAATAGCAGAGATTGAAGCTCCCACTTCCGTTTGAACTTCACGAATCTTCACATTTCCCCTACAAGAACAACTCGGAAACTGCCCAACTGCGTTTGGCGCCGTATTGATTGCGTATGAACCCTGAAGACCAACTTATTGAGCTTGATTCAACTCCCTTGTGGAGCCGCGCGGCTGCGTCGGCGGATCATGGAACGGATTCTCAGGCTCATGACTTTTCGGGAGAAGCGCATTCTTCAACCGAAGAAAACGCCATTCGCGACCGCATTCTCGCTTGGGACCAACAGATTGTTGATGGGCTGCGGGAAAACGTTGATCCGCCGGAAGAACTCAAGACTCAGATCTTGGCTGCGCTGGCTGACGTCGCAGTTGATGAGTTTGCGGAACTCGCCGGTGAAGACAACACTGGTGAGGTTGGCGTTGATGGTGTCGGCATCGCATCGCCAGAGACAGCCAGCCGAATGTCACGGCGGATATTCAATCGTTGGACTTTGGGGATCGCTTCTGCCATTTGCCTGGGGGCAATTGCCGTAACGTTCGCTTTGATGGGTGGGACGCAAGAGCCGCTTCATGTGCACCAAATCATCCACGCCGTTGAAGAAAGCCTGCAAGGTCAGGTCTTTATGGAAGTTGCCCAGCAGGGCGAGCCGCGCGACGGGATGCAAGTTCCCACGCAATACCTTGTGGAAGGCTCCAAAGGCTTTCGCGAACTTAACTTGTTCGGCGCTCCGGTTGTCGCGCACGACCTGCGGTTGGGCACACCTGTGGCGCGTCTGTTTGTGATCGCCACGGATCAAGAAGTGGCCGATGGCCTTGTTGTCGGCGGCCCGCCGGTTAATCCTCAATCGGACACCAACGGACGGTGCATCGGCGTCTGGCACTCCAAAGACAGCAAGCTGATCTATGTGCTGATGGTCCACGGCGACAAAGATGACTATCGCCGGATGGTCCGCCACCGCGCCGCAGCCTAAGCAGTGCTCCCAGGTGCTTGTTGCTCGCTCTGGGGCTTCATTTGCTCGTTCCCAGCGCGCACCGTTGTCCGCGGGATCACACTGCGCTGGAATGCCGAAGCGTAGTCGATTGCGGCAGTCACGCCGCGCCTTTCGGCACCAATGGGGCTGAAACGCCGTCGTTCAACTTTTGCCCTAGCACAAAAAGAAAAGCCGCCGAATCCTGATTGGAAACGGCGGCTTGCGTTTGGGTTAGTTGCGAAGGGATGCGAATCAATTACGCGTCCGACTCGTCGATCCTCTCGTCTTGAGCCGCTTGACGCAGCTTGTTCAACGCTCGGGCTTCGATCTGGCGAATTCGCTCCTTGGTCACGCCGAGCAACTCACCAACCTGCTTGAGAGTTTGCGGCTCTGTGCCGCGCTCCAAGCCAAAGCGGCTGATGATGATCTGCTGTTCGCGATCATCCAGGCGATTCATGATTCGGCCCACCTGGTGCTCTCGCAGTCGTTGCTCGGAGAGCAACTCGCCGCGATCCGTGCGGGCATCTTCCGTCGCCGCGAAGAGTTCGTCAAAACTCGTGCGGAAACGATCCCGCTGCTTGTGCTCACCTGGAATCGTCCGGGCGAAGTTCTTCATCACAGCCCAAGTGGCGTACGTGCTGAACTTGTTGCCGCGGGCGTAGTCGAACTTCTCAACGGCTCGCAACAGCGACATGTTTCCGTCGGAGACCAGTTCAAAGAAGCTGGTCATCGGGGAGATGTGTCGCTTGGCGATGGACACCACCAACCGCAAGTTGCGGCGGATGATCTCATTCTTGACCGAGACCGCTTGCTCATAGAGCGATTCGATCTCGTCCAACAAGCTCTTCTTCGCCTTGGCGGGATCAAGCTCGCCATCACGAAGCAGCTCGTCACGCAAACGCGCTGCCTTGAACTTGAGGTAGTTGTATTTGCGGAACAGGTGCTGTTCCTGCTCACGCGTCAACAAAGCCACCTCGTACAAGCTGGCGAGGTAAGGCGGCAAACCGGACGGAGCCCGCATCTTTCGCGGAGTATTCTCCGCATCTGGCATTGGCGCCAACATTTCCCAGGCCAGGGAAGGATCATGCTCCGCGTCATCAAAGGATGGATTCGGAATGTAATCCAGATCCAATTCCAGGATGCGCTGAGCGCGAACCTCGTTGGTGATGCGGTAGATGCTGTTCCGCGTTCGGCAATAAAGCTTGGCCAAGGAGTCCATGGAAACGCCGCGGCGAACTTCCTGGTAAATCTTGTTCTTCGCTTCGTCCGAAAGCGGGCCAGTTCGGTCAGGGAAGACCGCTCCCTCGGGATGATCGTCGTCAAACTGTTTGAGGGTATATCGGATGGTCTCCACGGAACGATTCATCTTCTTGGCCAACCGCTTGGTGACCTCGGCCGGGCATCCGCCGGCACGAGCAAGACGGCGAGCTCGATCAACGATCTCGTCACGCTCATCTTCCGTCAGTTGGCTGAACCGCGCTCCGCGCTGCACCTTGTCACGGTTGTGTGCGACAAAGCGGTCCACGGAACTTTGCAAGAAGCCGACTCGCTTGCGACCGTCAAAAATGAAACGGCGGCTAACAAGCCCTTGCTCGCGCCAGCGCGAGATTGTCTTGGTCGAAACATTGAACTTTTCGCTCAGGTCATCGACCGTCAACACAGGCTCAGGCATAGCCGCGGCACGGATGTTGAGCGAGTCCGAAAGGTCCTCAACAAACAACCGGAGATCATGCCGGGCGTCCAATCCAGAGATCTTGACGCTGGCGTTCTCGTCCGGACGGTAGTCCGTGATGCGGTAGCAAATGAACTCGTATGGGTAAATTCGCTCAGGCTGGATTTCCAGGAGCAAACGCTCCGCGCGGTCCAACTGAGCCAATCGCTGTTCGCGCGGAGCGAACCGCGCTTGCTGGTGACAGAGTTGTTTGATTTCCGGTGTGCGATATTCCTTTTGCATGTTATTTCTCCTCAGCTTCCGCCCCTCGCATCCATCCGGCGATCCTGCCTGAACGGCGCAATTGCGAGGCCAGAAGATCGGAGACCGTGGTCAAGCTTCCATGTTTAACCGCACGGCCAACGCTGGGATAACCTCTTCTCTACTACAAGTGTGTCACAAACGGAGGTGATGGGTTTTGTTCTGATACTGACGATGGTTACACAAATCCGGTTGATCCGGTTTCGCCTATGCGAGCGGCCAACATAAGTTTGTCGCCGCGAAGGCCCTGTTCATTACGTGGAAATGCCCCATATAGATGCGGACAAACTGAGCAAAGTTCGCGCCCACAGTGAACATTCCACCGCCCTAAGGGGCGTAAAATGGCTCTTCTGCGCAACGTGGATTTCCATAAATCTTTTCACCGTAACGGTTTGCGATTGAACGAACGCATTCAAACGATTTGTTTTGCCCGCTCAAGTTGGTTCGTGGCCAGATGTACAATCTTGCCCGGCAGTTGAGCCAAAAAAACGCAAACGTCCAAGGTCCTGGGGGCGGCCGCCGTTTTGGGCTCAACAAACGCTGTTTTGCGGACGATCGTAAAAAACGGTGCAATCCGCATACACAGCCATGTTTGGCTGCCAGATTGACATTTGGTCGGGATGTTTTCCATGAATGCAAAGACCAGGCCACTATTCGCAATTATTTCGACAATCTTAGTCATGATTGTCGCACCTTCGGCGGTCTTCGGTCAAGAATCGCTGTCGCTGACGCCGCACGTCGAGGTCGGCAGCGAGACGGAAGTCATTGTCCAGATGGATGTTAAGGGGAGCCTGCAGATCCTCGAAGCTGGAAAGCCAGTCAACATTCCGCTGGCGGTCAATGCGGACTTGCGATATCGCGAAATGCGGCAACCGACAAACGGATCCGTGTTGGCAGCCTTGCGGAAGTACTCCAAGACGGAAGCTGCGATCAATGTGGATGGGAGCGCCATCCAGCCGCAATTGCGGTCGGCACGCCAGCGGATTCGCGTGGAATCTGGGACCACAACGGACCTGTATTCCGTTGATGGGGCCCTGACTCGCGAAGAGTTGGATCTTGTGGACATCCAGGGCAACACGCTGCTGTTGGATCAATTGCTGACGGACAAGGTCACCACTGTGGGCGATAGCTGGACCCACCATGACCAACTGCTGGCGTCAATGCTGTCGATTGATGCTGTCAGCGTGAACGAAGTGGAAAGCAAGTTAGTGTCCATCGATACGGACGGTGCGATTGTCGAACTCTCCGGTCGGGTGGAAGGGGCCATTCACGGCGTATCGACTGAGATTGAAGTTGGCGGCAAATACCTGTTCGACACTGCAAACAAACGCGTTACCAAATGCCAATTGACGCTGAAAGAGAAACGCTCGATTGGACATGTGGGACCGGGAATCACGGCCGACTCCACAATCAACATTCTGATCGTTCCGCAAACCGATACGCAGATGCGGAACCTGATCTCGCTGGGATCGGTCGCCAGCGCCCATCGACACATGGACCTCGAATGCCAAACGGACGCCGGTTTCTCCATCTCGTATGATCGTCGCTGGCATGTGATGGATCAGGCCGACAGCAAGATTTCATTGCGAATGGTCGATCGCGGTGACCTGATCGCACAAGCGCAGGTCTCGCTGATGCAAAGCTCGGCCGGTGCGATCACCTCCGCCGGGTTCCGCAATCAAATTCGTACGGCGCTTGGCGATAAGGCCAAGAACGTCACCTCGCAAGGTGCGCTTCAAACGAAATCCGGTCTGAATGTCGCCGGGATCACGGCCAATGGAGTTGTGAGTGGTTTGCCGATCGAATGGCGGTACTACTTGATTGGCGACAAGGTTGGCCAACAGGTGGCGATTGTCTTTACGCTGGAGCCCGAACTGGCACCCAAGCTTGGCACCGCTGACCGCAAGATGGTGGAGTCATTCCGCTGGACAACACAAGGCGCCGCAGCGCAAGGGCCTGTGGGCGCAATCCGCTAAAGACTAGTTTGAGCGGGTTGTTGGAATGCCGCTGCGCAGACTAGCACTTGATCGTCTTGCGCTTTATGCCTGCGCGGCCGGAGCGTTCGACTTTCTCGATGTACTCGGTGGCCAACGGGACCTTGCAGGACGTGCCGCCTAGCTCCACGTCCACCTTGCCGAGCTTCTTGGCCGTTGCTTTCGCCTGCTTGGCCAGCGGCATCACATACGAGCCCACGGCGATAACGAATCCGTTCATCGTGTACTTCACCCGGTTGGCGGCCGTATCGATCTCGCGCTCAATCTGTTTCAGCAAGGACTTGATCTCCGCCAGGTCCAACTCTTCGTCCGGCGTGACAGTCACGTGGCCTGCATACGTATTCCAACCGCAGGCGGCAACAAACTCCTTCTTGGATTTGATCCACTTCAGCGCGAGATCGCGAGCGTGCTTGCTTTCCGCGGCGACACGCGGAACGGTGTACTCAGCAACCATCATCCAACTCGCGTTCTTCGCCCAGTTGTCCAGTTGCTTCTTTGTCATCTGTGAGCCATCGGCAATCATCCCGGCCAGGTACATCGCGTCGCCGTTACCGGTCTCGTAAAGTTCATAGGCCAACTCTTGTTCGCCTTTGATCTTCTTGGCGATGACTTTCATGTCGGCGACGCTGACGCCAAACATCTGATCAATCGGCGCGCCGTGATTGGCGAAGGTCTGCAACCGTTGCTTGTTGCCTTTCCGCTTGAGGTCAGCCATGACTTTGGTGACTGTGCTCATTGCAGTGATTCCGAAGAGTTGAGGATTGGCATAGATGGCAATCCAAAGGATATCAGACACAGAATGAATTCCTACGCATTTCATAGATGAGATGGCAGATGGAGTGCGAGCGGACACCGCAAAAACTTCAGTCGAAACTTCAGTCGAGCGAACAAACATCTGCAGCTGAGATCACGCCCGACAGGTCCCTTACCAGGCTTGAGGCCCAGGCGTTGACTTGTCGCACTCGCGAGCCATCGCGTTCTCGATCGCTGCGCTGAATGAAAAAGCCGCCAGCGCAATTTGCACTGCGTTGGCGGCGAGGTCTTGCAACGCGACCGCTGAGTTTGATGAAGAAACCTTGGATTGGCCAAGGCTTAGTTGACCTTGGTGTGGTCAATCATGGATTCAGCGTTGGTGCCAACTACTTTGAGCTTGAAGTGAGCGCTGCCGTTTAGGCCGGGTCCAATAATGAACTCGAGTTTGTATTCGACGACACCGAAGGCCGATTCATCGCTATCGGCGAAGTGGGATTCCACTTTGATGTCGAAAACCGTCGGTCCTTGCTCGAACTTGTAGCCGCCTTTGACGCTCTGGCATTCAAACTCGCCAACGTCGGTTGTGATGGTTTTGGCCGCGAAAGAAACAGCGTTGGTGCGAATCGCAATGTGTGGGGGCGCTAACATTCGCCAGCGTGGAGATTGCGAAACCGGGGGAAGCCGCAGACAATACTCGCTTTGGCAACCAACTGTTTCAGCAGCAGACGATGGATTCCGTGAGCGCGAACTTCCCTTGTTACCTGGTTGAAGAAACGCCTGATGGCATTTCCGCTTCGTTGACGGAGCGAACCATTGACGACCTGCCGCCGGGCGACACTGTGATCCGTGTTGAGTATTCGTCACTCAATTACAAAGATGCTTTGGCCGTGCGGGGACATCGCGGCGTGGTTAACAAGTTTCCCCACGTTCCGGGCATTGATGCCGCTGGTGTTGTCGAGTCCTGCGCCTCGGGCGCTTTTTCGCCTGGCGATGAAGTGATCGTCACCGGCTATGGCTTGGGCGATGAAGAGTGGGGCGGTTTTGCCGGATACATTCGCGTGCCGGCCGAGTGGGTTGTTCCGCTGCCAACGGGTCTTTCGCTGTACGAAGCCATGCTCTATGGCACCGCTGGCTTCACCGCCGCCCGCGGAGTGGATCACTTGCGACACAACGGCGTGATGCCGGATAGTGGGGAAGTTGTCGTCACGGGCGCGACCGGAGGCGTCGGCTCGCTTGCAGTGGCGATTCTCGGTCAGCTTGGCTACGACGTTGTGGCTGTCACCGGCAAAGCGGAAGCTCACGGATTCCTGACGAACCTGGGCGCGAAGCGAATCATCGGCCGCGAAGAAGTGGATGACGATTCCAACTCGCCGCTACTTTCCGGCAAATGGGCGGGCGCGGTCGATACCGTCGGCGGCAACATTCTGGCGACGATCATTCGCTCGGCAAAGCAACATGCCGCCGTGACGTGCTGCGGGTTGGTTGCCGGCGCGAAGTTTGACGCAACGGTCTATCCGTTCATCCTGCGCGGCGTGCGACTCGTCGGAATCGATTCCGATCAATGCCCTATGCCAAAGCGACGAGAACTGTGGACACATATGGCCACAGACTGGAAGCCGGCTGGCCTGGAATCGCTTGCGCGGACGGTCACACTGGACGGCCTGCCTGACGAGGTGGCGACAATTCTCAAAGGCGGGATCACCGGCCGCGTTGTTGTGCGACCGGTGAGAGATGCGTAGCACTTCAATTGTTCGGCTTCGGCACAACCTCGCCCTTGTTGAGGCGATTCTGCCATTGGTTAACGGCGCGAATGCGCGATCTCTCGTTGGAATCCGGGCGATAGGGGATATCCTCGATGCCGGTGATCTCGCGCAAATTCCACGACGCCAGCACGCGGAAGTCCAAGTCCTCGTGCGAAAGGTACTCAACCAACTTCGCCGCATGGCCTTGTTCCAGCAACTCGCCAGCCGTGTAGCCCCACAGCATCCGGTAAAGTTCCGGAGCATCGTCTCCGCGCTGCGATTCCAAGGCAATCTTCACAAGCGCTGCTGACTCAGGGCTCCGCACAACCGCTTTGTGCAGGCTCTCCATCTGTTGATCCCAGAACGCGCGATAATCCGTATCATCCAACGTGCTGATCACCGCATCAAAGTCATCGGCCGCCGCCAAACAACGCATCGCCAGCGAGGCGACTTCCACGCGGTTGCTGGCTGTCTGCTCAAGGAAGGCCTGCCGTACGCGAACTGCCAACTCGCCGCGAAGATACTGTTCGATTTGCTCAGCTCCGCGCGCGGCCAACGGTGCAAGGTTCATCGTCGTGGCCCATTCCGGCGCGGCAACGGACGCGACAAGGGGATCGGCCGAAGTTGCTGACAAAGCCCAACGCATGCCAGCATCCAACTCATGTCGCCCACCCCGAGCGAACGATTCCCAAACCGCTTTACCGGCCACGCAATCCACAATCAACTCGGTGGGGCAATTCGTCTCGTGCGGCAACGCGCCGTCCACGCGAACGCGGCGAGCCTCGATGGCCAAAGTTGTGCCCGGCTGCTGGAAGGTCAATGCATACTCCAAGTCGCCGGTCCGCAAGCGCATTCGCGTCCCCGCGCCGCCGGCAGCGTTGAAGAGCAATCGTCCTTGTTTCAAGTGAATCCGCGGCAGTGTTTCGGCAGGGCGAGTCGTTTCAAATTCGAAGTGCGTTTCGCCAACCGCCTGAACGGCCACACCGTCAGCACCCAAAGTGATCACGTTGCGGAAGTCCGGCAAGGAGATCAAAGCTTCCCGTGTCGAAATATCGCCCCGCGGCGGTGATCGACTCAAAGACGGAGGTGTTCCACCAAATCGCAACAAAACGGCTTCCGTGGAAGTGAGTTGTCCCACCACTTGCGGCAAAGGAGGCGAATCCTCCACGGCATTGGCCGGCAAATTCGCTTCGCCGGCGTTGTTGTCACCAGCATTCGCGTTGGCGGCATTGTTTGCATCGCCTGATCCATCGGCTGAACCTTCGTCTGTTCCATCGCCCGCTGCCGCATCAGCATTGCCAGCATCTGCATTGCCAGGCGGATTTGCCTGTTCCGGCAGCGGCGGCATCGCGGCGTTGGCATCATTTGGCGGAGCCGCGTTCCCGCCATCAGGCGCGGCTTGATTGCCCAGCTGGTTGGCGTCATCCGGTTGCTTCAAGTCGCCTGCGTCTTGAGCGTTCTCGGCGTTCCCGTTGGCATTGGCCGCTTGATTGCCTTGCTGGGAATTCTCGTTAGCGGCGTTGGTGTCATTGGCGCCATCATTTTGGGCAACGGTGTCTTGTCCAAATTTGAGAAAGCCAGGCAACCAATCTGGCTGCATGCCGACAACGATGACCGCGCCCACCAGCAACAGCAAAGCAATAGCGATGAACCGTCCGGTCTTGGGGGCGGGCGGCTGATCGCGCAAGTAGTCCGGAACTTCCAGCGGGCGCTTTTCAGGGCTGGGGCGATCGTCGGCATCTCTTTCCGCATCTCTTTCAGCCTCGCCATTGGAAGCTGACGCGCCGGTTGCCTTCTCCGCAGCCGATGACCGTTTGGTTTTGGGCGATTCCTTCACGGTGTCTTCTTTGGCGACGTCTTGTTCGGCATCGCCGGAGATCAGCCCATAAATCCGCTTGCGCGTGTCCGGATCAACATCCGCAGGCGCGCCCAACACATACGTCAAAATCTGATGACACCCGGCGACCTCGGCCAGGTGAATGTCCGTGTCCAAACACAGCGCTTCAAAATCGGCCACGCGTTCGGCCGTGAGTGTGTTGTCCAAATACTCCGCAACGGAATTCGCATCCAATCCTTTGCCGCGCGGATCGATAGGCGGCGCGCCCAACCGCAACCGCCGCACAACATCCCGCGTGCGATGCACGATCTCCGTCGCGTATTCACTTTCTTCAACCTTGCGTGCGATTTCTTCCGCGTCCTCGGAATCAAGCACGCCGTCCATATAGGCCAGCAGGGTTCGCAATGTCAGACGCATGGTTGGCTCCGCGACAGATCATTCGGAATGGTTGCCCACTAGGGTTAGTGGGGTCACGGGGCCAAATCCGTGCGAATTTGTGGAAGTTTTTTGAAAAAAGGAAGTCACGAGAAATGGCGCTCCACCCGTCATTCCCGCGCAGGCGGGAATCCAGTGAACAACGCTACGCGCTGGATTCCCGCCTGCGCGGGAATGACGGTGTAGTAGGCAAAGCAGCAATGACAATCGGAAAGGCCGCTAGCAACGCGCGCGCTTACAGCGTGGGGCCCAGGTCCCACGGCGCGAATTCTTCTTCGCCCAAGCCTTGGGCTTCGCTCTTGGTCTGCTCGCCGCTGGCAACAGCAAGAATCTTCCGGAAGATCGCTTGGCCGATTTCTTCAAGCGGAGTGCCGGCAAGCGCAACGCCTGCGTCCAGGTCCATGTCGTCCCGCATCCGTTCGTACATGCGCGTATTCGTGGCAATCTTGATGGAAGGCGACGGCTTGCAGCCAAAACAGCTTCCGCGGCCGGTAGTGAAGCAGACGACGTTGGCGCCGGCCGCCACTTTGCCGGTGATGCTCGCCGGATCATAGCCAGGCGAATCCATGAACAGGAACCCGCGGCGCGAAACCGGTTCCGCATAGCGCAGGACATCAACCAGCGGCGCGCTGCCGCCTTTGGCGACTGCCCCCAGCGACTTCTCATAGATTGTGCTTAGTCCTCCGGCTTTATTGCCGGTTGACGGGTTGTTGTCCAAAGTTGCGCCGTGCTTTCGCGCGTATTCTTCCCACCAGCGAACTCGCGAATGCAACTTCTCGGCAACGTCGCTCGAGACGGCCCGCGCGGCCAAGAGTTGCTCTGCACCGTAAATCTCCGGCGTCTCAGAGAGAATCGTGGTACCGCCTGCGGCCACCAAAGTATCGCTGGCGATCCCCAAGGCGGGGTTGGCCGTGATTCCGCTCCAGGCGTCAGACCCGCCACACTCCAAAGCGACAA
>CALJLD010000014.1 GCA_937982665.1 uncultured Planctomycetales bacterium
GGATACGGTGGCGGACTCTGGCGGAAGAAGTGGCTGCTTGAGCATGAGCAGCAACATGCATGATGACCAATCCACCATGCGCGGATGAAACAGATTGAGGATCTATTCTGCTTATGGCTCGCTGCTAACGCGAGAATGTCACGGGCCCACTTCTTGTTCCGTCCCAGCGGACGTGTATGATGTTGGCGTGACGGATCGGGCCGACGGCGGATTCTTTCAACCCCACGCCATTTCAAAGTCCCAATCGACATAAGTCGCTAGCGGGACTGGTGTTGGGCTTCGTTGCCAGTCGATTCTTGCGTCGCCTTCCGCTACTCTTCCCACTCTTTCTGTCCAAACTGATTGCCTGCGGACCATAGCAGCCGGGAACATACATGAGTCGTTTTGTCCGCATCTTCAAGACCTCAGTCGGTTGCAAGGCTGTCATGGCGGTGACCGGTTTACTGCTGGTCCTCTTCGTTATTCAGCACTGCATCGCCAACTTGCAAATCTACCAAGGGCAAGAGGCGATGAATTCTTACGCGGCTTTCCTCAAAGGGCTGGGACCCGCGCTTTGGGTTGCCCGTGGTGGCCTGCTTGCGATCTTTTTGCTGCACATCTATGCGGGCTTCCGGCTGAATCGAATGAATATGGCAGCCAGGAAAGACCGTTACCAATACAACGCTTTTGTGCAGGAAGACCCTTTGGCGCAAGCACGCGTCCGCGCGGCAACATTCATGTTTCTGACGGGGCTGCTGGTGTTGTTGTTTGTTGTTTATCACCTGTTGCATTTGACCTTCGGCGTGATCAATCCAGACGCCTTCGAGGACGCGCACGCTGTTGAAGGTGCCCCGCCCGATGTCTACTCCATGTTCATCAAGGGTTTTCAGAACCCGATGATCAGCATTATCTATATGTTGTTGATGCTGGCTTTGGGTGCCCACTTGTTACATGGATTTTCCAGCGCATTCCAATCACTTGGCTTGAACCATCCCACCTTCAATAAGTTGGTGCGCTACGGCTGCCCGGCCGTTGTGATTGTGATTGTCCTGCTGAACATGATGATGCCATTTACGATTTGGATTCTGCGTTTTCCGTCCTTGCCAACCGGCGGTGGTTAACGTTGCCGCGCGGCAACAACCGATCGACCCGCGACCAGAATACTCCACGCCTGTTTCCCGATGACGCTTGACTCCCGAATCCCGCCTGGACCACTGGAAGACAAGTGGACCAATTTTCGTCAGAAGATGAAACTTGTTGCGCCCAACAATCGCCGCAAGTATCGCGTGATTGTTGTTGGGAGTGGTTTGGCTGGGGGCGCGGCCGCCGCAACTTTGGGACAGCTGGGTTACAACGTCGATTGCTTTTGCTTTCAGGACAGTCCCCGGCGCGCTCATAGCATTGCAGCACAGGGCGGCATCAACGCCGGCAAGAACTACCAAGGTGATGGCGATTCGGTCTACCGCCTGTTTTACGACACGATCAAAGGTGGTGACTTTCGCGCACGTGAAGCAAATGTGCATCGGCTGGCGGAAATCAGCCTGAACATCATCGATCAGTGCGTGGCGTTGGGCGTGCCGTTCGCCCGGGATTATGGCGGATTACTTGCCAATCGGAGTTTCGGCGGAGCACAAGTTTCCCGCACGTTCTACGCTCGTGGGCAAACCGGACAGCAGTTGCTCTTGGGCTGTTACTCCGCGCTGGAGAGGCAGATTGCCGCCGGCACGGTCGAGATGCACACTCGCTCGGAGATGCTGGATTTGGTCATTGCCGATGGCCGAGCTCGCGGCATCATCACGCGGGACCTGGTCACAGGTGCCATTGAGCGACACGCCGCCGATGCCGTGTTGTTGGCCACAGGCGGTTACGGCACCGTGTTCTATCTCTCCACAAACGCCGCCGGCTGCAATGTCACGGCTGCCTATCGTGCTTACAAGCGCGGCGCGTACTTCGCGAATCCCTGCTACACGCAGATTCATCCCACATGCATTCCCGTGCATGGGGAGCATCAGTCCAAACTCACGCTGATGTCGGAGTCCTTGCGAAATGACGGACGCGTGTGGGTGCCCAAAGAGGCCGGTGACAAACGGCCGCCCAACCAGATTCCTGACGAAGATCGCGACTATTACCTGGAACGAAAGTACCCATCCTTTGGCAATCTGGCTCCGCGAGATATCGCCAGCCGTGCGGCTAAAGAAGCTTGCGACGCAGGGCGTGGCGTCGGTGAGTATGGGCGCGGCGTCTATTTGGACTTTCGCGATTCCATCAATCGGCTCGGCCGGAAGACCATCGAAGACCGCTACAGCAACTTGTTCGAGATGTACGAACGCATCACGGACGAGAATCCGTATGAGACCCCCATGCGGATTTACCCAGCCAGCCATTACACCATGGGCGGCCTGTGGGTGGACTATCACTTGATGAGCAACATCCCCGGCTTGTTTGTGCTGGGCGAAGCCAACTTTTCCGATCACGGTGCCAACCGCTTGGGCGCGAGTGCGCTCATGCAGGGTTTGGCGGACGGCTTCTTTGTCATCTCGGACACGCTGGGGAACTTCCTGGCAGACCACAAGCCTGACCAGGACCCCATCGACACAGATCATGCCGCCTTTGCCGAAGCCGAAGGAGAAGTCACGCAAAAGATCGATCGCCTGCTGAAGATCGGCGGCCGCCGCTCCGCGGATTCTTTTCATCGCGAGCTGGGCCAAATTGTCTGGGAACATTGCGGAATGGCCCGCACCAAAGAGGGGCTGGAAGCCGCGCTCGAGAAGATCCCGGCCCTGCGCGAGGAGTTCTGGCAGAATCTGCGCGTGACAGGCTTTGGTGACGAGTTCAATATCGCCTTGGAGAAGGCCGGCCGCGTGGCGGACTACATGGAGTTTGCGGAGATCCTCTGCAACGATGCGCTCCATCGTGACGAGAGCTGCGGCGGTCACTTCCGTGAAGAACATCAGGATGATGAAGGCGAAGCCCAGCGCAACGATGATGACTTCATGTATGTCGCGGCTTGGGAATACCAAGGCGTGGGCGAAAAGCCCAAACTGCACAAGGAAGAACTGAACTACGAAGTTGTGAAGCCCACCAAGCGCAGCTACAAGTAACCGACAAAATGAACCTCACGCTTCATATCTGGCGGCAAAAGAATGCCGAAACGCGCGGCAAGATGGTTCGCTACAAGTTGGCGGACGTCAGCCCGGACATGTCATTCTTGGAAATGCTGGACGTACTCAATGAGCAGTTGATTGACAAAGGCGAAGATCCCATCGCTTTTGATCATGATTGCCGTGAGGGCATTTGCGGCATGTGCTCGCTGGTGATTAACGGTCAGGCTCATGGGCCGCGCCGCGCCACCACAACGTGCCAACTCCACATGCGGGAGTTCAAAAACAACGCGGAGATCTACATTGAACCGTTCCGCGCGGGTGCTTTTCCCGTAATTCGGGATCTGGTTGTTGATCGCACAGCTTTTGATCGTGTGATCCAGGCGGGCGGATTCATTGCTGCGAATACGGGAAGCGCGCCGGATGCCAATTCCTTGCCGATTGCCCGTGAGAAAGCCGAGACGGCCATGGATGCAGCGGCGTGCATTGGCTGTGGCGCATGCGTCGCAGCGTGCAAGAACGCTTCCGCGATGTTGTTCGTCGCAGCCAAGGTCTCTCACTTGGGCAACTTGCCGCAAGGGCAGCCTGGTCGCAATGATCGCGTGCTGAACATGGTGGAAGCCATGGACGCTGAAGGATTCGGCAATTGCACCAACTACTTCGAGTGCGAAGCGGCTTGCCCGAAAGAGATTTCCGTGAAATTCATCGCCCAAATGAATCGTGACTACGTGAAGGCTTCATTGAGCAAACCATCGTACGTTTGAAGAAATCACGATATCGGGCTAACTCAGCAAAAAGAAACACGCGTCGCGATACTGGATCGCGACGCGTGTTTTGTGTATTGCCGACTCGAATTGAATCGCCAGGTTACTCGTCGGTGTCTTTGTTACTCGCCGGTGTCTTTGACGTAAGTGTCAAGCAAGCCTTGAATCACTTCTTTCGTCAGCTTGTGGTCTTCCATGCCCGGGAAGCCCTGCCAGCGAACATAGCCATAGGGGTCAACAATGACCACATGTGGGATGCCGCGCACCTTGACGTGATTCTTGATCGTGCCTTCGGTATCAATTGCGCTGGCATATTCAAGCTTGGGCTCTGTCATGTTCAGCACGGTTTGCTTTTCCTCGTCACTGATTCCGAGGACAACCAGCTTCTCGCCGAACTCTTTGTTGAATTCACCCAACTCCGGAATCACGGCCTTACAAGGCCCACACCACGTGGCCCAAAAATCAATCAGCACCATCTTGCCTTCAAGTTCCGGCTTGTCGCTCAGGAACTCTTGCACTTGCAGGTTGGGCAGCTTTTGGTTGATGAGGTTCTCCGCGTAGTACTCTTTCTCTGGCACTTCCGCTGCCGGCAAATCGAGTCCCGTTGGAACCTCAGGCCATTCATAAACGAAACCAGCATCTTGCGCCTTGGCGTCATCCTGACTGGTGTTGTCTTGGGCAGTTAGTACGCCAGCGAATCCAATGATCGCGGCGACACACAACAGATTTGTCCACATTCTTGACACTTCAAATCCCTCCAGATTCGTTTCCGTGAATTTCGTTCCGCAATCCGTCACAATGCAAGCGAGCATTGGCACAGTTGCGACGGTCCCCATTATTCACTCGCGACAGCCGCACACAATGAACTGGCTCACGAACCAGCTGCTCTAAGAGCTGCGCACATTACCTATTCAGCCCAAGCTCCGCCGCGTTCTCGGCCATCGCATCGATCATGAATTGGATGTGCTCATCAAGCGGTACTCCAAGGTCCTCAGCACCGCGGACGATATCATCCCGATTCACCGCAGCCGCGAAGCTCTTCTGCTTCATTTTCTTCTTCACGCTGGAAGGCTTCATCCCGCTAATGCCATCGGGGCGAACCAACGCGCATGCCGTGATGAATCCTGCAAGTTCATCACAAGCGTAGAGCGCCTTGTCCATGAGCGACACGCGCGGGCATTCTTCGATATAGTCCGCATGCGATTTGATTGCGTAGATCACGTCCTCGGGATAACCACGTTCCGCCAATATTTTTGACCCTTGTAACGGATGATCCGGAGGGTTGGGCCAGCGCTCGTAATCAAAATCGTGTAGGAGCCCAACAATCCCCCACTTCTCAATATCTTCGCCATACTTCGTGGCGTATGCACGCATCCCGGTTTCAACGGAAAGCATGTGTTTGCGCAGCCCATCGTTGGCAGTGTATTCGCAAACGAGATCAAAAGCAGCTTGGCGATCCATCGTTGAACAAAACCTGAGTGAATATGAACATTGGAAGCTTGGCGGGAGTTTCTGGCGGAGCGGGAACTGCCCAGCGACGCGCCACTATTCGCCGTCATCGTCGGACTTGATTTCCAACTTTGGCTTCGCGTCGTCTCCGGTCTCTGTCAACTTCACTGTCACGGTCCCGCTTCTACCATTGTCCAACTTGAACTCCATAGCAAATTCCACAGTGCCAAAAGCTGCCTCTTGCGTATCCGAAAACCGTGTTTCGCTTGTGACCTCGATTGTCTGATCGCCTTGTTTGAATGTTTGTTGAGTCTTGAAGCCTTGGCATTCAAACTCGCCAGCGTCGGTGGTCAGCGTTGACTCCTCAAGCTTTTCCGTGGTTGCGGGAGCCGAGAGAAACGCTGGAAACGGGCCAAGCAGTGGAGAGTTGGGATCGGTGATTTCGTCAGGGCCGGATCCAAGTCCCTGATCAAGATAGACTTTGGATGCCTTATGCAAAGGTGAGCCGCCCAGCTTCAATTCTTCTTCCGGAACAAGCAGTTTGAGCGTGACGTTGCCAGGACCTTCCATCGTCATTTCAATCCATCGGCAGGCTTTGCCGTCGACGTCTTCCTTGCCGACGGACCGGATTTCCAAAGAACCGGACATCGCTTGTCCGCCCTCGCTGAGATCCAACGAATACTTGGCCCTGGTGCCGTCTTCCGGCAAACGCAGCAACAAACCATCGGCAAAGGTGAAGGCCGGTTGAGCGAGAAAGACGACAACTGCGAATACTGGAATGAGGCGACGCATGAGGATTCCTCGCTTATTTTTACTCTGTATTAACCTGTCCCAAACGAGACAAACTGCCAGCATCGAAGCCGGGCGTTTCGCCAGTCTAACTCCAATCATTTGCGATTGCATCTTGGCGATCAAAAAACTGGCAAACGCGGATGTGCGAACCTTCACAGCACTTAGCTCGCAACATCTGCGGTCTCGCCGTCGACGAGACCGGCTTGCGCTTCTAAGATCAGTTGACGCCAATTCTCTTCCTGCCGTCGACGATCATCATGCCAAATCGACTTGCCCAAAGCACAAGCCCGTACCTGTTGCAACACGCGGACAATCCCGTGGATTGGTACGAATGGGGCGGCGAAGCGTTTGCAGCAGCCAAAGACCAGGACAAGCCCATCTTCTTGTCGATTGGCTATTCCGCATGCCATTGGTGTCACGTGATGGCGCATGAGAGCTTCGAAAACGAAGCCATCGCCGCCCAGCTTCGCGCGGACTTCATCAGCGTAAAGGTTGACAGAGAAGAACGCCCCGAGATCGACTCCATCTACATGACCGCTCTGCAGATCTTTCTGCAAATGGTTGGCTCACCGCAGGGGGGCGGCTGGCCGCTTTCCATGTTTCTTACGCCGGAAGGCAAACCGTTCTACGGTGGTACGTACTGGCCGCCGGAAAGCCGCTACGGCCGGCCAGGCTTTAGCGATGTGCTGAACTCCCTTGCCGGGTTTTGGAAGGACCGCCGCGACGACACCCTGACGCAGGCGGACAAGATCACGGAATATCTGCAAAAGCACTCCGGCGAAGTTGTCGAAGATGCCGCAACACTTGAATCGGTGGGCACAACTGAGAACGCGGTGCCGCAATTCATAACTGAGAATGCCGAACGCATTTTGCGTAACGCCTGCGCTCAACTGGAGCGATCGTTTGATCCGCAGTTTGGTGGCTTTGGAGCAGCGCCGAAATTTCCCCACCCGCTCGACCTGCGCTTTTTGCTGCGGATGGCTGGCCGCTTCGCGCAGCCACGGTTGTTGGAGATCGCCACACATACGTTAGATCGCATGGCCGCAGGCGGCATCTATGATCAACTCGGCGGCGGCTTTCATCGCTATTCTGTTGATGCCCGTTGGCTGGTGCCGCACTTTGAGAAGATGCTCTACGACAATGGCATGCTGGCCACAACATATCTGGAAGCGTTTCAACTGACTGGCAATGAGCGATTCGCGGAGGTCGCCCGCGAGACGCTCGACTATCTCTTGCGGGAAATGACTGATCCGGCCGGCGGGTTTTACAGCGCTCAGGACGCCGATTCCGAAGGCGAAGAGGGCAAGTTCTTCGTCTGGACACCTGCAGAACTTGCGGAAGTCCTGGACGAGGAAACGGCCACGAGGTTCGCCTATGTCTTCGATGTTTCTGACCTCGGCAACTTCGAAGGCAAGAACATCTTGCACCTGTCCCGCACTTGGGAGCAGTGCGCCGCTTTGCTCAAATGCGATGTCGCCCAACTCAAGAAAGAGATGCGTGACGCAAGGGCGCAATTGCTGAAAGCGCGGAGTCAACGAGTCTTCCCTGGCTTGGACGACAAGGTCCTGGTCAATTGGAATGCGCTGGCAATTGAAGCGTTTGCGTTAGCCGGCAGCGTGCTGCACGATGACAAGTACACCAGCGCCGCCAGGCGCGCGGCCGATTTTGTGCTGCAGGAGATGCGGGATGACAATGGGCGTTTGTTGCACTCCTGGCGAAAGGGCAAGGCCCGCAACACGGCGTGTCTTGACGATTACGCCTGCCTGATCAACGCCTTGCAGCGCGTCTATGAAGCAACTCTTGACGAGAGCTACATCGATGCCGCGCTCGAGTTGGCGGATCTGACCATCAAACATTTTGCTGATCCGGCGGTTGGTGATTTCTACTTCACCGCTGATGATCACGAGCGGCTGATCACGCGACAGAAAGACGCCCACGATAACCCCACGCCCAGCGGCAATGGAATGTTGGCCACAGCGCTGTTGCGTCTTGGGCAGTTATCTGGCCGAGCGGATATCACTGCGGTGGCGGAACGGATTCTTTGGGCATTTCGAGATTCCATGGAACGTATGCCAGGAGCAACCGCCCAAATGCTCACAGCGCTTGATTGGGCGCTAGTGCCGACACAGGAAGTTGTCGTCACCGCGAAGGACGAATCCGTTGTGCATGACCTGCTGCAAAGGTTGCAAACGCACTTTGTTCCCAACTGCGTCATCGCTGGGCGCTGGGCCAGCGAAAGCAATTCCTCCCAATCACTTGAACCGTTGTTTGCCGGCAAAGTGCCTGACAGTGAACCTGCTGCTTTTGTTTGCCAGCAATTCGCTTGCCAGCAGCCAGTGGTGGGCGAGGCCGCGATCAATGATCTTTGGGAGCAGTTGGCCAAAGAGGCGGCAAACTAGTGCCTTCGTCACGATTCGGTTTTCGGGTGCCACTGCTGGCTTGTCCAGCAGTGCCAAGGCGTCGGGTCAATGCGAGTCCGAATCTTTAGCAGTGACGTAGCGATGCCACCTCGTCATTCCGAGTTGATGAAGTCGCTTCATTTGGTCGTCATCAGCTCGGAATGAATTGCGAATCGAGGATGGACTTACCGTCGTGCACTTGTTGTCACCAAGTATTGCTTGGGCTCTCAGGTGCTCACGCAGTGGATCCGCGTGCAGAAAAAGTATCATCGGTCAACGCCCAAAAAGTTCGCGAGATCGGCTCCAATTTCTACATTCGCCAGCGGCTCAATCTTCGCGGCGCGCAGACGGGGCGTTAGATCAGTTGAATTCTCCCCCTTATCACTCCTGACGTGCGCCCCCTGGAAAACTGAAATTCGCACCGTGGGCTGACGCATGATTTGCACGGCCACTCACGGATTCTTCGGATCGCTTCGAAAGAAAAATTCAAAACGCGCCTTGCCCAGTGCGCAGCTTTTGTTGGAAATTGCCAGCACGATCTTTGGCAATTGAATCAAGACT
>CALJLD010000015.1 GCA_937982665.1 uncultured Planctomycetales bacterium
GAAGCCCTGCGCGTTGAAGAAGACGCTGGTCGTCGCTGGTATCCGGTGATTGACTTCAGCCGCTGCACAAATTGCATGGAGTGTTTGGACTTCTGCCTGTTTGGTGTGTACGGCGTGGACCGAGTTGACACCATCTTGGTAGAGCAGCCGGACAACTGCCGCAAGGGTTGCCCCGCCTGCAGCCGCGTGTGTCCGGAAAACGCAATCATCTTCCCGCAGCACAAGACACCGGCGATTGCCGGGGCGGCTGAAGCCGGCGGAGCGGCAGCGTTCAAGATCGATCTCTCCAAGCTGTTTGGAGCGCCCGAAGGCTTGGATGCGGCTGTGCAAGAGCGAGACGCGGAACTCGTCGCTGCCGGCCGTGACGCTGTTGGGATGTCTGTGGGAATCCCCAAACGCCAGGAAGGCAAACCAGACGCGCCCAAGGACAAGCTCGACAACCTGATGGATGAGTTGGACGACTTGGACTTATAGCAGAGCATCGTCGAGCTGTCTTGAAGACAGTTGTTTTCAACGCCGCCCATCATCGGCAAACTCATAAACCACTTCGCCGTGGACGTCATGGAAGCGGAAGACAATTTTGGGCGTTTCCGCTTCCCGCGATACGGCAACACTCAGGAAACCGCCTTTGACGCGGTGGAACGGTTGATACTCCGGGTCACGGCCGGGTGAGCCGCCGGCATGTTGATCGCTGGCCGCACCGCAGGAGAACTCGCGGACGCCTGTGGCCGGATCAACCGACATGTATTGCCAATGCCGATCGCCACAACAGATGTAGAAATTCTCCAAGCCGCCAGCCCAGTTGCGGATGAGATCGCCTTCAAACTTATAGCCGGAGTTGGCGTGGTTATCGTTCTTGTTCTCGCGGTCCGGGCCAACGATTGGCGTCGGGCTGACCAACACGCGAAAGGCCGCGTCCGACTCTTCCACAGATTTCTGCAGCCAGGCGAGCTGCTCTTTGCCCAGGATGGTCTTCTCGGGGCCATCCGCCATGTTGTTGGGAGTACGGAAGTCGCGTCCTTCGATCAGCCAGACTTGTAGCCCTTGCCCCCAGCGAAACGTGCGAAAAGTCTTCTCGCCCATGGGAACTTGCTCGCGGAATGTCTTAAGACCTTGCTCCCAGGTGAACGGGGACATCCACCGGGCACGTTGACTTGGCCAGGCGTCATTGGCTCGCGTGTCGTGATCGTCCTTTTCCCAGTACGCGGGATGGTTGCGGAAGAACTCCACCATCCGCGGCAGTGAGAACATGCGCTGCCAATGGTAGCGGGCCAGTTCCAAGGTTCGCGCGCGGGGCTTTTCGTTGTCGTAATAGACGTTGTCACCAGCAGGCACAAAGAAGTCCAAGTGCAACTCGGCCATAGCAGGATAGATGTGAAAGCCGTCCGCGTGATCGAGATCTTTGTACATCTGGCAAGTGATCACGCCAAAACGGATATCCTGCCAAACGTTCGGCGCCGGCGCTGTGGTGAATGATCCCGCGAACGAGCGGGTGGGCCGGTCTTCCGCGCCAGTTGCGGCTCTCGCTTCGACACGTACGTAATACTTCGTCGCTGGGGAGAGCTCAGGCAATTCAAATTGGTGAGCGAAATCGGTAGCTTCATCAACTGAATGCCAGGCGGTGTGCTGCGCGTTGGACCAGTCCTCGTAAGTTGTCCAAACCAGGCGCAGTTGACCGGAAACTCCCTCGACGGACCCTTCCAGCTGATTGGCATCAATCTCTTCGGTGTACTCTGGCGTGCGAGGGCCCGGATTGCCGACAGCAGGTTCGCCATCATTATTGCGTTCTGCGTGGGCCGTGCAGCGACTCCAAATGATGGCGGAGTTGGGCGTGACTTCACCAATCTTGATTCCCATCGCCAGATAGGGCGCAGACGAATCTTGTGGCTTGTTGATCGTTTGATCTGATGGAGTTGCCGTGACAGCAGCGGAAAGGACCAGCGCAAGGCCGAAGCAAGAAAGCCCAAGTCGTGGCAGAGCGCGCATCGCGAACCTCGAAGAAAATCAATGGAGCAAGCCAACAGCTTGGGCACTCTAAGCTGCGAAAGTGGCAAAAGCAAATCTGCCACACTCGGTCCACAGAATTAAGATCGCAGTTCGTCCCGAACCGCGGCTTCAGCGCGGGCGATGGTTGCTTCAGGGCTTGGCTCTTCCTGCTGTTGCAAGAGTGTCAGCTGATCCGCAATGCCTTCCATCACGGGCAGCAGGCAATTCAGGCCCAGCATTACATCGGTCAATGTGACCAGGCCCAACAAACGGTCTTGCTCCTGCTCGTCCACAACCGGCAAACACGAAATCCGGCAACTCACCATGGCGGCCGCGGCTTGCATCATGCTGGTTGACGGATGAACGAAGCGGGTGCGCGTGTTCATGAATTCCTCCGCCTTCTCCTGATCACGCGTGGCAACGTCGCGGTCGCTGATAACGCCGCGCAAGCGTTCAACCCCTTCGGCGTCTTGCTCGCACACCAACATGTGGCGAAAACCGCGTTCTTTCATGCAGCCACGGATGGCAGCAGCCGTGTCGGTCGGTCGCGCGTTGATCAAGTCCCGCGTCATGAAACGCTCGACCGGCAAGTCCTTCGTCAATTCACCAATCGAGGCATCTGCCAGCATGAGCGATGCCTCAAACGACTTCTCCGCCACGCGGCTGATCAACTCGTCCGGAAGTTGCTTCAACGAGTGTGCGGGAGCATTCATGGCAAGCGTTCTTTCGGCAGAGCGAGCGAAGGATCAATGATCAAGAATTGGTGACCGCTGAAATCTAGCACTTTGTGGCTCCAGGGAAGGCAGCAGCTGACTTGCCAGGATGTTTTGCGGGTTCCTTTTGTGACGGTCAGTCCGTAAATTCGCACTCTCATGGCACGACGCGAGAAACCCAAGCAGACCAAAGCCCGCACGGACAACCCGTTGCGGATCATCGGCGGCAAGTTTCGCCGCAGCATTCTCAAGTATTCCGGTGATCCGGCCACGCGACCGATGAAAGATCGCGTACGAGAAGCGGTCTTCAATCTGCTGGGCAAAGCCATTGAAGGGACTGTCGCGATTGATCTCTTTGCAGGCACCGGCGCCATCGGGCTCGAAGCCCTCAGCCGCGGCGCGGATTGCGCTGTGTTCTTTGAGCGCTCGCATGCAACTGCCCGCGTGCTGCAAGAGAACATCACAAGCCTGGCGGTTGATGATGTGTCGCAAGTTGTTGTTGCGGATACTCTGTTGTGGTTTCGCCGGCATCAACTGGAAGCAGCGGGGCTTGATCCAACTGGTGCGTCCTTTGCAGATGGCGAAGCGCAGCCGCGGTTGACCATGGACAAACCATGGTGCGCGTTCTTTTCACCGCCGTGGTCTTTGTTCACTTCGCATGCTGAAGAAATGTTGTGGCTGGTCGAGAGTTTTGTGAGCTTCGCTCCGCGCGGGAGCCTGATTGTGGTTGAAGCGGACGAGAATTTTGATGTGGGTGCTCTGCCGCGCCATGATGAATGGGATGTGCGGCAGTACCTGCCTGCGGTGGTCGCCATTTGGGAATGAGCCAACTGGTGGGCGACGACAGGCATTGAAGACAGTCGGCGAGGCAAACAGCAGCCCCAGCATCGCCGGGACAATGGCGATCTCAACTCTCAGAAACTACAATGGCTGCGGTGCGGTTTCTCGGTCGAGTTCTCCTCTTTGCGATTGGAGCCCTTGTGATGATGCGATCACTGACAGGCTGTTTGATGTTTGCCGCTTGCCTGGCATTTTTGTCAGTCGATGTGCATGCGCAAGGCAATCAGGCGCAAGCCAGCGAAGCGATCCGGGTGACGGACGCCATTGCGGACATGATCATTGTCGGCGGCAAGGTGGTCACGGTGGACGAAGACCGGCCGACCGCTGAGGCGGTTGCGATTGCTGACGGAAAGATTCTTGCTGTTGGCAGCGAGGAAGAGATTCGCAAGCTGGCCGGCCCCAACGCAAAGACGATTGAGCTCAACGGTGAACTCGTGATGCCCGGCTTCATTGAATGCCATGGACATTTCACCGGCGTCGGTCAGTCCATGATGATGCTGGACCTTCGCCAGGCCAAAACCTGGAACGACATTGTGCAGCAGGTGGCCGCTGCGGCCAAAGACGCGGAGCCAGGCGAATGGATCGTTGGCCGCGGCTGGCACCAGGAGAAATGGGAAACGCCGCCTGAACCCAACGTAGAAGGCTACCCGGTTCACACGGCTTTGTCGCAAGCTTCGCCAGATAATCCCGTCGTGCTGACGCACGCGAGCGGCCACATGAGCTTCGCCAACGCGGCGGCCATGCGGATATCCAATGTCACGAAGGACACCCGCAATCCTGCCGGCGGCGAGATTATGCATGACGAGTCCGGCGAGCCCATCGGAGTGTTCCGGGAAACGGCCCAAAGTTTGATTCGGCGGCGCGGCGGTGAACGCATGACGGCCGAAGAGCAGCATGCGAATACCCTCAAAGCCATCGAGCTGGCGACCGAAGAATGCTTGCGAAAAGGCGTGACCAGCTTTCAAGACGCCGGCAGTCCGTTCTCAACGATCGACGTCTTCCGCGATCTAGCAGACGAAGGAAAGCTGCGACTGCGGCTTTGGGTGATGGTCCGTGACGGCAATGATCGGATGGCGAGAAACCTGGCCGATTACCGCACAATTGGAGCAGGCAACAACACTTTGACCGTTCGCGCAATCAAGCGCTCCATTGACGGCGCTCTAGGCCCGCACGGAGCCTGGTTGTTGCAGCCATATCAAGATTTGCCTATGAGCACTGGCTTGAACACAAGCTCAATCGAGTCGATTCAAGAAACCGCGCGGCTGGCGTTAGCGAATGACTATCAACTCTGCGTGCATGCGATCGGTGACCGTGCGAACCGCGAAACGCTCAACATCTTTGAAGAGGCGTTCTCAACGGTGAACAACGGATCGCAGTTGCGTTGGCGCGTCGAACATGCGCAGCATCTCAGCCTGGAAGACATTCCACGCTTCGCAGAGTTGGGTGTAATCGCCTCCATGCAGGGGATCCACTGCACCTCGGACGCCGTTTACGTCTTGGAGCGATTGGGCAATCGTCGCGCGGCCGAGGGAGCCTATGTCTGGCGGAAGCTGCTGGATTCAGGCGCTGTTGTCACCAACGGGACCGATGCCCCCGTTGAAGACGTTGATCCCATCGCTTCGTATTACGCAACAGTCTCGCGTCGGTTGGCGAGCGGCGTGACGTTCTTCCCGGAACAAGCGATGACGCGAATGGAAGCCCTTAAGTCGTACACTCTGGATGCCGCATACTCCGCATTTGAAGAAGACATCAAAGGTTCGCTTACCCCGGGCAAGCTGGCGGATGTCGTCATACTCTCGAAAGACATTCTCACCTGCGCAGAGGAAGAAATCCGGGACGCCAAGGTGTTGTACACCATCGTTGGCGGCAGCGTGGAGTATCAAGCGAATGAGGAAAAATAGAGGAATAATCGCCAGGCGGAGGAATAGTTAGCCAAGACTGCACTCACAAGGATGCGCACCATGTCCCAGCCACCGTACCAACCTCCGGGAGATCAATCGCCTAAGACTCCACCTCCGGTGAATCCTCCAGTGCCTCCGCCTGCGGGCCCTCCACCGGTGACCGGTCAGCCCGTCACCGGGCAGCCAGTGGTTCCGACTGCCAACCCCTATGTCGCTCCGCAGCAATTGGGCGGTCGCGCCGAGATATTTTCCAATGTGACCGGCAACTTCACGCAAGCGCGGACCGGCATTGGCATCGTCTATTACGGACTGAATGTTGTCGCACTTGGCATCTTCTGCATCGTTGGGATCATTGTCGCCAATCTGTTCGCGTTTCAAGGCCAGAAGGGAGGGGAAAACCTTATCTTCATTGGCGGTGCGATTACTCTGATCGGCATCGTGTTGATGTTCGTTGGCCCTTTCTTCTGCATGACCACGCCAAGGGAAAGTGGCACACGTCCATTCGCAATCCTTTCCGTCTTGTTATCGTGCGCCAGTATTCTGTTGTTGGCATTCGCTATCATCAGCGCTGCTATTGGCGGCCTTAATTTCATGTCGGACAACCTGATTCTGCTCGGCTACTCGCCAATGCTCAGTTCACTCTTGGGCATGGCCGGTACGCTCTGCTTTGTTGCCTTTTTGGGCAAGTTGGCTGCTTACCTCGGCAGGCGTGGTCTTGTTTGGCTAGCGGTCGTCACTGGAGTCGCTTACTTGTATCTGGCCGTTATGCCGCTGGTTATCCTGGTCATCGGCATAGGCGTTGGCGCGAACATCGATCAGCCACAAGGCCCAATGCCTGGCGGCGAGGGAGTCTTTTCTGGCGTCATGATCTTCCTCTCTTGCGGCACGCCTGTTGCGGCATTGGTGGGGCTGTTGACCTACGTCAACCTGCTCCGCGCCTTGAAGAAGCACTTGGCCGCGCCGCAGTTTCAGGGGTAGGCAACCATGGCAACGAAGCGCTCTAGCAACTTTTCCGCGGTGCGGGGCGGTTTGGCGATGATCCGGTACGGATCCTTGATCATCTTGGTTGGTTTGGCGATAGCCGTAGCGCTCTGGATGCTCCAACTGTCGCCCAATGTTGGGCTGATTACTATTCTCACTGGATATGTCTTCTGCATATGCGGTCTCATCCGTTGCCTGGGCGCTCCTGCGCAAAAGGGGCTGCGGTGCTGGATCGTCTTGGCGTTTGGCACATCGACTGCCGGATCGCTTGGGCTGGCGTTCATCATATTCCAGAAGATTTTGCTGGCGAATGCGTCCCCCTGGCTCATTATTCTGATCAGACCGGTCCCGGCTTTGTTGATTGCAATCTTGCTCTTGGGGCTGATGCTCTTCGCGATATTTCTGTGCAAGCTTGCTCTGGTAGTCGATCGTAAGGACATGATTGGATGGACAGTCGCCACAATTGCCGCTTTGACATCGGCCGCTGTCTTGCCTTCTCTTACACTGGCGATTGGGCCAACCGTCTTGTTGAACGTCGAATCAACGCAGAATCAAGCCGCACAGGTAACACAAATTGATCCCAGAGAGTTTGGCGTTGGCCAGTTGATGCTGGTGATTGCCACTGCCGTCGGTGGATTCGTGTCACTTTTCTTTTTCGCATACACGACCAGTTCACTACATAGACATTTGGATCAATCACACTTCGAGTGTTGACTGCTTGCGTCCACGCCAAAGGGCTTGACTATGGCCTTCGCATCTCACAAAGATCCGCCGCGCACGTATGTTGTCGCTCGCAATCGCGGCGTTGCATACAGCTCAGGAAATCCCACTGCTCGCGAAAACCCCAAACCAACAATATCCCCCGCCTGGAACTAGGGTCGCGTAGGCGATGAGTGACTGCCGGAATGATCGCTTTTGTTTTTGTTGGGTAATGCGAGACAAGTAGGGCAGCAGCGATTCCCAGCGGCATTATTGATCGTCGCGCAGTTTTTCCGGTAAGGCAAACTGGTCCGCATCGATCTCCCCGTTCAACGTGATTTCCTCGTATTTCATCACTTGAATCATGCCAGAGATGTTTGCGCGAAACTCGTGCGGGAGCAGGAGATCTCCAACTTGCTTGTATTTATCGTAGGCCGTGACAACTTCGAAATCCGTTCCCTGCGCAGTGCGAATGGTCGTCGTTTGGACGAGGAGGCCTGATTTCACATCAAAGCAAGCGACGACTCTTCGCCCTGTTTGCGGATCGATCTGAATCGAGTGGCATTTGCGATCATCGATCTCGGTGGAACCTAGCGATGTGAGTTTTCCTTCAAAGTTCTCAAGGTATTCCAATTCCGTGACCAGGCGGCCGTAGTTGCGGATTGCGTCGGCCCGGTCATCGCCGTCGAGAATGCGGTCGCCTGTTTGCGGGTTGAGTTCCCATACTTCGCGGCCATTGGAACCAAACGCAAACACACCGATATTGCCGACTTCGATCTGCATCAGGAATTTGTCACCTGTTTGCGCGAGCGACAAATCGCCAATCAACCCGGCTTCTGGGATTTGAAATTCACCCTTGATCTCATACGCGCCGACCTCGTTTAGCTTCTCGACTCCACCAATCTTCTCCAAGTATTTGGAAATGACAGCCTGCGGCTCAACGTCCTGATGTTTTGCCGGATTCAACGAAGTGTCGCTCTCGGTGGGAGCAGAGGTGATCGCTTCAGCGCTCTCCGCGGGGATCATTTGATAGCGATTGTTTTGATAGTCCAAAACGATCGTAAATCGCTTGAGAATCAGCACACCAATGTTGCCATGGGAAGAAACGTCGTTGAAGGGGGCGATGTTGGTTGTGGCGAAGCCAACTTCGATGTCTTCAAAGAGTTGGCCTTGAAACTGGAATCGGTCAGCCGTGCCAAACTCCAATTTGTGCGGCGGCATCTCAAAGGATGTGGTTTCGCGATCCGCCAAAAGGTCCTCCGCTTGGACATACGGTTGATGAAACACCACATTCCCTAATGCGCCGCCAGCTGCGCCAATGTCGATCCGAAACAGGCCCGGCGGGTAGTCACTCAATTGCCCTTCCATCAACGGCAACCGCCAGCACATGCTCAGAGGATGCCAATGCTGCGAATCTTCAAATGGCGAACTGTCAGCGGGATAGAAGTTCACGCGGGGAGGTTCAAGCTTGATTTCGGCAATACACCGCGAAAAGACGTCGTAGCCAATGACACCGCTGATCTTTGTTCCCAATGGCGCAGTCAGGAAGGAAAGGTCCATCTCCATGGAAATTGGCGCGACAATTTCGAGCGGACCGACCCGCAGAGATTCCAATTGTAGCAGTGCCGATTTTTTCCAACCCAACATGCTGGCGACGGAAGCTTCGCCCAATTTGCGCGACTGCAGTTTCTTGGCCACTTCGGAATCAATGACGGTTCCGCCCGCGCCCGTGTCCAAGATGAACCAATGTGGTCCCTCCTCATTGATCCATGTTTGAACCAAGACATGCCCTGTGTTGGCGCGCATCACCGTGACGTGGGGATTGTCCGCCACCCACCGCCAACGGTCCGCCTGCGGTTGCGGCATTGCGAATGCCGACTTGGACACAGCTTTGTGTTCGACCGTGGCCAACTGATACGCAACCTTATCCCCCTGTTCCGCCGAGCGCTGAATTGCATGGGGGACCAACCGCCCGGCAGCAGGTCGATAGTCCGCGAGTGTGATGGTCTCGGCGTGGATGTTCCTCAACGAACATTCCACAGGCAGGCCGGAGTCCTTAACGATGCGGACGAGGGCCGTGATTTCACCTTCCGACATCCGCACATTGATTGCCCAATGTTCTTGGTCGGATTGTGCTTCGTCCAGCTGCACCTCGAGCTGCTCTTGGTGATTGAGCCAGTCCCCAAAGACAAACCAGTTGCGGAGCCTCGCCTCGTCACGATCGGCCAATTCCAGCGTTCGCGACATCCCCATCAAATCCACTTCCCAGTCATGGCTTCCGTCAAAACCATGTGATCTGGGGAGCTTCCCGCCGATGGTCCAAACAAATGCGTCTTCGTGATAAATGGCTTCAAAACTGGCGGTATCGCCAAACTCGGCAATCTGGCTTGTGATTGCCAACGGCAAAGCCTGGCGTTGGTCGCCGTGAATCTTTTGCCTGGCAAATTCAAGGATGTCCGCCAGTGTGGTAGTTTGCTGCGTTGTTGCGTGAGCTGTCATATTCTTTGTGACGGGCGCGACGCAAATGATGGTTCCCAACGTGCCGATCAACAATGCGGTACGCATGCTTTGCTCCAGGGTGCGCGGTGGTGATTATTCACTATAGTGTGAATATTCACTAAATATCACGACCATGTCAAGTTCGAAAATCTGGCGATGAAAAAAAGTTCCGCTGGTTCGGCAACTCCCACGGGAACCGAACTCAAGACGACGGGCGATCACGGCACTGCCCCGCCCGAGTGGTTCACGATTACCGACCTCGACCAACTCAAGGTCATTTCCAACAAACTCAGAGCGCGAATTCTGGCTCAATTTGCCGAGCGGGAGCAGACCGCTAAGCAAGTCGCACAGCGGTTGGGGGAATCACCTACCAAGCTCTACCGCCACGTGGACGCGCTTGCGGAGCACGGCTTGATCGTGCAGACACGCCAGGAACAAAAGCGGGGAACCGTGCAGAAGTTCTATCGCGCCGTGGCTCGCCGCTTTCGCGTTGACGACGCATGCTTTGCCCAGGCCGACGTGCCTGAAGGCTCGCAAGTGGGGCTGGTGTTGGAATTGCTCAATGAAATGAGCAGCGAATTGACGGATTTGTCCGCGAACTTTCAGGGCGAATACGTTTCGGCAATGTCCGCCTTGGCAAAGTTGCCCAAGTCAAAACTGGAAGAAGCCGGCCAAGAGATCTTTGATGCCATTGACGCGATTTTGCAAAAACACAAAGCCAGCGATCGCCAGAAACGATCCGCAGAGGAGTATCGGATTTCGGTCGTGATTCAGCCGACAGCGACCGCGTCACGAAAGGCCAAAGCGAGAACGAAGGCGTTAAAGAAGAGCACGCCCGAACAGAAATCGACCGGGACAAAGAGCCAGAGCAAGAAGCGGTAGTGGGAATTTGTCCACAACGCGGCAATCGGCCCAACTCACTGCGGTTGCAGATCGGTGCCGTCGCCGTGGCGCGTGAGCGTACGGGTGAGCTTCTTTGCCGTGCGTGGAGACATGCCGCCTGTTCCGGTGCCGTTGCTGTGGCTGCTCTTACGGAAACGCCGCAACAGGCGTCCTCGGCCGCGGCCATTGGCATAAAGGACGATGCCCCACATTCCCAACAGAACAAGCGCGACACTAAGCAGCGCCACAAGCCCTAGATTCATCAGGCTGTTTCGCAGTGGCCGCAATGGGGCAATGGCTTGTTCCGGCCGTTGCTGAACAATCACGGCCCAACCGATCGCCGATTTCTTATCGCCGCGGTTGACGACGACAGGCTCCACCGCCGCCAGCCAATCGCCGGAACTTTCACCCAGAACCGGATCGCGATATGCGGTTTGCATTTGGAATTCCTGCAATTCCCTCGTCAGTGGTCCTTCGGCATGAACCAGGCGATGCAAGAGTTGCGTTTGGTGGTCACTCAAGAAGATGGCGTCTTCCAACTTGTCCGGATCTGCTGCCGATGCCTGCAAGTTTCGCAAATTCGGATGCTCCAAAATCGAACCTGCGCGGGGCTCACGATTGAGCTTCGAGTCCGGGCTGTCTTTGTTGCTATCCACAAGGACAACCGTTTGCTCCAGGTTTGGCGAGCCTCGTTGCAGTTCCAAAAAGCCGCCTAATTCGACCGTCATTCCCATCACGCCGAGGATTGTCTCCGGGGCATCAGGATCACGGATGGGGATGGTGAATGCTACTTTTCGCGTTCCGCTGAGTTTGCTGCGGAACACAATCGAGAGGTGCGGTTGCGTGATGGGGTCTTTTCGCTGCGCCTCCTCTTCATTATTTGCGCTGGGATCGCCAATCTCATCGTCCGTGGCATTCTCGGCGGGAAAATCGCGCCCCAACCCGTGAAAGTAGTCGCGATGAGCCCAGTTGCCGCCGATCGTTTTGCCTTCGCCAATGGGGTCAATCGCGTGCTGAATTCCATAAACGTCATCCACAAACCAACTTGCTGAAGGCAAGTCACTATGCCGCTCCCGAACATCCTTGATCCACTGAGCGAATTCGTCCCGAGCCACCACTTCGCCGTCTTGCGCATCCCTTGCTTGTTTGAGCCAGGCGATAAGTTGAGGGTCATCCGCCTCTTCGCGCAGCGCCCCCCAACGACGTTCAATTTGGCCAACCACTGCCTCAGAAACGTACATCGCCGTGCTGCGGGCATTCTGCAAGGTTTCGTCTGTGATTGCCTTTTCGGAATCGCTTACGGCCGTGTTGAAACCGTGGTAAGCGAAAAACGAAAGCATGATCAAGAGCACGGCTGGACCAATGGCTCCCAACAACAGAAGCGGCCTGCGCGAGCGACGCCGTGCGCGAAGCTTGAGCTCTTCCAGGACAGCCTGCACGTTTTCGTAGCGCCGTGCTGGCTTCGCGGCAAGGCACCGGTCAATGATCTCCGCCAGGTGGCGATCCATGCCGGGCGCGGACCGATGCAACGTTGGCTTGGGCGATTCTTCGATGATGCGACGATAAGTTGTCAGACGCTTTTCCAGCGACGACTCAGCCTCGATACGCTCGACATTCTCCGGTGTGCGATGCGGTGGCGCGCCGGTCAACATGCAAAACAGGAGGGCGCCCAACGCGTAAACATCCCAACGCGCGTCCGGGTTGGCTTTGAGGTCTGCCTGCTCTGGCGCCATGTAGAACAAAGTGCCGAGCGCCGGACTTTGCTCGTTGGAGAGTCTTGACTGTCCAAAGTCACAAAGGCGAGGGCGCGCGTCTTCATCCAGCAGAATGTTGGCGGGCTTCAGATCACAATGCAGCACGCCTTTGTTATGCGAGTGGACCAGCCCAATCGCGATCTCGCGGAAAAGGTTCACCGCGTCTTCGACAGGCATCGCCCCTTCGTCTTGCAGGCGGTCTTCCAGGGAGCCATGCTCGATGTACTCCATGATGTAGAACGGTGGATTGGCATCCCAACCCACTTCCACCAATTGCACCACATAGCGGTCCGCGAACAAGAAGGCGAGTTTCTCAACCTCTCGCGAGAGCAGCGACCAATCCAAGCCGCCGCGATGTGTATAGAACTTGATGGCCACTTTCCGGCCAGTATTGATCTCCGTGGCGACCCACACTTCCCCGTAGGCACCTTCGCCTAGGAATCGCTCGGCAACATAGCCAGGCACGTCCGTAGGGGGCTGCAAGCGTTGAGAACTCAAGTCGCGACTGCGCTTGAGGTCTTGCCCTGACTGAAGTTGCGTCCGCTCCAAATCCATTCATATCTCCGGCCGCCGGGCGCGTCACGTGGCTTGCCCGGCCGCTCGTGACTGCGGACGGACCATCCGCCGCCCCATTTCCCCTCTCGAAGTGACATTGGAATCGTACCGCGAAAGCGGTCAAGAATCCATGAGGGGGCCCGCGGCACCAAGCAAACTGCGGCTAACTCGGCGTCTTGATAGCGTCCCGACACTTCCTGGCCAGGCCTGCACTTTACGCCAATCAATACTTCACGGCACTTGTCGCCCTGGCAAGTGTCTCTCGCATGAGTTCTTCCGGCGCGTCCTGGCCAGCAAATTGCTGGTATTGCAAGGCCGCCTGGCGGACGAACATCTCCACGCCGCTGATGGTGTGGCAACCCAACTCTTTGGCGTCTTTCAGGAATAGCGTGTTAGCCGGGTTGTAGACCGTATCGAAGACAATCATGTTGGGCCCAAGTGACTGCCGTTCGTAGGGCGACTCGTCAAGTTTGGGGTGCATCCCAATCGGCGTGCAATTGACGATGATGTCCACGTCCAACTCATGCCGTTCTGACCACTCAAAGACGCCACAGCCGACGCCTTCGGCCAGACGTTCGGCCGTTTCCGTGTTTCGTCCACTGATGATCACATCCGCGCCTGCGGAATGCAGCCCATAGGCAATCGCCCTGGCCACGCCGCCGGAACCCAACACAAGCGCAACCTTGCCCCCTAAGTCTTTCTCGTCGCCAAACTTCTCCTTGGCAGCCTCGCGAAGACATGCCATGGCGGCAGCATAATCCGTATTGGAACCAACAAAGCCATTGGATTCTCGCCGAAGCGTGTTGGCCGCGCCAACGCCTGCGGCACTCTCGTCCAATTCCGCAGCGTGCTCCAGCACTGCTTCTTTGTGCGGAATGGTTACAGATAGTCCCTTGATGCCCAACTCGGGCGCTGCCTGGAGAAACTCGCCCAGGTCTTCTCTCGGCACGCGGAACGGCACATAGACTTTGTTGAGCTTCTGCTTGGCAAAGGCCGCGTTGTGAATCAGCGGCCCCAGCGAGTGCCCAATGGGATCGCCAATAACGCCATACACTTCCGTTTCCGGTCCGATTTCGTTGTAACGGTAAACGTCTTGCATTTCATCAAATGAAAGCTGCCCCGGCGCCAACGATCGTTCATGATGAAACGTGGCATAGGTAAACGGCGCGCCAAACTTCCCGCACAAGATTCGGCTAGGTGTGCCGATGTCTCCCATGCACATGCCAACAGTGGGAATCTTCGCGGAACGCACAAGCTGCAACATTCGCAAGTTGTCGCTGGCATGATTGGCCATCGTGGCGATCTTGACGATGTCCGCGTCTAAAGATGCCAGCCGATCGTAAATAGCCTGAAGGTTTTCCGGCGTCTTACGAAAATCGTGATAACTGATGATCCGCTTAGTGTTGCCATAGCGGGGGATCTTCTGAGCGATGTCTTCTTCGAGATCGACGTACTCCACGCCTGCGACAATCGCGCTGCGGAGCATTACCCGTCTGGCGTCTTCGTCTTGCTTAAACCGCCCGCCATCTTGTTCGCGGCGGATGGTAATCACCACAGGGCAAGGACGATTCTCAATCAAGCGTTGCAGGTTGACCTTGGTACGGATGTAGTCCAACCGCAGCTCAACAAGTTGAGCGCCGCGCTCAACCAAATGTTGATGCTCAAGGACGACATGGCGATGTCGACCACGACCAATACTCACGCAAATCATGGGCGAATTGTGCAACACTCTTGGGAAGGAATAAGGCAAAACGGCACAACCATCGTAGTCTCGCGCCACGTTCGAATATTGCATTATGTTCGGGCGCTGGGAGAATAGACAGCCGATTCTTGGCCCGAAATCGCCGCTGCCAGCAGCGTCACACAGAGGCTGTTTCCGTCGTCAGCTCATTCAGGAAGATTGTCTGATCTCGATCAGGGCCAACCGAGACGATTTCCACAGGCCGCC
>CALJLD010000016.1 GCA_937982665.1 uncultured Planctomycetales bacterium
ATTATCTGGTCACTGCGGAACGGCAAGGCGTCCCATGGGACAAACTGCGCGGCACGCTGCAGAACGATATCCTGAAGGAGTACCACGCGCAGAATGAGTTTGTTTTCCCGCCGCGGGAAAGCGTCAAGCTCGTTGTTGATACGATTGAGTTTTGCGCGAATGAGGCGCCTCAATTCAACCCGGTCTCCATCAGTGGCTACCATATTCGCGAAGCTGGCAGCACGGCCGCGGAAGAGTTGGCGTTCACGCTGGCGGATGGGTTTCATTACGTTGAACAGACGGTCGAGCGCGGCCTGAACGTTGATACGTTTGCGCCGCGGCTCTCATTCTTCTTCAACAGCCACAACGATTTCTTTGAGGAGATCGCCAAGTTCCGCGCGGCTCGTCGTATTTGGGCCCGCCACATGCGCGAACGTTACGGCGCAGAGAACCCCCGCAGCATGATGTTGCGATTCCACGCGCAAACTTCCGGTGTCAGCCTTCAGGCCCAGCAACCGGAAGTGAATGTCATTCGCGTAGCGTATCAGGCCATGGCCGCTGTTTTGGGCGGCTGCCAGAGTTTGCACACCAACAGCCGTGACGAGACGCTTTCGCTGCCGACGGAAGAGGCCGTCACCATCGCACTGCGGACGCAACAAGTCTTGGCGCACGAAACGGGCGTGCCCAATTCCGTAGATCCACTTGGCGGCAGTTACCAGGTGGAAGCCATGACGGACGAAATTGAACGTGAGGCCGAGGAGATCTTCGCGGAGATCGAAAGCCGCGGTGGGATGATCGCCGCGACGGAAAATGGCTACTTCCGCCGCCGCATCGCGGAAAGCAGTTTTGATTTCCAACGCCAAGTGGACGCCAACCGCAAGCTCGTCGTGGGCGTCAACGCCTTCCAGGATGATGTCGGCCTGACGATTCCCACGTTGGAGATTGATTCCAAGCTGGAAGACGATCAAAAGGCACGCGTTGCCACGTTACGCAAAGAGCGTGATCAGGCGAAGGTTGACTCAAGCCTGGAAGGCATTCGCGCGGCCAGTCGGGCAGGCAAAAACGTGATGCCCGCTCTCTTGGACGCCGCCCGAGCCGATGTGACGCTGGGCGAAATGATCGCGGCGCTCGCGGATGTGCTCGGCAGATACTCGGGTGTGCAATCGGCTTAGCGGGCCGTACCGCAATTGTCCTGGCGAATCGAAAAAGTCGGCGCCCCCTATCTTTTTGCGCGCTGTGCGCGGAATCGCGCATATTCCGCTTGACCTGCGAAACATCACCGCCGCGGCTGGGGAATCGCCGCTGAGGCCGGAGTGAGCGTGCCGCGATTTGCCGAAAAGGATACAATAGATCATCCGTTCCCGCGCCCATTGAGCGCGGCTCCTCGCCTGCCACGGCGGGGTGCGGATCGAACGTCCTTCGGTAACAAACCCAGCGCGTTGCATGCCGCTGACATTGCCACAATTTGCCAACGCAACTCCCCTGGCTTTTGGCTTTGGGGCCTCGGGCATGTTGTGGTTTCTCGCCGCGGCCTCCGCCCCGTTCTTAATCCATTTGTGGAACAAGCGGCGGTATCGCGAGATCGATTGGGCGGCCATGGAATACCTGCTGGCCGCTATGAAGAGCAGTTCGCGCAAGCTGCTTGTGGAGCAATGGGTGTTGCTGGCAGCACGCACCTTGGCCGTCTTGCTGCTGGCATTGGCCGCCGCACAACCGTTTATCGAACAACTCGGGCTCTCCTTTGCACCAGGCGAAAGAACGCACCGGCTGATCGTGTTGGACGGTTCGTACTCGATGAATTTCAAACCGGCCGATTCCAGTCGGCTGGAACGTGGCAAGCAGCTAGCCCGATCGATCGTCGAGGCCAGCAACGAAGGCGACGGCTTTTCGCTAATCATCTTGGGCGAGCCGCCGGAAGCAGTTGTGAGTACGCCTGTCTACGCCGCTGAGTCATTTCTGGAAGTGCTTGGCGACTATCAACCGGCTCAAGCCGGCGGCGACTTGCCAGCCACGATGCAACGAGTGGAAGAACTCCTGGCCTCCGCGCGGCGAGAGCACCCCAAGCTCGTGCGCGAAGAGGTTTATGTCATTTCCGATTTGGGCGTACAAACCTGGTCGCCCAAGTTTTCAGCCGCCGCTGAGGAAGCCGCGTTCCGCGAGCGAATGAACCGCATTGCGCAAGACGCGGGCCTAGTCCTCTTGGATGTTGGAGAAATCGGCGGCGGAAATCTGGCGATCACGCAATTCACAGCCACAGCCGCCGCGCCTGTCGTTGGTTCGGAAGTCTCTTTCTTCACCCAAGCGAGAAACTTTGGCCGGCAAGGGCGAGATCGCGTGGTGTTTGAATTCTCCGTGGATGGCGCTCAAGTGGACCAGGCCGTGGCCGATGTTCCGGCCAATGGTGCGGTTGACCTCCCGCCATTTCGATATCGCTTTGATTCGCCAGGCGATCATCGTGTCGAAGTTCGTGCGACAGAAGATGCCCTCGCGACGGATGACGCACGCTATCTGGCAATGCCGGTCCGCGATGCGTTCCGCGTGCTGTGCATCAACGGCAAACCTTCTGGCGTTCCCTTTGAGGGGGCTACGGACTATCTGGACGCCGCGTTGCAAAGCAGCGCCACGGCCAGCGGCGCGCCTGTGGAAGTTGACGTCCGGTCCGAATTGGCGCTCTTGCGAGCCAACCTGGACGCGTACGACGCAATCTTTCTTTGCAACGTCCGCCGGTTTCGCAGGGCGGAAGCAACTCAGTTGCGTCAATTCGTTCAGCGCGGTGGGGGGCTCATCACCTTCTTGGGCGATCAGGTGGACAGCGCCAACTACAACGACATCTTGGCGCGCGGAGAGAATCGTGTGTTGCCTGCGCAATTGCAAGAACTCGTTTCGCGGGAGCCGGCCGCCGTTGAAGAACTTGATCCGTTGGCGTACGCCCATCCGTTGCTGGACCCGTTCCGCAACAATGAGCAAGTCGCCTTTGCACGCACACCCATTTACAAGTACTTCCAGCTCTCGCCGCTGACAGAGGATGGCGCCAAACCGGCTGTCGCCTTTGCAGGCGGGGATCCGCTGGTAGTTGAGATGCGCGTGGGGCGAGGGTACTCGTTGCTGGTCGCCACGTCAGCATCCGCCGGTCCGCGAGACGATTTGTGGACCGCGATGCCCATGCTGCAAAACTACCTCCCTTTCGTGCGGCAATTGTTGGCCATTTCCTTGCGAGGTCAAGTCGACGCCCGCAACGTTCGCGTTGGTGACTCGCTTGCGGGCCTTGGCACCGCGAATGCCGTGGACGCTCGCATGACAATTGAGCGGCCCCTGGGCGATGTGGATGAAGTTCGTCTTCGCGACGACGGGGACTTTGCCGCTTGGAACTATCCGAAAACAACAACGGCCGGCTTTTACCGAGCCATCCCGATCACAACCGGCGTCGAAGGTGGTTTATTTACCGCCAACCTTACCACCGACGAAAGTGACTTATCGCGAGTTCCCGTCGAGGAACTCCGTGACTCGCTCCTGGCTGGCGTTCCATTTTCCGTGGAAGAGGAATATCGCGGCACAGGGACGCAACCGGTCCGCGAGATCACCCAGCGGGGCGAGCTGTTCCGCTGGCTCGTCTTGGGCGCTTTGGCGATGTTCCTGTTCGAAATGATCCTGGCCTGGCGACTTCGCAGTGAAACGTGATGCCATGGTCTTCTTACAACGCAATTAGCAAGTTAAATACGCTCCTCAAATCTCCCAAACATGGCTTCGTCAATTGCACTTCCCCGATGGGTCGAATGGCTGCTGGGCTTGCCGCCGGCGGACTCGGGCGAAGGTACGCGATTTGCCATGGAAACGGCCTGGCTACCAGCGCCGTGGTTGGTGTTCTTGGTTGCGTTCGCGTGCTTGGGTTTGGTCGCTTGGGCTTACCATTTCCAAAGATTCACCACGCGTCGTTGGCGCGTGATCATGCTCGCTGTGTTGCGGGCCGCCGTGGTGCTTGGCGTGCTGTTCATGCTAACAGGGTTTGCGTTGGTGCCGCAGCGAACAGGCTTGCCATACCTGGTGCTGCTGGTCGACGAGTCCGAGAGCATGCGCATTGCCGACCGATACGGCGATGAAGAACTGCGCTCGAAGCTGCTGCAAATCATTGAACGCGCCGACCTGGAACAAGATTCGGCCGATCCGCCCGAGTCCTCTTCGTCAACTGGCTCGGGAGGCGCGCGCATTCGGCGGATCGATCTTGCGCAATCAATCTTGTTGGCCGATGACGCGGAATTGCTGGCGGATCTTGCCCGCCGCTACAAGTTGCGAGCCTATGCCGTTGCGTCAGCTTCGCGAGAACTCTCGCAAGATGACGACGAGCAACTTCCAATCATCCGCAGTCTTTCCGCAGATGGTCAGGCGACGCGTTTGGGAGAAGGCGTCCTTGAGGTGCTTGACGATCTGCGAGGTGCGCCGCCTGCGGCCATCGTGATTCTCTCCGATGGAAACACGACCGACGGTGAGAACCTGGCCGATGCAGCGCGCGAAGCACGAAGGCAACAAGTACCGCTGTTCACAGTAGGTATCGGCAGTACCGATCCGCCCCGCAACCTGGCTGCGACCGACTTGTTGGTCGACGATGTTGTGTTCGTCAATGATGTCGTTGGTTTCGAATTCAAGCTGGATGCCAGTGGGCTTTCCGGACGAACGGTCGATGTCGTGCTGAAGGAACGTGATAGCGCCCCGCCAGTTGCCCGCACAACGGTCACCGTTGATGACAGCCCAGGCCCGCAAACCGTGAGAATTCCTTACCGGCCAACGACTGTCGGCGAGTTTGAATATGAAGTGGAGGTTGTCCCCCTGAGCGATGAAGAGGACACTTCGGACAACAGGCTGACTGCAACAATCAGCGTTCGTGATGACAAGATTCGCGTGCTGTATGTCGAGAGCTTTCCGCGATTCGAGTACCGCTTTGTTAAGCACATGCTCGAGCGCGACGGCACTATCGAACTCAACATTGTGCTCCAACAGGCGGACCGCGGCTTCAGCCGCATTGATGTCACGGCAATTCCGCTCTTCCCAGTTCGTCGTGAGGAGTTGTTTGCCTATGACGTCTTGATTCTCGGCGATATCGATCTCACGTACTTTGGCGCGCAATCGCTGCAGAACGTTCATGACTTCGTCACCGAAAAAGGAGGCGGCGCCATCTTCATCGCCGGGCCGCGCCACAATCCGGCCGATTTTCGCAACACGGCCTTGGCGGACTTGCTGCCTATGGATGTGAACACGGTGCGGATGCCGCCGCAATATGTTGAAGAAGAGTTCCGCGTGCAGCCAACCGAGTTGGGTGTCATCAGCCCTCACATGCAGTTGGCCGATTCGCCCGAGGCGTCGCGTGGCGTTTGGGAAGATTTGCAAACGGTCCGCTGGTTTGTGGAAGTGAATGACTTGAAGCCGGCCGCGCGCGTGCTTGCCGAGCATCCGTCAAAGACGGGATCGCAGGGTTTGCCGTTGCCGCTGTTCATCATGCAATACGTCGGGAGCGGCAAGGTGCTGTTCCACGCAACGGACGAAACCCACCGCTGGCGCAAGCTCGATTTCCAAGAGGTTGATTTCGCTCGCTATTGGGTGCAGACCATCCGCTACCTGAGCCGCGCAAAACTCTTGGGCGAAAATGCGTTTGCGGAACTCACAACCGACCGTCGCAAATACATTCGCGGCGAGACCGTGCGTTTTCGCGTGCGCTTTCCGGATGAACGAGATGCACCTGCCGACGAGAATGATGTCAATATCGTCATTGAGCAACAGGGCGGCCGCCAGCAAACGTTGCCATTGCGACGAAACAACATCAACCGCGGAGTGTTTGAAGGCCGCCTTCAAGATGCTGAGCAGGGGCGTTTCCGCGCCTGGATTGTCTCCGCTTCGCAAAGCGGGCAAGGGCCGGCGGTCGACTTCGACGTGGCCGCGCCGCCTGGCGAATACGAACGAACGGAAATGAACGAAAGCGAAATGCGCGAAGCCGCAACGGCAACAGGCGGGAGATTCTACCTCGTCACCGACGTGGACGACCTTGTGCAAGACTTGCCCGAAGGCCGGCAAATCGTTGTCGAATCTTTGCAGCCGATCCCGATTTGGAACCACCCACTTTTTGTCGGGCTGGTGCTGGCACTGGTGTCCGCAGAGTGGCTGCTGCGGCGAATGTTTGGACTTTTGTAAAGATTACGGGAGAAATCACGGTCCCCAATGGCACACAGATTTTGAGCCTCTTTCCGTCATTTCCGCGCAGGCGGAGATCCAGAAACCGACGGCAAGGGCGGTTTCTCCCCCATCGTCGGAATGACGAAAGCAGGAATGAGGAACAAACCACTCGTAATTCGCGTCAAAAAGTAACAACTCAAAGAAGCATAACTTCCGTCTAATTCCACATGGCCCATCGGCTGCAAAACAAGATCCACGCAACAGCGCACAAGGCACGGCGGCATGCCTTGCTGTGGGGGCTATGCATTGCTGTTTCCGGAATAGCGATCCTGTTTGCCGCTGGCGGCGCGTTGGACTACCTCGTCCGCTTTGAGGATCGCGGGCTTCGCTTGCTGCTTTCGGCTGCACTGTTGGCTGGCGCTATCGCGCTTGCCTGGCGGTTCGTCTACCGTCGGTTCATTGTCGCGGCGAATTCTCGCCGCGTTGCAACACAGTTAGAGCGACACTATCCGGAGTTGCGCGGCCAATTGACCAGCGCGCTTGAGTTCCTGGATCAGCCGGAAGACGATCCTCGCGCCGGCTCGGCCACATTGCGGCGTGCCGTGATCAACCGAACAGAACTGACCGCCGAGCCGATTGACTTCGCCGCGGTTCTGCCCAAGGGGCGAACAATGCAAGCCGGCGGTTTGGCGATCCTCATCATCGCAGCCCTTTGCGCGTTTTGCTTTTGGCAACCGCAATCGGCCAAGACGGCCGCCATTCGCCTGGGCAATCCCCTTTCCAATCTCGCCTGGCCGCGCGATACCAATTTGCAATGGAAGACGAATGTCGATCACGTTCCCAGTGGCGGCACGTTTGAAGTTGATGTTGTCGATGAGTTTGGCGCCGCATTGCCAGGGGAAGTTCATCTGGAGATACGCTATCCCAATGAACAGAATCAGGTCGAATCGTTTCCGATGCGGTTTGTTGACGACGTAATGCGATTCCGCCGCGAGAATGTTGTCCGGCCGTTCGAATATCGGGCCGTTGGCGGCGACGATACAAGCATGGCCTGGACCAGGCTAGACGTGATTGAGCCCCCGCAAGTCTCCTCACTTGAGCTGGACCTGCACCCGCCGCAATATACCAACTGGCCAGTTCGCGAATCGTCAGGGCGTGTCGAAGCGCTCGTTGGCACTTATGTCGCGCTGCGCGGCCGTTCAACAAAGAAGCTCCGCTCGGCCGAAGTTGTCGTTCGCGGCGGTTCGCGCGTGCCGGCAACAATTGATGCAGACGGGTTCGGCTTCAAGATTGAAGTTCCGCCTTCCCTGCTCGCGGCACAAAGTCCAACCGCGGAAGGTTCCGCTTTGGGATCAACATCGCCAGAGGAGCAGTACTTTGTTGTCGATGTTTCCGGCACCTATTTGGTCGAACTCACCGACGAAAACGGATACAAGATCGGTCACCAAACCCAAGAGGAAGCTCGCCAGGTGACAGATCAACAACCACGAGTCGTGATCTGCGAGCCGCAGGGAGATCTTGTCGCCACCAGTTCCGGACGTTTGCCCATCTCGGTCTCGGCGGCGGATGACCTTTTGCTTCGCGATGTGGAGTTGCGCTATTCCCGCAGCGATCAGACGCAAGAAGGCAACCTTGCCATTCCTTTCTTTCTCCGCGAGCAACCTCCGCAACGCTTGGAAGATTGGCCAGTCTGGACGGCGCCGGATGATACGCAAGATGTGAACTATGTCTGGGAATTGCGCAATCTGAAGTTGTCGCCGGGCATGCGAGTCACGTTCTATGGCGTCGCGGGTGACTTCGCCGGCCAAACGGGGCAAAGCGCGCCGCGACGTTTGACCATCGTCACTCCGGAGCAACTGCAAGAGCGGCTGGCCGAAGAGCAGGCGTTTGTTGTCGATGAGTTGGCTCGCGTGCTGGAATCACAAGTTGCCGCGCGCGGCAAGCTCTCAGAGATCGAAGTTCAGCTCCGAGATGTTGGCAGCCTGCAGCCGAAGGACGTCGACGCATTGCAATCGGTTGAACTCACTCAACGAAATGTTGAGCGGATGTTGCTGGACGATGTCGGCATTCGCGGTCGCGTGCAGCGGTTGCTGGACCTGATCAGAAACAATCGCTTGGACTCGGCCGATATGACTCGCCGAATGCAAAGCATTCTCGACACTGTCGCGCGGATCTCTGAGCAGGAGTTTCCCACCGTCGAGGCCGCGCTCACCGCCGCGGTCAAGGACTCGCAGATTGAGGAAGCTCAAGATCAAGGCCCACTTGCTCAACACGTTCAACAGGCCGGAGCAGCCCAAGACCGCGTCATCCACGAACTCGAAACGTCCTTGAGCGAGCTCGCTCAATGGAATAACTATCGTCGCTTCTTCCGCGATGCCAGCCGCATTCGTCAAGATCAGGCACAGTTGGCTCAGGACGTGGCGGACATGATCGCGTCCATGTTGGGCAAGCGGCCAGCGGACCTGACCGAGCAAGAACAAACGGACCTGGCCCGCTTGCAGTCCCGGCATGATGATCTCGCCCGTCGTTTGGAGTCTTTGCAGGGGCAAATGCCACCGATGATCGAGTCGCTTCGCGATGACGATCCGCTGGCTGCGGATATCCTTTCGGATGCCTTGGCTTTGGCCGAACAACAGGCGATTGGTCAACAACTCCGCAACGCAGGCAATGACGTGCGTCAGGCGCGCGGCGCCAACGCCCTGCGCTCGCACGAAACAATCAGCGAGCTCTTGCAAGAAATGCTGGATGTGCTTTCCAACAAGCGGGAGCACGAACTTGCCCGCCTGGCGAAGAAGCTCGATCAGGCTTTGCAAGATTTGCAAGGTTTGCAGCAACGTCAGGCCGGACTTCGCAAACAAATGGAACAAGCGGCCGGCATCCAGGACCCGGAAGCCCGTCGCCGCGAATTGGAACGCCTGGCGGAAGAGCAACGCAAGTTGCAAGAAGAAGCAGACCGCATGGCCCGGCGTCTGCAGCGGCTGCAGTCCAGCAGCGCTTCGGGATCGTCCGCAAGCGCCGCCCGACGAATGGCCGAAGCGGCGGAAGCCGCCGCGAATGACGATCAGCCCAACACGCAGCAAGCGCTGGATCGCGCGGAGCAAGACTTGGAGCAAGCGCAGCAGTCAATCCAGGAGCAGCAGGAACAAATCAAGCGAGACCTTGCCGAGGAACTCGTCGCCAAGACGATTGATGTCTTGCAAGGGTTGCGTGATCGCCAGCAGTCTTTGCTGCGAGAATCGGAACGGATTCAGCAACTCCGCGAGAGTCAGGCCGGCACGCTCAGCCGCGGTCAATTGATGAGTTTGCGAGACCTCACTCGCGATCAGGAAATGCTGCGTGACGAAGCCCACGCCCAAGCGGAGCGTTTGGAACCTGTGCCGGCGTTTGCCGCCGCGTTGACCAGCGCCGCGGACCAAATGGACCTGGCCGCTATCTTGTTGAGCGAACGTGACGAAGCGACGGCCGCGCTGCGACAGCGAGACGCGCTGCGACGGTTGGACCAACTCTTGCATGCGTTGCAAACCCAGCCATCGCAAGCCAACGGCAATCAAGGTGGCTCATCGGACAACTCAAACTCTGCGCAGCAAGGTTCAAGTGATGGGATTCCGCGCATCGCTCAGTTGCGACTCTTGAAAGCCATGCAGGAAGCCCTGAACATCGAGACAAGCGAGTTGGACGCGGAACAAAGGGCGGCAACTCAGGCTGGCCAACCATTGACGGAAGCCCAGCGCCGGAGGTTCATCGCCCTGGCGACCGAGCAAGGACGGCTGGCCGATCTGATTTTCGAGATGTCTCGACCAGTTGACGATGACCCGCTCAAGGACCTGAAAAACGGGCAACAACCCAACAACTTGAATGATGGCGACGACAACTCTCCAAACGAAACAGAGTGACAAAGACGTTGGAGCAAAGGCAGTCATGACACAACAGATGTCCCAACCCGAATCGAACTTGAGATCGCGAAGCACATTCGCCTGTCTCAAGTCTATCGCCTGCGGCAAATGCGCAGCCGGCGTCGTGGTTAGCGTGTGCGCCATATTTGCCTGCGTGTTGTTGGCAAATGTAGTGTTTGCTTCCGCGCTGCCGGGCGTGGCTTTCGAGCAAGGTCAAACAAACCCACCGAAGCAAGATCCGCCAAAACAAGATCCTCCCAAGCAGGACAAGAAAACGGAGCCGCCAACCGGGCAAGGCGATCAAAAGGGCGACGGCAAGCAAGGCAATGACAAAAAGGACGACTCCAAACAGGACGATCAGAAGAAAAACGACCCCGACAAGGACGATCGGCAGAAGCAACTCGACATAGACTTGTTCCAAGACCTTGGTGGTGATCTGTTTGACGCCGTGGGAGGGCAGCAGTCCGATGCGGACAAGACCGACAAGTCCACGGACGACCTGTTCGATGACCTCGGCGATGCTGACGGGGAAGACATTGGAGCCGATGGCGATCCGCTCGTGCGAATTGGTCAACGAATGCGACGCGCGGAAGGGTTGCTGAAAGATTCCAACAGTGGGGAGTCAACGCAGCAGCTGCAGCAGCAAATCACTGCGGATCTTGACCGTCTGATTGCTCAGGCGGAGCAGCAACAGCAGCAAGCTCAAGGCTCGCAACAGCAGAACCAAGATTCGCCCTCGGCCGGGAACCCTCAGCCAGATAGCGGACAACCGCAACAAGGACAAACACAGCAGAACCCTCAACAGGGCGCGGCTCAGTCCCAATCGCCTGGGCAAGCCGCTCAAGACAGTTCCAGCCAGGCTCAAACGCCAGCAGGGCCGGAATCCACCAGCATGGCCGCCATTCGCGATCTGATGGACAAGACGCCCTGGGGCAATCTGCCCGAGCGGATTCGCCAAACCATGCTGCAATCGCCAACAGAGCAAATGCTGCCGGAATACGCGGAGCAGATCCGCCGTTACTTTGAGCGACTGGCCAAAAGCAACGGCCGCTGACCATAATGCAAGCAACGAACTGAATTGGGCAACACATTACGGGGAATGACCATGCCAGCGGTGGAACGTCGTCGCTTTCTCGCAAAAGCCGTGGGATTGATGCTTGGTTCCGGACCGCTCCCCGCGCTTGCGGATCATCTTCCGCGCTTCGCGCCGCGCCCCGACGAAAAAGACATGCTCACGGTCGAAGCCCAACAGGCAATCGACAAGGGGCTGGCCTTCCTCGCAGGCGAAATGCAAGAAGACGGGACGTTTGATAACACGTATCCGTTGGCTTGCTCCGCCCTCTCCGGGTTGGCCTTCATGTCCGCAGGCGATACCCCCGGCCGCGGAAAGTATGGCCGCCACGTGGAGAAGGCGCTCAGCTTCGTTCTCGATCACGTGACGGAAAGCGGTTATATCACTGTGCCAGGCAAGACCAGCCATGGTCCAATGTACGGCCACGGCTTCGCCACGTTGTTCCTCGCGGAATGCTACGGCATGTCGTTGGCTTCTGACGTGCGCGAGAAGCTTTCCAAAGCCATTGATTTGATCATTCGCACTCAGAACAGCCAAGGCGGATGGCGCTACCATCCTCAACAGGCAGACGCCGATATCAGCGTCACCATCTGTCAGGTGATGGCCCTGCGCGCGGCGCGGAACGCAGGCATTGAAGTGCCGAACGAAACCATCGACGCCTGCGTTGAGTTCGTCAAACAAAGCCAAAACCAAAACGGCGGGTTCGCCTACATGCTTTCAGGTGGGCCCAGCGCGTTTCCCCGCTCGGCAGCAGGCGTCGTTGCGCTCTACAGCGCTGGCGAGCATGATACGGACGAGATCCAACGCGGCCTGACGTACTTGATGGACTATCTCCCTAAGGGAAGATTCAACCGGGAAGAACATTATTTCTACGGTCACTACTACGCCGTTCAGGCGATGTGGCACGCCGGCGGAAACTATTGGGAAACGTGGTACCCGGCCATCCGTGACGAACTCGTCCGTTTGCAGCGTCCCGGCGGAACATGGAATGATCCCATCTGCCAAGAGTACGGCACCGCGATGGCCTGCATTGTGTTGCAGATGCCCAACAACTATCTGCCGATTTTCCAGCGATAGCTTCCCGTGACCCGCTGATGACATTGCTCTCGAATCGCGAACTCGAGTCATCGGATGTTGTCGCGAACTGCGTCATGAACCGCGAGCGGCGACTGCGAGGCACCAACGGCTACGATCGCGAACTCGGACTCGACATCGCACAGTTCTTGTTAAGCAAGATCGCAAGCAAGGCACACGTCGCGTGGTTGGACTTATGCTGCGGCGAAGGGTTCGCATTGGAAGAAGCTGCAGGGCTATTCCGATTGCAGAATCTATTGAACCAGGTCTGCTTGACCGGAGTCGACCTAGTCGGTGGTTGGGCTTTGCGCGATGCGACAAGAGATGTTGAGTTCGTTCAAGCATCGCTCGATACGTGGACGCCGGATAGGGACTACGATCTGATTACCTGCGTGCATGGTCTGCACTACATTGGCGACAAGCTCGCATTGATCCGCAACGCAGCTTCCTCGTTGAAAGGCACAGGTTGCTTTGTCGCAAATCTAGATCTTGCCAATCTTCACGTCATTGATTGCCTTCACGGCCAACGTGCGATAATCGCCAAACTCAAGACTGTTGGCGTTCGCTATGATTCGCACACGAAGGTCTTGCGCTGCGACGGCAACACGGCATTTGACTTGCCGTTTCGCTACGTTGGAGCCGACGATCAAACCGGGCCCAACTACACAGGTCAACCGGCCGTGACTTCACATTACGTCGCGTTGCATGGCGCAACGGACGCGTGACAAACTGCGACGCCAGGTTCCAACCTGCTACCCTTCGTCACGAGATTTCGCTAGCGCGATGACGACCGCTTGCGACGAGGACGGTTAGGCCCATCGTCATTCACCATTGCGGCGGTCGGCAGGATCGCGGCGTCGTCGGCTTCATCGGCCATGGAGTTGGTGTTGGTCAGATCGAGCAGCTCCATCTGGCTGCGATGGGCCGGCTCGTGCTCTGGCGTCACGCGAGTGTAACTACCGTCAGGCTGCAGCAGCCGTGCTTTGACGTTGTCGCGCAGATACACGGGGATAATCTGCTTCAGGATGCGCTGTTTGAGATCTTGATCCTGGATCGGGAACATCGCTTCAACACGTCGATAGAAGTTGCGCGGCATCCAGTCAGCGCTGGAAAGAAACACGCGAGCATCATCGTCGGCGCCAAAGACCAGAATGCGGCTGTGTTCCAAGAAACGATCGACAATGCTTCGCACGCGAATGGTTTCCGAGAGCTTGGGGATACCTGGTCGCAGTCCGCAAATGCCCCGAACAACCAGATCAATGGGAACGCCGGCCTGACTAGCGCGATACAAGGCTTCAATCACGCGGTGGTCAACCAACGCGTTGAGCTTGGCAAAGATCCAACTTGGTTTGCCAGCGGCAGCTTGTTGCGTTTGTTCTTCAATCAACTCAATCGTGCGCGAATGCAGGTTCTCCGGCGCGACCACAAGACTGCGCCACGTGTAGCCTTGCGAATAGCCGGTCAGCAAGTTGAACATCGCCGAAACATCCGACGTAATCTTCTCGTTGGCGGTGAACAGTCCCAGGTCTGTGTAGAGTTTTGCGGTTGTGGGGTTGTAGTTTCCCGTGCTTAAGTGCGCGTAGCGCTGCAGCGTGTCACCTTCGCGGCGGACCACCATCAAGGCTTTGCAGTGAGTCTTGAGATTCATGAAGCCGAACACGACATGCACGCCGGCTCGCTCCATTTGCCGCGCCCACTCGACGTTGGCTTCTTCGTCAAAACGCGCTTTGAGTTCAACCAGCGCCGTGACCTGCTTCTTGTTTTCAGCGGCTTGGATCAGTGCCTTGGTGATGGGCGAATCTTCGCCCGTGCGATATAGCGTTTGCTTGATGGCCAGCACTTGCGGGTCGTTGGCGGCCGCGTTGACAAACTCGATGACTGGCGCAAAGGAATCGAAAGGGTGGTGCAGCAGAATGTCCTTTTGCCGAATCACCGAGAAAAGGTTCTCGCCAGCGGGCGTTCGCAACGGGTGCGGAGAGAACGGTGGGTCTTTCAGATGAGCCATGCCAGGCATGCCCACCAACTCCATCAAGCCCGTCAGGTCGAGCGGACCATCAACCCGATAAACTTCGTCATACTCGCTATCAGCGTTGGGCGTGCGAATTTCCTGGATGTTGATCAGCGTGGAGAGCAGTCGCTCATCTCCATCACGCGCCACTTCCAAACGCACAGCTTCGCCCCGCGCTCTGGCTTTGAGCCGCTCCTCAATCATTCGCAACAGGTCATCGGCCTCTTGCTCAAGGAGTTCAATATCCGAGTCACGCGTGATACGAAAGACAGTGGACGCCGCAATCTTGTAGCCGCCAAACAACTCCGGTAGCCGTGCTTGAACGGCATCTTCCAGGAACATGAATTGCCGGTGGCCGTTGGTCGATGGAAGTTCAACAGCGCGAGGCAGCGCTTGGGGAACTTGCACAACCGCAAAGGTCCGCTTAGGCCCCAACCCGGTTTTGCGCTTGAGCAGCGCAGCCAAATACACGCCACGGTTGTGATACCGAGGGTTGGGGTGGCTGGGATCCACCGCCATGGGCGTCAGGATGGGGAACGCTTGCTCTTCAAAGAACACATCCAGCGCTTTGCGTTGTTCGTTGGAAAGGTCTTCGTCTTTCAGGAACGAAATGCCAGCTTCATCCAGCGCCGGCTTGAGCATGTCTCGCCAACAGGCGTATTGTCGCTCCACAAGTTGTTGAGAGCGTTGCGAGATCTGCTCCAACTGTTCCAGCGGAGAAAGTCCGTCTGGCGAAAAGTCCTGAGGAGCACTATCACCAAAGGCCTGTTCGCGCAGCCCGGCCACTCGCACCATGAAGAATTCGTCGAGGTTGGAACTGAAGATCGCCAAGAACTTCAGCCGTTCCAACAACGGGTTGGTTGGATCTTCCGCTTCCTGCAAGACCCGAGCGTTGAATTCCAGCCAACTCAATTCGCGGTTGATGAAGTGCTCAGCATGCAGCGTCTCCACCTGCGGTCTCAGCGGATCGGCCACAATCGCGTCACCGCTCTGCTTGCTGGTGCCGTTTGCGTTTGTGGGGCTTGATCCGCGACGTTGGACGCTCTTGCTCTTGGACGTCTTCCTTCGCTTCTTCTGCGCAGCCTTCCCTTGCTCTTTCTTGGTTTTCTTGCCGTTATGTGACACGTTTTTCGCCATCTCTGTTCTCTCTCCGAAGGGGGCACTCCCCTCCGGAGCGACTCGTGTTGGAATGCTGTTCAGCTAATCATCTTGTGCCGCTCGATTACCGGTTCTTGAGCGTGCCGCGATCCCAGCGGCTGGCCACCGCCTGTGCCCTTAGACCCAATGCCCCTTAGACCCAGTGCCCCCAAGGCTATGCCTACGATTTCTACAGCCCTACCTGTATCATAGGCCGTGAATCCCCCCAATTGAACCGTCCACACGATTGCTATGACCGATACAGATTGGCGAGCCCTGTATCCCTTTGAATCCCATCATTTTGATGTGGGCGGGGTGCGCTATCACTATGTGGATGAGGGTCGTGGTCCCGTCATTTTGCTGTCGCACGGTAACCCCACGTGGTCATTCATGTGGCGAAACGTGATCCTCGCCCTTCGTGATCAATATCGCCTGATCGCGGTGGATCACATCGGTTGTGGGCTTTCCGACAAGCCGCGCGATTATCCCTACCGCCTGGCAACTCATGTTAAGAATTTGCGAAACTTGATCGACTCGCTGAGTCTATCCGAGATCACGCTCTACGGTCACGATTGGGGCGGCGCAATTGGGCTGGGCGCGGCTGCCGCGTCGCCGGACCGTTTTTCGCGAATTGTGCTTTCCAACACGGCCGGTTTTCGCAGCCAGTTGATTCCGCCTTCCATTCGTTTTTGCCGGACTCCGCTGCTTGGAGAATGGCTTGTCCGCGGAGCCAATGCGTTTTCAAAAGGGGCACTCCGATACGCTCCGGCCCGGCCTGCGGAACTTTCGGCGGCGGTCAAAGCTGGCTACCTGGCTCCGTATGACAGCTACGCCAACCGCGTGGGCGTCGCTCGATTTGTGCAAGACATACCGCTTTCGCCCAAACATCCCAGCTATGAGACGTTGCACGAGATTGAACAGTCCTTGCCGCGGTTGACGACGAAGCCGTGGAAATTCATTTGGGGGATGAAGGACTTCTGCTTTACGGAGAGATTCTTGCGACGCTTCCAGGAGTTTGTCCCGCAGGCGGAAGTCTGTGAACTGCCAGAGGCTGGCCACTACCTGACGGAAGATGCGCCTGAAGAAGTGATCGCGGCACTGCGCGAATTCCTGAGGCAAGACCAGGCGACCACTGCCGCGATTGAGGCTTCGCACTCCTGACCACCGCATGAATGAGCAACCTTCGGCATCTCGGCTCACGCTTGGTCAGGCGGCCGCTTTGGCCATTCTGCGAGAAGTCACCGCTCCCAAGCCTGGCAATGTCTATCGCGGAGCGGATTTTGAGGACATGTCGTATGACGACTTGATCGCCGGCGGCATCGCAATTGCGTCGGCGATTGATCGTGCGGGCGAAGCTCCTGTTGGCCAAACCATCCTGGCCGCAATTCGCCAAACGCAAGCCTTGGTTGGCAAGAACACCAACCTGGGGACTGTGTTGCTGATCGCGCCTTTGGCCAAAGCCGCTGCACCGCTAATTCAACGTGATGACTTGAGCGCAAGTGCCTGGCAAGATGAACTTGGCCGCATTTTGGACTCGCTCGATGCGAATGACGCGGAGTTAGCGTACGCCGCCATTCGGCTGGCAAATCCGGGAGGGCTTGGCCGCGCGCCGGAACACGATGTTGCGGATGCTCCGCCGGAAGACTTGTTGACCGCCATGAAGTCCGCCGCAAATCGTGACCTTGTGGCGGCCCAGTTTGCCAACGGGTTTGAACAAGTCTTTGGTTTTGTGCTGCCGAAACTCCGCGAATCCAATGGAGTGAACTGTGACCCGGCTGTCCGCGACCAGCACATTGTGAACACCTTCTTGGAGTTGCTCGCCGAGTTTCCGGACAGTCTGATCGCCAGAAAGTGTGGAGCGGATGTTGCGAAGCAAGCTTCCGACCGTGCCGCGGAAGTGCTGCGGTCAGGCCTCGCTGAGAGCAGCGCTTTTCAAACGGCCATCGCAGAGTTTGACTTTTGGTTGCGCAGCGACGGGCATCGTCGCAACCCTGGAACTTCCGCGGATCTGATCGCCGCCGGACTGTTTTGTCACACACTGCTCTGTGACCGAGAATGAGCGTCAGCCGAAGCGTCTTACATGCTCTGACCACATCCGCGAGAACAACCTCAATAACCTCGACAGCAAAACCTCATGTCTGAACGCTATTACATTCGCCTGGAAAAGACGGAGTTCGTCTTCAGCGCCGGGCATTTCATTACCTTCAACGGCGACATCTGTGAGCGACTGCACGGGCACAACTATCGAGTCGCGTGTGAGATTGCCGGGCCGCTGGATGACAACCATTACGTCATTGACTTTATTGCAGTGCGCGACACTTTGAAGGCGATCACCGCGCGGCTCGATCATCATATGTTGCTGCCGACGGATCATCCGCTGATTGCCGTGAAAGCGAGCGAGAGCAGTGTGCAAGTGACGTTTGCGGAACGACGTTGGGAGTTCCCGCGCGAAGATTGCATCTTGCTCCCGATTCCCAACACAACGACAGAACTGCTGGCTCGCTACATTGGCCGGCAATTGCTTAACGACTTGCAAGCCCGGCTGGGAGCCCGCCCTGAGCTTGTCCGCATTGAGGTGGACGAAAACAACGGTCAGATCGCCGTTTGTGAATTGGAAGGGGAATGAGTCGAGCGTGCAGTGCCGGCGTGCAGTGTCGTCGCACAAGAAACACCTTTCTCGTTCGTCCCGCGCAGCCTAATACGGCCGGATGATGTATTCCGGCTGCCCTGAGGTTTCCAGCCAGGTGACTTCCATCAGGTTGACGATTTGCTGGGCGGTGCGCTCGATCACTTTTTGCTGGCTGGTCACGATCGATTGGCCAAACTCCGGCACGAGTTGAGTGGATTGCTCGATCTCGACGAGTTCCGATGGAATCGAGATCGATTGCTGCTGCGAGAGCAACGCGCCGGTCCGATCAATCCAGCGAACCTCGACAGTCATGCCGACTTCCAGTTCGCGCGGCTCGCTAAAGGGGTTTTGGAAGCGAGGACGTTTCTCTTCGATCAGGATGCGGCCGCTGAGAACGCTGTCCGCGTTGCTTGAAGCCACAACTTTGTACGGCGTGCGGTTTTCAATTTCCTTGATGACCGCTTCGGTCAAACGCTCGCCTAAGCCACGGCGATAACTCGTGGATTCGAAGACTGGAACGTGAACGGTTGTGATGTCCGGACGGTACGGTCCGCCCAAGTGGTATTGCGCGCAGCCGCTGAAAAGACTCAGCATGACGAACATGAATTGTGGCGCGCGGAATCGCGGCCACCGGCATGTCCGGCGATGCTTGCTCGTAATGACTTCGGCGAAGTCTTCCACCGCGTTTGCTTGAATTCTGGACTTGTGATCAGCGCTCAGCGTTCGAGCGGATTGTATTACCTCAAGACTGTGGCCGACGGCTGCTGCAGCGGCTTGGGACCGGTCTCGCCCGGTTCCGGGAACAAGCCGGTGAACCAGGCGAAGCGATCCGGAGGCGTTGCGGGTTCGTCGCCCAGCTCGGCAAGGCGTGTTTGCGCTTGTTCGGCGTATTCGGTGCCAGCGAAGTCTCGCACAGCATTCCGATAGTAGATTGAAGCGGCTGTGTTCTGTCCCTTGCGACGATAGAACTCACCCATCGCCCATTCCCGTTCGGCCTTGCTGACGCGGACAAACGCTTTGGCTTGTTGAACGCGTTGCAGATCCTCACCAAGTTGATCCGAGAATTGGGCCAGCAATGTTTCGATCAGCACCTCGGCCTCATCCAGAGGTGTGCGGTCATATCCGGCGCCGTCATACTTCTCGAGCTTGGTTCGATAGCCAAGCATGTACGCTGGGACCAGGTACTGGCTGTTGGGGAAGTCCTGACGAATCTGTGTGTAATACAGGTCCGCATCGCCCCAGTTCTGTTTGAGGAAATTCAAGTTGGCGAGCTTCATCACGGCGTCATCCGCCAAGGGGCCGGTAGGATCGGCCAACCACACGTTTTCAAACGCCTTGATGGCTCGGCCGCCTGTGTCCCAAGTGGGGCGTGATTTGTCCAGCAAATTGGGATTGAGCGCGAAGCGTTCGTCTTTGGTCTGCAGTTGGTCCCAATACTCGGCGATAGAGAACAACCGCCGCGTAACGGTGTCTAAGTGCCGGGTGTTGTCATACTTCTTGATCAACTCGCCGTAGGCGTCTTCCGCTTTCGGATAGCGATCCGCAAAGAAGTAGCACTCGGCCATCATGAACCAGGCGTCTTCTTCAATCAGCGAATCGGGGAAGCGGCCAGCCGCTTTTGCATAGCCGTCCGCGGCGTCGTCATACTTCTGCTGGCGGAAGAGCGTGTCAGCCTCAGCGTAGAGTTGACGGGCGGTTTGTTCATTTGGACCGCCGGTGAAGAAGTTCTTGATGTTTCGCCAGGCAGTATCGATAGGCGAGGGGGCTAAATCTTCTTCGTCGCGCGGTCGCAAGCGATTGATGCCGGATGCGCCAGCACGACCGGTATAGCCACCTTGTCCCGGCGCGATGCCTCCGCCTGCATTGGCGGCGCTTCCCGCTGGTCCGGTTGATCCTGGCGCGGGACCAAATCCACTGGGACCTTGCCCGCGGAAAGTGTAACCATCTTGGGGAAGCGGCGCATTGTTGTCTTGCCGCAACCCGAAGGGATCGCTCATTCCGTAGGGAGTGGTACATCCCAACAGAGCAAAGCTGGCTGTGATCGCCAGCGCCACGAGGGCACGCTTCGCTTTGACCAAAGCGTGGGATGAAACTTTGCAGCAGTCCATGTGTTGTGCATCCATGCCGAAAGTCCTGTTGTGCCTGAATCGGCGAGAGTCGGCGTTTGATTCTGTTTGGTTTGCACTGCGGTCGTTACAGGCCAGTGGCTCGCGATTGCGTCCGAGGCATGTAACCCAGCAGGTTGTTGATGTACTGGTGAATGACGGGTCGCAGTTCGCCCAAAGTTGCGGGAGCAAGTTGCCGCAGCGCCACAACATCAACCATGGCGGATTCCGCGGAGTTTCCTTCCTGCTCTTGCGTGCAACAATCGGCGATCTCGCGCAGCATTTGCCAGGCAGCGATACTCAACGAGATAACGTTGCGTTTGCCGGGCCGGCAGCTGGCGCAAAGCACTCCGCCATCGGCACAGCTGAACGAAACGCGCCCCTGCGGTTGCACACTGCTCCCACAGTGAACGCACTCGTCCAACGCCGGGAAATACCCTAAAAGCCGAAGCGCCGCCAGTTCAAAATGCAACGTGAGCGCCCGCAGCGGTGCATCTGGGCGCAGCGCAGCTAGCGTCGCCACCAACAAGTCATACAACTGCGGATGCGGATCGTAGTCGTCCGTCCAGGCATCGATGAGCTCCGCGACGTAATAGCCAGCTTCCAGCGCCTGCAGTCCGCGTTCGAATGGGCGAAACCGCTCAACGAGTTTGGCCTCTGCTAAGACATCCAGGGCATCGGACGACTTCTTCAGAAAGACGATCCGGCATTCGGAAAGGACATCGAGCGCCGACTCGAATGGTCCTTTGGGCCTTCGCCCCCCTTTGGCGACAGCCCTGATCTTGCCGGACTCGCGCGAGAAGAGCGTGACCACAAGACTGGACTCGCTCCAGTCAACGGTCCGGAGCACAACCGCGGTGGCGTGTACCATGGCCATCGGTCAACGCTCCGGAGGAGTTAAGAACTCGCCTTCCGCGGAAATAACGGATGCGGGCCGCGCATGTAAATTCACATTCGCTTTCCACAACTTTCCGCCCAGGGAGACAGCCAACCGGGACATTCGGCGGCTGGAGAACGTCCTAGCGTTCGCGGAATGTGATCCGCCCCTTCGTGAGATCGTACGGCGAGAGTTCAACGCGGACGCGGTCACCCGGCACAATACGAATGAAGTTCTTCCGCATCTTGCCCGCCACGTGGGCCAACACTTCGTGTCCGCCGTCAATGGTCACGCGGAAACGTGTGTTCGCCAGCGCCTGGGTGACGACGCCTTCAACTTCTAATGCTTCTTCTTTCTTGGCCATAGAATTCCTATCTACGTGGAGAAGCGGCCAGCGGCGCGCTTCGGAAAATGACAATCAGCCAATTCTAACACAACGCTAGCTGAGGTCTAGTTTGGACTAGCGGAAGCGATCCCCGCCGTCCTGGTCCAGCCGCAACGCGTCCATCGCCATCCGATGTTCAATGGGCGGGATCCGTTGTGTCAATTGCTGGGCGTCCGCGTTGCCGGCAAACCAGTTTCTGGCGTTGATCACGGCTCGATCCCACATCGATTCGACCGGCGGCAACTCATCAACAAAGCGTTCGTTCACAATCGCCGTCATCCGGGCGACGGCCAGGTCACAGTATCGAAAACCGCTAGGCGGCTCTGTTGGGATTGTCCTTTGATCGTTCAACAGCACCTGCATATAGGCCAAACGATTGGGCGTGTATCGATCGCTGACGCCGCGGACAACCGCCGCGTACGCCGAATCCGCATCAACTGGCTCCGCCGGATCGTCCGCCAAGTAGGCAAGCAACTTCGCCTGATCGGCCAAGTGTCCAAAGTCCGCGACAATCGCCACGGCCGAAGCGACATCAGCGGATGCCGCCTGGCTACGTTGGATATCGCCAATCATGTGGCCTGCGGCAGTGGCTATTCGTAATCGTTCCGTGTCTGGCAACTTAAAGATCAAGCGTCGGGCGATCGCCATCGCAAATGGCTCGTCAGCCTCGACATGTTCGGCGATCAACTGCGCGACCTCAGCCGTGTGAATTGTTGCGGCAAGCTTGCCCATCAAGTCTTCATAACCCGTGAACTGTTTGACACTCCCTGCGAAACGCTGACGAACCAACTGCCAGGTCCCTTCGTCAGGTCGCGGGCGAGGCGTGTAGGTTCGTAGATTGACAAGTTGCACGGGAATCGGTTCGCCAAAGTCGAAGGAATGCACCTCTTCCAGAACACGGTCAATTGGCCAGCGGTCGTATTCAAGTCGGTAAAGAGCAGCAAGCGTGCCTGTGCGATGCCGACCAGCGACGCAGTGCACGGCAACTGGCAGGTTTTGCTCATTGTCAAACAACTCAAAGAACTCTTCAAACTGCTTGGGCGGCAACCATGGCCAATAGGCTTCACCACCCATTGGCCAATGCAGGTACGTCGCTTTGAGATCACCAACCACATCAGATTCGCGTCGACCGCTGGGCTCGCCTCCGTCCAAGGCCCCAATGTGGATGATGTCGTTCTCCTGTCGGAGGGAGAGAATCGTCTTTACGCCTTGCTTGCGGACAAGGTATTTGAGCCCGTATTCGGTGGGCTGTCCGCTGCGGATCAACACGCCTTCTCGCACCACGGCAAAGCGTTTCAGGTTCGCCCGCCAAAAGGCCAAATAGGCCGTGAGCGAAAGCGCGCCCAACAGCAAGCCGGTAATGACCAGCCGCGCGGATTTGGGCAGGCGCTTCTTGGCATTGGCAGGCGTTGCTTCCTGCTTGGCCGCGGTTGATTTGTTTGCCGTTTGCTCCGTCATGAACTTGGACTCCATTCCACAGTTCGAGCTTGTTGGATCAAGCTTGCTGGTTGAGCGTCTTCTGATTGTCAGCTTTGCAATGACTGCGTTCTAAACCGCGTCTTCCACTGGCGTCAACGCCGGCATTCCCTTACTACGCATGAATAGTACAACCGAGCGACTGCTCACCTTTTCGCCCGACGCGATGGCTACTAGACTGCATTCAATGCCAGCAGCGAATTCACGCAGTTGCTGTCATTGAATTGAGCCTGCAGATTGCATGCCAAGGGCCTGTCGGCATTCTCTTTACCATCTGATTTCCAACTTCGCCGGAACTTCCATGACTTCTGAGCAGCTTGTCTTTGACGCCGACGAAACTTCGTTCTCCACGGATGTGATCGAACGCAGCCACGATGTCCCGGTTGTCGTCGACTTCTGGGCGCCATGGTGCGGTCCGTGTCGGGCGCTTGGTCCCATGTTGGAAGCCGCTGCAAATGACGCGGACGGGAAGTTTGTTTTGGCCAAAGTCAACGTGGACGAAAACCAGAACCTGGCGATGCAGTTTGGCGTCCAAGGCATTCCGGCTGTGTTCGCCCTGCGTGACAGAAAAGTGGTGGAGACCTTCACCGGAGTCCTGCCGGAACCTCAGTTGAAGGAGTGGCTCGCCCGCGTTCAGCCCAGCGAAGCCGAACAACTTGTGGCCGAAGCGGAGAAACTGCTGGTTGCCGACCCCGAGACGGCGGAAGCCAAGCTCCGCGAAGCTTTGCAGAATGACCCCGTGGCGCATCATGCGAAGCTTACGCTGGCGCAATTGATGTTCAGCACAGGCAACATCGCCGCGGCGAAGGAACTGTTGGAAGAACTGGAAGCCCGCGGATTCTTGGAGCCGGATGCCGAGGTGTTGCGCGCCGATATCGAAATCGCCGAGCGCGCGGACGACGCCGGGAACGTTGATGAACTTCGCTCGGCTGTTGCCGAGAACCCTACTGACTTCGGCAAGCAGGTGGATCTGGCGATGGCCCTATTCGCCGCTGGCGCACATGAGGAAGCGTTGCAAACGGCGTTGTCCGTCGTTGAGCAAGATCCGCAAGGCGCGCGAAATCAAGCCAAGGAAGCCATGGTCGATATGTTCCGCGTGCTAGGCGAAGACAATGAGCTGACTTCCAACTATCGCCGACAGCTTTCGATGGCCCTGTACTAAGCGAGGTGAGGCTGTGCGCCGTCCTTCGCGGTCGTGATGCCTTTAGACTGTGGCCCAACACGCACGATGCGTTTCAAAGTTTGATTCAAATGCCAAAGATCGTGAAGGCAATCTCCACCAGAAGCTGCGCAGCGGGCAAGGCGCGTTTTTGATTTTTTTGGCGCGGGAGTTTTGTACCGACCGACCGCCACCCCGCGCACGACACGTCAGCCCACGGAGCGAATTTGCGTTTTCCAGGGGGCGCTCGGTGTGGATGATAAGCGGGAAATTCAATCCGGCTGACCACCGGTCTGCGCGCCTCGGTGATGATTTTTGGCGTTGACGGATGATATCTTTTCCGCCCGCCAATGGAGCCACGCGAACCACTTCTTGGTGCGCGATTCAAAAGCAGCGTACCTGGTCTACATGTTAGCGCGCAGATGCCCAAGCGCGCATTGCAACAACGCAATCAGGCCGAAGCCATCGATCGGCAATTTTCAACCGAAGACGGCACGGCCGATCTTGGCGATCGCGCTATTCAACTGTTTGAACCGGCGCGAGCTTCTTGCTCTTTCTTGGGTAGAAGAAGATCAGGAATGCCAGACAGCCAACGGACGCCCACATGGGAATGGAGAACAGTTGTTTGTAATCCATAGTTCCGCTCGCACTGGCCCATTCCGCCACCCAGCCGGCAATCTTGCTGCCGACAATAATGCCGATGCCAACGATGACGAGGTTGAACAGACTTTGAGCGCTGGCTCGGACATCGCCTGTGGTTTCTTCATCCACAATCATGAAGGCCACAAAGATGAAGCTGCCAAAGCACAAGCCGTGCAGGGCAACACCCAGGATCAACGTGATCAGCGGCGGCAGCGGAATCATGTCCACGTAGGCGAACAGGAACATACGCAGCCCATAGGCGACGATGCCGGTGGCCAACAAAGTCTTGCGGGAATACTTTTTAGCGAAGAGCGGAATGAAGGCCAGAACAGCGATCTCTGTCATTTGGCCGATGGTCATCAAGCCACCGCCGCCGACGCCAAAGATGCTGTTGATCCATTGCTCCAGCCCTTGGGCCTGGCGTTGAAACTCGCCCAGAAATGTTGCCGCGTGAACAAAGTAGAACTGGTGAATGCAACTGATTGGCACGGCCAGCAGGAACAGGGCCAATAGCGGCTGGTGACGAATCTCGCCGAGGGCTTCGCTGGTCGCGCTGGATTGTTGGCCCTTTTGCGGCGGCGTTTTTGGCAAAGTGAAACAGAAGAGCCCTAAGATCACTCCCAGCACAGCGCTGACAATAAATGCGTCGGACATTCCCGCTTGTTCCTTCTCGCCGGCATATGCATCGAGCGCGGACTTGCGAAACAGACCGTATTGCTCTTTTGAGACAATCGCTTTGGTGGGCACCAAGACTGTGTTGGCTCCTGTTGCTGTTGCTATGTCGGCACTTGTCGGATCGCCCGGGCGACGCGTCATGATTCGAGTTGATGGCACAAAGGAGATATCACTTGCGCCGCTTGCGTGTTTTAAGACGACTTCCTTGCCAACGATGTATTCCAATTCAGCCGACCAAGGGCCTTCAACGCCTGAGTAGGCTTCCAGTTGTCCGGTAGCAGTGTTGCGGACAATCAGACCGCTCGCTGATTTCTCAACCAGAATTCGCTGCAGAAGAGTGCCGTCGCTTTGTTCAAAGTAAACGGCCTCGCCTGGTTCAAACAGCTTCTTGCGATCAATAACCGCGAACACATCAAAATCGTCCAGGTCCGCAAATTCCTGGGCGACCTTGTCCGCGAATTTCAGTTCCTCTTGTTTCCAGCTCTCTTGACGTTCCTTTATTTGCGCGTCGGTGGCTGAATCGTCCAGAGGGCCTTTGGAGAGCGGAATCCAGGCAGGTGGGATCGTCAGTGCTTCCGCCGTTTCGCTGCCACCAGAAGGAGGTTCCGGCGGAGCGCCTTCGGTCGCGGACAACTCTTCCAAGTTCCGCGGCTCCCTGCCGGCGGTTCTGTCCACAGTGGCGTAAAACTCTTGCAGCAGGCCCGGCTGCAACGAGTTTTCCAGATTCTTGAGGTGGTTCTCAACGCTGACAATCTGGTCGGTCGCGATCGGCAGCAACTGCGGCTCTTCGTATGTGCCGAGATTCATCAAGATCGACTCGAGCTCCGGCGGCTCAGTGCCCGCGACGAGCGCGTTGAGATACTCATAGTCAGTTGGGTCGCCATAGCCGGACGCAGTTTGCGTCTTTCCGTCGCTATCTTTGTATGTGACGGTGTAAGTCTCGCGCAATTCGCGACGGCTGTCCTCATTCAGCAAGCGGAGGATCAGGGCTTGCGTGGCTGTGGCTTTTTCCGGCGAGTGGGTGAACGCCAACCATTGCCCAACTCCAATCCCCACGACAATCCAGCCAATGGTTCCCCAAACGCGGACGCGGCCAAAATCCCGGTCGCGGTCCGGCAGGTGATGGAAGGAAATTGAGTTAGTCAGCGAGAGCGTTGGGGCGTAGATCAGGGAGTAAATGAACGAGAAGCCCAGGAATGCCCAATAGGTGCTGATCCAGGAAAGCTGAAATACAAGGAGTCCGCCCAGGACGTGGGCCACGGCCAGGTATCTCTCGGTGTTGAAATAGCGGTCCGCAATCTGGCCCGCAATCCATGGGGCAAGGATGGCCCCCAGTGCGCCAACGGCAAACATGTCGCCAATTTGCCCGGGTGTGAAGCCGCGGTGGCCGGCCAAGAACGGAAACAACAGCGGCAGCCAGGCTCCCCAAATGGCATACTGAAGGAACATCATAAACGACAGCCGAAACCACAAGCCGAATGAAAGCGGGCGGGCAGATGTCGAAGATGTGGAGTCGGCAGCGGACATGATAGATCCAGCGGGGAGGGGCATTCAGGCGAAAAGGCGTGTGAGTCGGGCCTGTTTCGCAAAGGGCAATTTCCGCTTCCAGATTACTTGCCGGTCACCGCGATTGCAATCAATCAGCTCACGGCATTGGGAGGAACGCGGCAGGGCCCTATAATCATCCAAATGGGATGAAAGCGCGTGAGAGACTTCGTCTGATGCCTAACTTCGCCGAACCAGAATCTGTGCCGCGATAATCCATGCCGCAATCGAAGAGCAAAATCCTGATCGCAGACGACAATCCCACCAACGTGGAATTGCTCGAGGCCTATCTCCTGGAATTGGACTGCGAGATTTCCATCGCCGAGGACGGTCAGCAAACGCTGGACAAAGTTGCCGAGGATCCGCCGGATTTGATCCTGCTGGACATCATGATGCCGCACGTCAACGGCTTCGAGGTCTGCAAGCAACTCAAGCAGAACCCCGAGACTCGCAGCATCATGATCCTGATGGTCACCGCCTTGGGCGAAGAGGGCGATATCGAGCGGGCCGTGGCCGCAGGCACCAATGACTTCCTGTCCAAGCCGATTCACAAGATCGAACTCGTCAAGCGTGTGCAAAACATGCTTGAACTGCGGCACATCTCGGACGAAGTCGAACGCCTGCGGCAATATATCAATCGCATGGATGACTCGTCCGGCCCGCAGTAGCGGGTTGAGGCGTTACGGCGAAACCCACATGGCTGAGATTCGTCAAGCGAATCCGGCGGCGCGAAATTGCCGGTTTCTTGAGCGAAGGCTTTCGCCACGACTCGCCGCCTGCTAAGCTCTTCGCATTGTCGCGTCGGTGGTTGGTCGAGGCCTCTTGCTTCGGCTGACAAACAGGGAACTCCGGTGAAATTCCGGGACGGCCCCGCCGCTGTAACCAGGAACTCCTCTCGGCATGCTATTTGGTCATTGTTGCTTTGGCGAAAGCCACAAGCGATGAGAAGACCGCCGAGAGGGCTTGGAAGTCAGAAGACCTACCGTCGCAAAACCAGGCTGGCACTTAGCGAGGGAGAAGTGGCCTGCCGGATGACGATTCGCTTACCCACAATTTGGTTTTGACGTTGGCGCTTTTTGCGCGCGACGGTCAAGCGACTCGCCATCTCGAAGCAAACCGCGGCCGCTTTCGCCAATTCTGCGCAGGCGAATTCGGACCGGCTGATTGCGGAGTGTATTTCCATGCGATGCTTCTTGGCTGCGCGGCGCTGCGCCGTGCTGGGGATTCTGTTTGTCTTGATGCTTGTCGCCAACCGTGCACAAGCGGACCTGTTGGCCACGTTTGAAGATTTGGTTCCGGATACACCGTACGCCGGACCTGGCGGCGGAATGTACTGGAATGGTTCCGACGAAAGCGGCGGATTCACGACAGGCGGTTTTGACTTCGTGAATAACTTCAACACAAGCTTTGGTTCGTGGGACGCTTGGGCCTATTCGAACACAACCGACACCGTCACGCCTGGCTTCGGCAATCAATATTCCGCATACGCCGGCGAGGGCGCAGGCGGATCATCCCAATACGGCGTGTTCTTCCAACCTTTTTCCAACGCGCAAACCGTGAGTCTCGCGGCGGGCCCAGCGATGCTCGCCGGCGGTTATTTCACCAACACCACATATGCAGGACTCTCCATGCTCAACGGAGATGCTTTTGCCAAGCAATTTGGTGGAGCCAGCGGTGATGATCCTGATTGGTTCTTGTTGACGGTAACCGGACTCGCCGAAGGGGGAGCCGAAACAGGGAGCGTGGAACTGTATCTGGCGGACTATCGCTTTGAAGACAACAGCCAGGACTACATTCTGGACGAGTGGACATGGCTGGACATGAGCACACTGGGCGAAGTCGCTGGGCTGCAATTCACGCTCAGTTCCAGCGATGTGGGCGCCTTCGGCATGAACACGCCGGCCTATTTTGCCTTGGATAACTTGTCCGGATTGAGCGCGGTGCCGGAGCCGGCCAGTTGTCTGCTGTGGGGAGTGGGCGCGTTCGTCGCTTGTGCGAGTGCGCGACGGCGACGTCGCAAAGCCGCCGCTTGTTCTGCGAGTTGCTGAGAATCGCCAAAGTCAAAAGGCCACTTGGGACCAACTGAGGACGAGAGGATGCCGAATCGTTCCGAACAACCGATGGGCGGAAGCCTGGCCATGCCGAGATCCGACCGCGCCAATGCTGGGTTCACGCTTATTGAAGTCCTGATCGTGATCACCATCATTGGGCTTTTGGTTGCATTGTTGCTGCCTGCTGTGCAATCCGCGCGGGAGAGCGCGCGGCGAGCGCAGTGCGGCAACAACCTGCATCAAATGGGTGTCGGGCTGCATCTTTACCATGACACCCGGCACAAGTTCCCCATTGGCTCTTTGGAGATGAGGGCGTTGCGCAACCCGGACGGATCACTCAAGTATCCAGACGGTGTGCAGATTGCCTGGTCCGCGTTGCTGTTGCCTTACTTAGAACAAGTGCACTTGCACGACAGCGTGGACTTCTCCAAGGGCTTTGACAGCGTGGAGAATGCGGCGGCGGCCTCGCAAGTTATTCCCATCTACTTGTGCCCCAGCGTGACACATCCGTCGCTCGAAATTGACGGTCGCGCAGTGATCGACTACGGCGGAATTTATGGCGAACGGATCACCGGCCCAAACAACCCTGCCAAGGGTGTGATGATCTACACCCGAGCGATTCACATGGGAGAAGTCTTGGACGGGCTCAGCCACACACTTGTCATTTCGGAAGATGCCAATTGGAAGGACGCACAATGGATCAACGGACTCAACGTGTTTGATCAGGCCTTTCCAATCAATCAGGCGCCGGCGTTTGAGAATGACATCCGCAGCCTGCACCCCACGGGAGCGATGGGCCTGTACTGTGACGCTTCCGTTCATTTCTTGAACGAGCGGATGGATTTGACAACGTTAGCGGCCATCTGCACGCGAGCCGGCGGCGAAGTTGAGACCTATCCGTAGCCGGTTTATTAGATCGCGGTAACCTGCGCTACGCAGAAACGTGCGACGTTCTTAGTCACGCTTCTATGCGTCACCAGTGCGTGCCGCCAGAACGGGATCGCTAACTAAAGGCAGTTCCACCGACTGGCCGGTTTCCGCCGCTTGATAGATGGCAAGGATGATCTCCACGCTCTTGCGGCCTTCACGGCCATCTGTGGATGAAGTGCCGTCACCCGAGAGCGAAGTGAAGAACTCTTCAAACAGCCGGGTGTGGCCGTGATGCCCAATCGCGGCCGGATCGCTGGCCCCGCCTGCGGTACTTTGGCTGGCGTTCATCTGCTCTTTGACCGCCTTGTCGCCTGGGTGCTCTTCGGCAAAGTCCCATTTGACGAAGTCTTCCTCCTCCATCATCACGCTTCCTCGCGAACCATGGATCTCGATCCGCTTGAGATAGCCAGGGTACGCGGCCGTGGTGGCTTCGATCACGCCAAGCGCGCCGTTGGCGAACTCCAGGCTGGCCACAGCTGTATCTTCAACGGCAATCCGTTCATGCGCGAGCGTGGCCGTGGCTGCGCTGATGCGTTTGACGGGGCCCATCATCCATTGCAGCAGATCGACGCTGTGAATCGCCTGATTCATCAGAGCGCCGCCACCGTCCAACTCCCAAGTCCCTCGCCAAGCGCCGCTATCGTAGTATTCCTGCGAGCGATACCACTTCACGTAAGCATCGCCCAACGTCAGCCGGCCGAATCGACCGGAATCGACTGCGGCTTTGAACGTCTGGCTGGACGCATGAAACCGGGAAGGAAAGATGGTCGCCAGGCGAACGCCATTGGCTTCGCAGGCTTCAATGATACGATCACATCGCGCAAGCGTGATCTCCAGCGGCTTTTCCACCACCACGTGTTTGCCTGCTTCGGCCGCGGCAACCGCCGGCTCCATGTGAGCTCCGCTGGCTGTGCAGATGCTGATCACGTGGATCTCGGGATCAGCCAACAGTGACTCAAGCGAGTCGTGCGCTGTGCAACCGAATTCGCTCGCCAATGCCTGTGCTTTGTCCGGCGTCCGGTTGTAGCAGCCGACGAGCTTTGCGTCGTTCAGATCGGCGATCGCCTTCGCGTGGAAATGGGCGATCATCCCGCAACCAACAATACCAAATCCGTAAGTCATAAGAGGTCGCTATCGAAGCCAAGAGAATATGGTTGCCGGTTCCGTCAGTTCCGGATGTTGCGCAAGCATCCACATCACAATGATGCTCATGGCATTGAGACAAAAATGCAGCACGATACAGGACCTCAACGGATGTGTTAGACGGTAAAGTAAACACAGGGCCAGCGCAACGAACAGCGCGGGGCTGGGCGCTGGGCTGTCGCCATTGTAGTGCACGGCGGCAAAACAAACCGAACTCACCAGGATGGGAGTCCAACTTTCAGATCCAAACCGCTTTTCCAAATAGCCTTGAAAAATGCCGCGGAAGACAAACTCCTCAACAACCGGCGCAACCATCACGGCAGCCAGGATAGACGTCAGCCAGACGTGGGTTGGTGGTGTGCCATTCTTGAGCATCGCCAGAATGGGATGTTCATTCTGCGGGTCAAAAATCAGATTCAGCGTGACGTTGATACCGATGATCGGAAGCAACACCGCACCAAATGCAACCAGCCCATAGATCAAGTCACGATGAGCACCCTTGGTGCTAAATCCCAAGTCAGTCGCGGATGCACCCGTTAAGAAAACCAGCAGGGCAACCGCCACCACCGCGAATGTCAACTTGCTGGCCGTATCAATCAACAACAGCGTGGAGAAGTCTTCCGGATCCAGAATCGCCGATTTCGACGACGGCTCCGCGCTATCAATGCGTTCGAGCTCGGACGCATTGACGGGTGGGGCTTGGGGAAGCTGGACGCCGGCTTGAAGGCCAATCACCGGGGCGGCGAATGTTATCACAATGCTCAGAACGATGAGCCCGGCCGTTGCGGCGCCACCCCATGGGACGGGACGTCGCTCTTCCAAAGGCAAAGCTTCGCCACGCGCTGTGATTCGCACCAAGATAAGGAACAGGCTCGCCAAAGCGCCAACAAGCAGCGCTACGCCCAACAAAACGAAGATGATGAGATCAACACTAGGGGTCATGCTTAACTATACGCTTGCGCACGGACTATGGGCGTGACGTGTGATCCGGCTTGCAGTCTTTCCCCCTTGCCTGCCTATATTCAGCCTGAAGGCGGCTGTCGTCGGCAATGTTGTAGAGGATTTCGCAGTCACAAAAACCGCCTTGACGCATCAAAACATGGAAGACATCAAATAGTTCGTTCTCCGCAAAGCCCAGTTCGATTAGCAGGAGTCTGGAATGTCGAAAGTCACCGAAACATGAACCGCGCGTGGTTGTAGTATCGACCGGACACATGACGTCATCAAGACGAGCCAAGAAACCCGAGCCGACGATACATTTCATCACGTCAGGCGTAATCTCGTCAATCAATTGTTCGTCGGGATATCGAAGATCGTCCGGCGATTCGCCAGGGGCCAGCTCATACCAGATGGTATCGGCAAGATGCTGTTCGTAATAATCCTGCGGAATCAAATGCGTCAGATAATGCCAGCGCTGGTAAGGGTAGATCTCCGCGAACAAGGCATCCGTGCAGTAGATCGCAAGTCTCTGCGGATCTTGCGACCAAGGCTCAATTCTGATCGCAATCTCGGGATAAGACTGTTCGACAAAACCAATCAAGTCTTGGCGAATTTGCTCGGCGCTTCGCGGCATCGGAAATGTGCGAGTGTTGAGGCTATCAGCCTGTTGAATTATTCAACGGCTGCGTGAATCCCATGGATGGGATTCCAAATCGTGGCATGAAGTGCCGCGATTTGCGAGCCGTGCGAGATTTGATCTCGCACTTGGCGAGGGTTGAAAAATGCTACGATGGCATTTTTCAACGGCTACTATTTGCGCTGCAATCCCTTTCCCACCGCAATGATATACTCGAGCCCGGAGTAAATTGTCAGCACAACCGCTGCCCAGACGGAGACCTTTGTTGTCCATTCCAGCCAGGCCGGGACCTCGGACTCAGTGGCCAATACGGCCAAGACAATCAGGCAACCTCCGGCGGCCACACACTGCAAGACCATCTTCAGCTTGCCGGCCATCTTTGCGGAGAAGTCCACACCGTGCTGTTCCATAAATCCGCGCAGCGCCGTGACCAACAGTTCCCTGCCGACAATGATGACTACTACCCAGGCTGGCAGATATCCGGCAAAACCCTCCTGCAAAATTGCAGCCGCGGAAAGGTAAATGAACGCACCGCAAATGATGAACTTGTCCGCGAACGGATCAAGGATGCGGCCCAGTGTTGTGACCAGGTCATACTTGCGAGCAAAATAGCCATCCAGCCAGTCCGTGCCGGCGGCGATCACAAACAGAACGAAACTTGTCACATACCACTGAAATCCCATGGCGACAAACATGATGATCGCCAGAATCAGCCGCGCCCAAGTCAATTGATTGGGAAGGTTGAACGCAACCTTCCGCAACTCTTCTCGCGGAAGCGTTGGGCTGCTGACGTTCTTGGTTTCGGCCGACATACGCAAGCTCCTAATCGCCGGATTTGGGACGGCGATTTTCGGAGGATGTGATCAAGGGAATTGTTGTGAAGTCGGGTGACTTTGCCGACGGATCAGGCGTTGCTGTCACCAGATTATCACGATGCCCCGACTCGTTTGTTGCGTTATTGATTGTTGCTTTGGCGATTGCCTGGCGCGGCTTGGGTGCATCAACCGCCACAGCCACAAGATCATAGTCGCGCGCGGCGACAATCTCGCAAGGAACCAGGTCGCCCGCGGCCAATCCTTCCCCGGTGACAAACGTCACGCCGTCAATCTCGGGAGCATCCGCAAACGTGCGGCCAATCCAGGCGTGTTGCGAGTCTGGATTGGACTCATCGTCAACCGGTGCGTCAATCAATACGTCCACCTTGCGTCCAACCTGTTGCGCATTGTACGCAAAAGCCACGTCCTGCTGAGCCGCCATTAAGGCGTCCCGGCGCTGCTCTTTGATTTCCTCAGGCAAATGATCCGGCAACTTGGCTGAGGGCGTCGTCGGTTCGTACGAGTATGTGAACACACCCAGGCGTTCAAAACTCTGTTGTTGCACAAAGTCGACAAGTTCCGCAAATTGTTCGTCCGTTTCGCCGGGAAAGCCCACGATCATGGTCGTCCGCATGACCAAGTCTTCAATCTCACCGCGTAACCGGGCGAGCAGTTCCTCGGTCTGCTCTCGCGTGACACGACGCTGCATCCGCTTGAGCATGGTGTTGTTGATGTGCTGCAGCGGGATGTCCAAGTACGGAATGATCTTCGGGCTTTCCGCAATTGTGCGGACAAGCTCATCAGTCACATACATGGGATAGAGATACAGCAACCGAATCCAATCGATCCCATCGACCTGTTCCAACTCTTGCAGCAACTCGGCCAGTCGCGGCCGACCGTACAGGTCCATTCCGTAGTATGTGGTGTCCTGCGCGACAATATTCAATTCCCGTACGCCATCGGCTGCAAGTTCTCTCGCTTCGGCGATAACACTCTCGATAGGTTTGGTGGCATGCTTCCCTCGCATGCCGGGAATCGCACAGAAAGTGCAAAGTCGATCACAGCCTTCTGAGATTTTCAGATAAGCGAAATGTCTTGGTGTGATGCGGAAGCGCCCAACATCAGGCAATGCCTGAACCGGCGCGGGCCGGAAGACGCTGCGCTGCTCGTCCAAACGGCCGATCAAGCGATCCGCGACTCGTGTGATTTCCTCGCGGCCAAAAATGCCAACCAGGTGGTCAACTTCAGGGCAGCGCTCAAAGAGCTCTTGCTTGTCTCGCTCGGCCAGGCAGCCGGAAACAATCACTCCACGTGTCTGGCCAGCGCGTTTGAGTTCCTGCATCTCCTCAATCACGCCGAACGACTCTGCCCGGGCGGCCTCGATAAAGCCGCAAGTGTTGACGACGACAAAGTCCGCGCCGGCGGGTTCCCGGACAAGTTGATAGCCGTCCAACTGCAACAGCCCCAGCATCCGCTCGCTATCAACAAGGTTTTTCGCGCAGCCCAAGCTGACGAAAGCGTAGGTGCCTTTGCTGTGTTCTGTCAGGTTCTCGGACATGCGCAGAGAGATGAGGAGCGAGATAGTTGCAGCGATACCGGAAAGCCCGGCACCAGAATAGCCTGACCGCGCTCAACCTTATCCTACTCTGCGCTGGCCGAAGTGACGAGGGCGTCAATACGTGCGGCCAACGAAACTCCGCCTCAATTCGGCCCGACGGGGCATGCGTCAGCACGAAGGATCCCGCACAAATGCCCTAGCCGATAATCTCCTTGATCGGCTGGGCTCCTTCCACGCCAACGAGTTTCTGATCCAAGCCGGAGAAGAAGTACGTTAAGGCGTTGGGGTCAATTCCCAATTGGTGCAAAACCGTGGCGTGCAGGTGTTTGACGTGGAACTTCCGCTCGATTGCCGCGGAGCCCAGTTCATCCGTGCTGCCGATGGACAATCCGCCGGGAATGCCACCACCAGCCATCCACATGGTGAACCCGTAGCTGTTGTGGTCACGGCCGGTCCCCTGGGCATACTCGGCTGTGGGTTGCCGGCCGAACTCTCCGCCCCAGACGACAAGCGTGGACTCCAGCAGGCCGCGTTGTTTGAGATCCTTGAGCAGACCGGCGATTGGCTTGTCTGTCTCGCCGGCATGCATATTGTGGTTCAATTCCAAATCGCCATGCGCGTCCCAGTTGGCGTCATTGTGGTTGCCGCCGGAGTAAAGTTGCACGAACCGCACGCCGCGCTCAACCATCCGTCGCGCGAGCAAACACTGCCGCCCAAAGGTCTCCGTCTTCTTATCATCCAGGCCGTACAGTTCTTTGGTGGCTTCCGTCTCTTGCGATAAGTCAACCGCTTCTGGCGCGGATGCCTGCATGCGATACGCAAGTTCATAACTGGCGATTCTTGCAGCCAGATTGGAGTTATGCTCGCGCCCGGTTGCATGCCGGCGATTCAAATCGCCCAGCGTATCGAGCATCGTCCGCTGCATATCGCGCGAGACCCCTTGCGGCGGATTGAGATCAAGAATCGGATCGCCTTTGCTTCGCAACACGGTTGCCTGATAGTCCGCAGGCATGTATCCGCTGCTCCAGTTCTTGGCCCCCGAAATCGGCCCGCCGCGTGGATCAAGCATGACCACAAAGCCGGGCAAGTCATGGTTTTCCGTTCCCAACCCGTAGTTCACCCACGAGCCCATGCAAGGCGCGCCGCTGGTGATCTTGCCGGAGTTCATCATCAACATTGCCGAACCATGAATCGGGCTATCCGCCGTCATGGAATGCAGGAACGTGATATCGTCAACGCATGTGGCCAGGTGCGGGAACAGATCGGAAACCCACTTGCCGCATTCGCCGTACTGCTTGAATTTCCAGCGCGGTTCAACAATCCGGCCTTGGTTTTTGTGACCACCACGGCCGAACGTTTTGACGTCAACCGTCTTGTTGTCCATGCCGATCATGTTCGGCTTGTAGTCGAACGTATCGACCTGGCTGGGCCCGCCGTACATGAACAGGAAGATCACGCTCTTGGCCTTGGCCGGAAAGTGCGGCTGCTTGGGTGCGAGCGGATTGCTGAACGCGGTGACGCCATCGGCAGCCACGGCTTGATTTGCCAGGAATCCGTCCTTGGCCATCATTCCGGCCATGGCGACGCCGGCAAAGCCCGCACCAGCTTCCCAAAGAAACTGCCGACGTGTGCGTCCACAGAAGTTGCGCCCGGCGTTTGGTTTCGACATCAATCACTCTTCCTTATGTGCCCGCTTTGCTGTGTTTGAACCTATCGCGTGGAGCTTTAATCCAAGTAGAAGAACTCATTCAAGTTGAGCGCCACGACGCAAAACTGCTCCAATGCCTGATCCGCGGAGAGTTCGTGTTCGTTCTGCAAACGTTGCAGCAACTCCAAGCTGGCCGAGACCTCTTCGGCCGAGGGCGTACGTTGCGTCACGCGCGAGAGCGCGAGCTTGATCTGTAGCTCTGGGCTGCTGGCTTGTGCTCGCAATTCATCCGCGAAGATGCCCGCCTGTTCCACAATGAATTCACTGTTCAACATTCCCAACGCCTGAGTGGGCTGAGTTGTCGCAAACCGCTCTGGGCAGGAGAAGTCCGTCTCCGGGTAATCAAAGCTGGCCAGAAGCGGAGTGATCAGCGACCGCTTGACTTTGACATAGACGCTGCGGCGAGCACGGTCTTCGTCGGAACTCCTCCCCCAGCCATCGCCCGGCTTGGATTGCCCCGCTAACACGGCGGCGGGAATCTTGGTGAAGACGCTTGGTCCGTACATTTTCTCAGTGTTCAGCCGCCCAATCACGGCCAGGATCGAATCGCGAATTTCTTCGGCTCGCAACCTGCGCATTGTTTGCCGCCCAAACAACTTGTTCTCCGGGTCTTTCGCCACAACGTCGTCACTGACTCGCGAAGTCATCCGGTAAGCGCTGGACATGACAATCAACTTGTGCATCCGTTTCATGCGCCAGCCGCCATCAACAAGTTCGGCCGCCAGCCAATCCAGCAATCGGGGATGGCTCGGCGCTGCGCCGGTCAATCCGAAGTCGCTCGTCGTCGCGACAATCCCACGGCGCATGTATCGCTCCCAAAGGCGATTGACCATCACACGCGCCGTCAGCGGATGTTCTTCGCTCGTCAGCCAGTCCGCAAAGACTCGACGACGACCGCTGGTGTCCTCAAATCTACCGACGGGGAATTGCGGTTCGGGGAAGCCCAGCACTTCCAGGAAGTTGGGCTGGACTTCTTCGCCCGGCACGTTGGCATTGCCGCGAATAAGCAAATGTGTGGGCTCCGGCTGTGTGCCAAGTTCCTTGACGCACAAGGCTTGATCCAAGCCTGGCGGTTCTTGCTGGCGCAACTCGGTTCTTGTGCTGACAAGTTTGGCGTACTCATCAAACTCGTCCTGCGAAAGCAGATCCGGCACATGGTCCTTCAATATGCCCAGGCGGCGCTGCTCGTATTTGAAGTCGTCGCGTTCGCCGCCTTTGAGTTGTTCGAGAATCGGGGCTTCGATCGCGCCGATGGTCTTATCAAGCTCGGCGAGCGCCTTCCGCCAGTTGGCAACATCCGTCTTGTACTTCTCAAGATCTTCCGCACTGCCGACCATGCGAACAGAGGCCGCCATCACGGTCTCAGGCGCTCGCACGCCATAGCGGCGGATGTTGGTGAAGAACGCCAGCATCTGGTAGTAGTCGCGCTGCGGGATCGGATCGAGCTTGTGATCATGACAACGCGCGCAGCCAATTGTCAGGCCCATGAACGCCTGACCGGTCGTCGCAAGAATATCGTCTAGCTCGTCAAAGCGCGCTTGTCTCGGATCGGCCGGTTCGTCATCCCAGAGCCCCAACCGGTAGTATCCTGTGGCAATGATGGAGTCAGGCGTTGGTTGATCCAACTCGTCTCCAGCAAGTTGTTCTCGCAAGAACTGATCATAAGGCTTGTCGTCATTCAATGAGCGAATGACGTAGTCACGATAGCGCCAAACAAACGGCTTATCGCCATCGCGCTCGTAGCTATTGGTCTCGGCGTAGCGAACAAGGTCCAACCAATGTCGAGCCCAGTGTTCGCCAAATCGCGGTGAGTCCAGCAAACGATCGACCACTTTCTCATACGCATCGGCCGAATCGTCGGCCAGGAACGCGGCCACTTCGGCCGGATCGGGCGGCAAACCCGTCAGGTCGTACGTCACACGCCGAATCAACTCAGCTTTGTCAGCTCGGGCTGCCGGAGACACGCCCTCTGACCGCAATCGCGCCAGGATGAACGCATCGATAGGATTGCTCATCCAGTCGCTGGGTAGCACCGGCACCGCTGGCCGCTGAACCGGCTGGAATGACCAGAACGCTTTGGTCTCATCATTCACAGGTGGCGGTCCGTGATGGTCGCCTTCCGCGCCAGCTGGTGGAACATCCGCGCCTGGAGTCCAAGGCAAGCCTCGGTCGATCCACTTTTCCAAAGCCGCAATCTGCTGAGCGCCAAGTTTGTCAGCCGGAGGAGGCGGCATCTCGTAACTGAGATGTTTCACCGCTTCAATCAGCAAACTGTCGGCCGCGGCTTCCAGGTTCACAGCCGGTCCGGTGTCGCCCCCTGCAATCAAGCCGCCGCGGTAGTCCATTCGCAGCCCACCTTTGGCTGCCGCTCCGCTATGGCAAGTCAAACAGTTTTGTTTGAGCAGCGGTTCGATCTGTTCTTCGAAGAACTGCACATCCGTATCCGCAAACTTCGGCACCTGCGGAACATCGTCTTGTGTTTCGGAGTCTTGCGTGTTGGCGTCTTGAATCACGTCGTCAGCAGCAGACGCTTCACTCCCAGCAGACAACGTGGCGAATCCGCGCAACTCCGGAAGTAGAAATACGGCACACAAAGCCGCGACGGAAAACAGGATGAACTTCTTGCGCATAGCAATCCAAATGGCCACAGGCAGAAATGTGTGCAAGCGGGCGCTCGCTCACGGCGGGCCATCCATTCTAGCAGAATTTCCCGCATTCGCATCGAACCAACGCGCCAAAAATGCCCGCTGATGTACAATCAGGCGGTCGCTCAGCCCGTCACTCGCAGGAGGAATTTCGCCGTGCCGCAACACAATCCTCAGCGAAGCCGCCGTCTCGGCCGCCTGGTGACATTCACCGCCCTGGCTGCGTTCACATTCCTGGCGATCGCCGCCGCGGAGTCAATCGGCACCCAACAAACGGAGCCGGAGCAACTCGCCCTCGCCGGGACAGCACAACAATCAGTCGTCCCGGACAACGCTTCGTCGCCAACCAGTGGACAGGATGACATCCCGCGGATTAACGCGGATGGCATTGACGCTTTCGCCGGATCGCCGCTCACTTGGTTTGAAGATTACGAGACAGCCCGCGACATCGCTCGCACAACCAAGAAGCCGCTGTTTGTTGTCATTCGTTGCGAAAGGTGACTGGAGTGTCAGGATTTCGATCGGCAGGTTGTCGATCACGCGGAAGGACTGGAAGACTATTTGCGTTGGTTCGTTTGTGTTCGCATCACGCGGATGAACGGCGTTGATCTCTCACTGTTCGACTACAACTATGACTTAACGTGGATGGGCTTCTTCCTCAATCCGGATGAACACATCTACTCGCGCTACGGAGGACGGGCGGAGCAGGATGCCATGACGTTGCTCTCGCCCGCCGGCCTCAAGCGCACAATGCTCAACGTCATGGATGAGCATGTCTCCTGGCTGGAGAATCCCACGCCACCGCCGCCGAAGCGCCAGGTCACAACGATCGATGAACTTCCGCTAGCCAAAGAAGCGCTGGAGCGCGCGGAGCGCGAAGGCCGAACCGATCAATGCTTCCACTGCCACAA
>CALJLD010000017.1 GCA_937982665.1 uncultured Planctomycetales bacterium
GCCCGTCCTGAGGGCTCCAATTTTCTTCCGCGACACTGCTCGCGGTGAGGCAGATCACAACCAGGGACAAAGCTGGACGGCAAATATCCGGCCGAACGAACAGACGAACGTTGAGCATTGAAAACCTCTGGCGAAAATGGACGGACAAACAACCAATCACGGCCACACTAATGTCCATTACACGTTACGTCGCGTCAAACATCCGTTGAATAATTCACGGATTACGGCGACAGCCAGAGAAGCGGTGTTTGCTGACTATTGAGAAGTGCCGACGAGTTCGTCCGAGGTGAATTCAAGCTCGTGATAGATCAACATCGCGGACAGGGCGTGTTGCACATAGTCGATCCGAATCTCAGGGGCGCGCCGGTTGAAGTCCGCGTCCTCAGCCCAAGGATGGTCCGGCGGAGCCCAAGCGAACGCCCGCGGCATGCCACCTTTGGCCGGTCCGCGAGGGATTTGCGCACGGAGTAAGAATGAAATCGAACGGCCGGCCAACTCCCGCGTGAGATCACCGGTTGAGTCCAAAAGCAGCTCGCCTTGCAGCGAAGCCAGGAGTCCTTCCATCCGCGTGGCAGTCGGCGTTGTGCGGCCGTCGCCAGTCAGGCAGCCATCCAAGCGCGGATCAATTGCAATCGGATCTGTTGCAAAGGCAAGTTCGCCGCAAACACGGCGGGCATGGCCAATCAATGACTGGCGTTGCTCCGCGGCGAGTCCGGTTTCCGGCAGTGCGAGGAGTCGCGACGTGGCAATCATCGCCCAATGGTCGGCAGGCACTTGATCTTCATTCTCGCGCGAGCTTGCCAGGTACAAAAGGGCATTTGCCGCGGCATCGCGCCATCGCGGATTGGCGTCGCGTTCGTACAGCATCACAAGCCCAAGCGCAGCTTCACCGGGATAATACAAAGAGGTCCACGAGTCCATGCGGCCTCCGTTGGCGGGAATGTACTTGGAGTAGAAGCTGCCATCGGGCTTTTGCAAGTGCAAAATCAACTCGGCCAGCCCGTGCAGAGTTTCCAGCTTTGTCGTTTCGGGCAGCACATTCTCCACGCTACATAAACCAACCAAGGCCAGACCGTTGCCGCCGAGTTTGCACTGCTTGACTGCGCCGGAGTTGTTGACCTCCGGGTCAGACCAAACGGCCAATGCGCCGGGGACTCGTTCGACCTCGCCAATCTGCGTGTGGAGAAACTCGCTCGACTTCAGCAGCGTGTCTGCAACCTTGTCCGAGGGATGTTCCGCCTGATATGCAGCGAGCGAGTAGATGGTGCCCGCATGTCTGAGGATGTTGTAACGCTCAGCAACATGAGCTTCCGGGTCCAGGTTGATGCGATACGCGAACTGCCCGTTGGGCTGAATTGCGTTTGCCAAATAATCTGCCGAAGCATGAATGGCTGCGAGCAAAGCCTGCTCATTGATTTGAATCGGGGAAGGTTCGCTCGACTCGCTCTCCGGTGATTGCATGCGAAGCACACGGTAGGCGAAAGCTGGAGCTTGCGCTTGCGGATTCTCTGGCTGCTGCCCACGGTCACGAAAGAAGACAAACCAGACCGTAAGTGCGATGCAGAGCCCCGCGATGCCCAAAAGCACAACGTCTTTGGTTCGATTGGGCTTCTTGCGTTGCCAGCGGTCCTTCTCGCTCATCGCCATCCTCGATGCTTGGCTGTGACCTTGTCGATTCTGTTTGCAAACAAGCAGTGCCAACCGCCGCGGTCGACGATTGGCACTGGAATTCTACTTTGTAATGTCTGCTGCCGACCACGAATTAGCAGTGGTTGGCCTGAATAAAGGCTTCCAATTGTCCTCCCAACTGCGTCATCTGCATCCCGAGTGGAGAACCAGATGGCACTGAAGGCCCGGTGTATTGGCCCATACCGTTGAAGCTGAACATCAAGTTGCCGATCAAAGCATCCGCGGCTGCGATCTGCGACGTCGGTGGGCTGATCGAACCGTTGAGGTTGTTCAACTTCGTAGCGATCAGTTGCTTGGCGAGAATCAGCAAAGCATTTCCACCCTGCGGCGGAGCATTCAGGATCTGAAGAATGACGTCTGCACTGTATGAGTGGTTGCCTAACTGCAGTGTGCCGCCATTGGCATTGATGAGCGCCCTTAAGTCATCCGGGTGCTGGCTCCAATATCCTTGGCTCAGTGTGCAGCCTGGATCGTCATCATCATCGTCATCATCGTCATCATCGTCGTCATCGTCGTCATCGTCGTCATCATCGTCATCATCATCGTCGTCATCGTCGTCGTCGTCGTCATCATCGTCGTCGTCGTCATCATCGTCGTCATCGTCATCATCATCGCCCCCCTGCTCTGGCATTGGGGGCACAGTGAGCGTGACACAACGCGAGTTCCCACTTTGGCCTGGCGTGTCGCAGAAGTCGGCGGAGTCGATAAACAGACTTCCCGCACAGGCCGACGAATGGCTGCTGGCCCCATTGAGGGCATAGGACTGATTAGCGCTGCTAATGGCTGCGCCCACATCGGCCGCTTCCGTAACTACGGCCTCGCGCAGAGTTGTCCAACCAGCGATTACGCCGCAAACCAGCAGCGTTCCAATGACGATCGTTTCCGTTGTGTAGGCCGAGCCGATTTCACAACGCCAGAACTTGCGCATCAACGACATCGAGAGATCCCCGCAGATAACCCAAATGAGAACTTAGACGTATTGGGCAATCATAAGCGGCAGCTCGCGCCCATCAACGGCGATATTGCAAAATCAATGTACAAATAAACTTGCGCTAATTCCGCTGTGCAGCTGAGGTTTACACTCGCTGTAAATGTAGGTTTACACAATCTGCGAAATCCAAGCTGAGATGGTGGATTCTTGAGGCACTGGCGGCAACCTATTCGGGGATTTCGATCTGTCCCGTTTCGCCATCGCCACCTTCCATTTGAGCTTTGGCGCGGTCGGCCAGCTCTTTGGCCACAAGCTGCTGAATCTGCACGAATGCCATCCGCAGTTCATGCAGGATTCCATCCAGCAAGGTTGCTTCTTCCTGAGTGAGGTTGCCCTTGGTCTTCTCTTCCAGAATGGACAGAGTGTCGATCACATGCTTGGCATCGTCCAAGCGGATTTCTTGTTTCTCAGTAATGGGGTTGGGGAACTGCCCCAGGAACATCATCGCCTGAGTGGCGAGATTGCTGATGTGCATCTCGAAGCTGGGCGGAGGAAGTTGCCGTGGAGCGGACTCTTCGCCGGCGGGCTCTTGAGCTTGCTTGTCGCGCTGTTGCTCGCGCTCGGCTTCCACCTGCGCTTTCCAGTCTTCGTCAACGACAATCTTTTTTTCGTCTTCGCTCATGCGGTTGTCTCCTCTGGTGCGAACACCCTTCACGAGATTGAGCTTTGAATCTGTTCCCAAATGGCTTCCGGCGCGCTCATGCGTCCAGCGCCCACGTCACGGCAACTTAACCAGCCGGAATCAGGCCCAATCATTTGCACGCCGTCACTTTCTAACTGATTGACGTTGCGCTGAACGGCCGCTTTGCTCCACATTTCCGTGTTCATGGCCGGAGCCATCAACACTTTTCCCGTAAAGGCCAGGTACAACGTAGAGAGCAAGTCGTCGGCGATGCCGTGCGCAGCCTTGGCGAGAAAATCGGCCGAAGCTGGCGCGATGCACAACAATTCCGCCGTTCGGGCCAGTTCGATATGCGCACCCAAAGGGTGGGCGGAGTTGGCATTGTCCGCATCAAAGACGTGCCGGCGAACAGCCCGGCCAGTCAAAGCGGTAAACGTGGGCGGGCCGACAAACTTTGTGGCCGCTTCCGTCATCACCACGGTGACGCCGTATTCGGCTTGGACCGCAAGACTGCACAGCGCCGCTGTCTTATATGCGGCGATGCCGCCGGTGACGCCAACGATGATTTCGTGTTTGGGCACGAATGACCTTTCAGCGAGCAGAAATCACGCCGATTTGCCCGCCCCCATTTGCTTCTCGGCAATTCCGCGCGAAGCGCTGCTTGCAATGACGTGCGATTAGATCACGTCGAGATCGGGCTCTGGCATTCCGCCAGTCAACGGCGTCTCATCTTCAACCGTGCGGACGTTGGATTCTTGATCCAGATAGATTTTGTCCTGCAGGATCTCTTGGACCACAATCTCCATCTTGTCTTCAGAATCGGTCTCGACCAGCGGTCGCGCGCCGGCGTTGATGGCGACGAGCCGCTTTTGAATGAGGGTGGAGAGCTTGAAGCGTCCGCCCACTTTCCGCACGATTTCTTCTTCTTTGAGAGCTTCGATCATCGGGGGTTCCCAAGGGTCTGGTTGATGATGCGCCGCAAGTCGTCCAGGGCCTGATCGGGATCGTCATTGATCACGCAATGGTCGTACCGCTTCGCAAACGTGATTTCCCGGCGGGCCGTCTCAAGCCGTCGGGCAATGTCCGCGTCACTTTCGGTCTGGCGATTGCGCAGACGAGCCTCCAACTCATCCAAAGACCCGGTCTGCACAAAGATGCTCGCGGCTTCCGGATATGCCTCGCGAGCCTGCTCCGCGCCACGGACGTCAATCTCCAAGACTACCGATTCCCCGGCCCTAAGGCTAGGCTCCACCTCGGACTTGAGCGTTCCGTACCAACGTCCTGAGTAGACTTCCGCATGTTCCAGAAACTCTCCAGCCGCCAAACGCCGCTGGAATTCTTTCAGGCTGAGGAAATGGTAATCCCGGCCATTTTCCTCGCCAGGGCGGGGCGAACGCGTGGTGGCCGAGACCGAGCGGCGGATTTTCCCCGGTGGATCAGCAAACAGCCGATCCAGCAGCGTCGATTTGCCGGAGCCGGAGGGCCCGGAAACGACGATCAACTTGCCGGGATTGGTCATCGGCAAATCCAAGTGAGGAATGTCATGAGGAACCGAGAATCCGACGAACGATTACTCAAACATAGCTCATTCGACATTCTGCACCATCTCGCGAATCCGCTCGATGGCGCCTTTGATTTCGACCACGCTGATGGCGATTTCCGCGTCATTGGCCTTTGAACCAATTGTGTTGGTTTCGCGGAACATTTCCTGGGTGATAAAGTCCAATTTGCGGCCGGCGGCCTCTGGCAATCCGGTCGCCCGCTCAAACTGTTCCAAGTGGCTGCGCAGCCGGACGACTTCTTCGCCAATGTCGGAGCGGTCGCTGAAGATGGCAATCTCGCGGGCGAGATCCGCTTCCGTCAACTTGGCATCCATTCCGGCCAGGTGTTGATTGACTCGATCGGTGATTCGTTGCCGATAATCCTGCAAGACTTGCGGCGCTCGGGCTTCGATCTCACCTAAGTGCTTGCGGATCTCGGCGATGTTGGACTCGAGATCGCGAGCCATGGCGGCGCCTTCGCGCTCGCGCATTTCTTGTGCTTGTTCCAATGCGTCTCGCAACGTTGCTTCAACATGTGGCCAAAGCTCTTGCGGATCGCCAGCGCCAGCGGATTCCTCAACAACACCAGGCAGCGGCAACAGCGCATCAAGGCTGAATGCTTGCACCATTCCCCACTCTTGGGTCAACAGATCCAACTGTTTGCGGTAGCTGCCCAAGGCTTCCGCGTTGATTTGAAATGCGTGCGCCGAGTCTTGCGAGACCCGGATGTTGACCTGAATTGTCCCGCGCTTGAGCGTCTCGCGAACGGTGGCTTCGATGCTGGGCTCCAAAGCGTTGAGCCCTTCAGTCATTCGGAGACTGAGTTTGAAGTAGCGATTGTTGATCGTGCGAACTTCAACCTCGGTGGCGACACCATCCGCGTGCCGATGAGCAGCGCCGAAGCCGGTCATACTCAACAACACGGAATTCGCTCCTTGTCACAAACAATCAGGGCTCAGGAGAAAAGAAGCTGACGGCGACTTCATTCGGCGTGCGTTCCAAAATGGGCAAACGCACAACAGAACGAATGGATAGCGAGGAACTATTGCTGTCCGCCTTCGCCAGAATCTCCAGATGTGCCGTCACCGGAAGTTCCCGTGCCGGAATCGCCTGCGCCACCTGCTCCGGCATCGCCCGTCCCCGAATCGCCGGAAGCGTTGACGCCTGGCGGTTGGCCGGCTTGCAGCGGGTTGCTGGCCGAACTGACCCAGTATGTGGTGAGGATGCAAAGCAGAATCCAAATCGTCGCCGCGACGATGGTAATGCGGGTGAACATATCACCCGCTTTGGTGCCGAATGCGCTTGTTCCGCCAGCGCCACCCAAAGCGCCCGCCAGTCCGCCACCTCGCCCGCGCTGAATCAGCACGAGGATGATCAGGAAGCAAGCCATTAAGCCCATCAACACCATTAAGAAACCGACCATTGCACTTCCGCTTTGTTTGGTCTATTGGAACGTTTGCGATTCTTATCGGTCGCCGTTTGCCTGTTTGCTGACGTTATTTCCGGTGATGCCAATTGCCGGTAACGTTTCGCTCTCGGCATTATTCTCCGACGGCGGCCTGAATGATACCGGCGAAATCTTCCGCCTTCAGGCTGGCGCCGCCGACCAGAGCCCCATCCACATTCGGCTGGGAGAGCAAACTGGCTGCATTGCCTGGTTTGACACTTCCGCCGTACAGGATGCGAGTCGCGTCAGCAAGCTCCGCATTGTAGCGGCTGGCTATCAGCTTGCGAAGGTCGGCATGGACCTCTTCCGCCTGTTCTGGCGTGGCATTCTTGCCCGTTCCAATCGCCCAGACCGGCTCATATGCGATGGTGACTCGCCCAAATCGCTCGGCGGAGAGCTGGCTGACGGAGCCGTCAAACTGGCTTTGAATGACGTCCGCGGTTCGGTTGGATTCCCGCTCTTCCAGGGTTTCGCCCAGGCAAATGACCGGAGACAAACCAGCTTCGAGCACCGCGCCGGCCTTGCGGAAGACCTCGGCATCGGTCTCGCCCAATATGTGCCGTCGCTCGCTGTGGCCCAGAATCACGTACTGGCAGCCAATGTCTTTGAGCATGGCGGCGGCGATTTCCCCGGTGAAGGCTCCAGGCTGCTCGAAGTAAACATTCTGAGCTCCCAGGCGAATCGAAGATCCCGCAAGCGCCTGCTCAACCGCCTGCAAATATACGAATGGCGGAAAGACGGCGATATCGACTCCGCTTATGCCCTGAGTTTGTTTAACGAGTCCCGCGGCCAAAGCTACGGCATCGGCACGCATCAGGTTCATCTTCCAGTTGCCGGCAATAAACGGAGTACGCATCAGAATCGAAAGGCGAAAGGTGGTGTATGCGAAGGTGTTACTAACTGGTAGGGTTGCATTCTCAGCTGGCGGAATTCGCGGCGAGCTAACGCGCTACGTCTCCGAACTGACTCGCCGCGGACTGAGCAACGCCTCCAACGAAGGCGTGGGCAAGCTTTGATCACGCGCAGCGTGGTCCGGCAAACTCCAGGGGAGCCGCACGGTGAAACTGCTGCCTTGCCCAAGTTCGCTTTCCAGGGTGATCTCGCCGCCCAGTAGCCGGCAAAGTTCCTTGACGATGGAAAGCCCGAGCCCCGTTCCGGAATACTCGCGCGTGGTGGCGTCACGCTTGGCTTCCTGGGATGCACCTTGGCGGAACTTCTCGAACACGGCCTTTTGATCTTCTTGCGAAATACCAACGCCGGTGTCACTCACGGTCAGCAACAAGTCACCGCGTGAACTGCAGCGGGCTCGAACTTCGATGCGGCCGCCTTCTGGCGTGAACTTGATGGCGTTGGACAGCAGGTTGTTCAAGATCTGTTGAACCTTGCGTTGATCTTGATGCAACTCCACCAGTCCAGGCTGAATCTCCACGGCCAGGTCAATGTTCTTCTTTTCCACCAGCGGCTTGGCCATTTCCAACTGGGCGTTGATTACCTGATCGATCCGGAAATCGCTCAGGCGGATTTCCATCTTGCCGCTTTCGATCTTCGCCAGATCCAAAACGTCATTGATCAACTCCAGCAGCAGTTTGCCGGAACGCTTGATGTTGCCGACGTACCGCAGTTGTTTCTCATCCAGCGAATCCAAAGACGCCAGCACGTCAGAAAAGCCAATGATGCTGTTGAGCGGTGTGCGCAGCTCGTGGCTCATTGTCGCCAGGAAATCCCCTTTGAGGCGGTTCATCTCAAAGAGTTCCATGTTCTTTTGCGCGAGCTGATCCAGCTTGCTGTCCATCTCCTGGTTCACGCGGCGAAGCTCTTCCTGCACGGTGATCAAGTGACGCACCATGCGGTTGAACGAGTCCGCCACCTGTTCAAACTCATCGCCAGTGGAGATTTCCGCCCGCTGCTCAAGATCGCCATGGCTGATGGACTCGCTGACCTCTTGCAAGTGGGCCAGCGGTTTAACAATGGTGTATCGAATAATGAAGTAGCAAGCGACGACCAGCAAAAACGCAGTGAGGATGGCTGTTGCCCACAAGATGGCGTTGTTCCAGGCGATATCCGCTTTGACGGGCGCGTCAGAAAGCGAGATCCGCATGATGCCCAGCAGTTCGCCTTCCCCCTGCGTGGGCGTACCCGGCGGCAAGTGCGATTGGTTAATAATCTTGTGGCAGCGTACGCACAGATCATCATTCGCGTAGATGGCCTTGTAATACACATACGGGTAGCCGTCAGCGTTTTCCGGGTCATAGGTTTCCCACCAATCCACGCCACTGTCTACGGATGGGTCCGCGTCGATGGGCGATTCGCCGGTTGCGCCCTCAGGCAGTTTGTAGTCGAAACGCCGCTTTGCCTCGTGGTCCGAGTCCGTGATCGGACGTCCCAGTTCGCCGCGAGGAATCGGCAAGATGCGGCCCCAGCGATAGTCCGCTTGTTGCAGCGTCTCGGCAATCTTCTCGGCCAGGACATCCGGAACAGCTTCAACGGCGTCGCCATCCTCCTTGATTTCTGACCAATGGATCTGCAGCAGCCGCATATTCAACAACGTGTCCGCGCGTTGGCGGTTCTGCTGATGCAGCAACTTCTCTGTCTGTGTTCCGTACAGCCAGAAGCTGGCGGCCATCAACCCGATCACACAAATCCCAAACAGCACAAGCAGCTTGCGCTCCAAGTGCGATTCGCCCAGGACTTTCTTGAAGGACTTGTATGACATTGCGGCGGCTGGCCGAAATTGACGGCAGGCGGCCAATCGCCTGCGACACTTTGCATTCTAGACAATGTTGCCTTCTCCCCATACCGCCAACGGACGTTTGTTGCGAAGCCAATCTCGCCTGCCTAAACTGTGCAGCCATCGGTTTCGCCAACGATAACGGGCAGTTTTTCAAGAGTTCGCCACCTTAGAGGAATGCAATGCAATTGAGGATTGAAATGCGATTCGTGCGTCATTTGGGTCTTGTGTTGGGCATCTTGGCATTTGCCTCGCCGGTTGCTGTACTGGCTCAGGATCAGGCCGAGTGGAAAACCATTGACGCGGCTTCTCTGGATGACTGGAGCGACGCTGGCGATTGGTGGAAGGTGGAAGACGGCATGTTCGTCGCGGACTCGCCTGGCGGAAACAACCTGCCGGCTGTGCATTACCTGGTGTGGGACGGCTCAATCGAAGGCGATTTTGAACTCGCCTTGGAATATCGCATTCAGGCCGAACAACCGCGTGACGCCGGGGTGAACTTTCGCGTGGAGCGACCGTTTGAAGAAGCGCCCAACCTGCCGGGCTATCAAGCGGAACTCGATACGGCCAACCTTTACGCACAGAACCGCGCCCAACGCCAAGGCAAACTCTTTGGCAACATCCATGACGGCAAACGGGGCCGAATGTTTCAGCGCAGCAAGAAAATCACGATCGCTGAAGACGGCACCGAGACAGAAGAGGCACTCCGCCCGCAGTTCCGCGCGCCGCGTGTTTTTCGCCAGCCGCCGGAGTGGAACTCCGTGTTGATTCGCGTCCGCGGCGATCACATTCAACTTTATCTCAACGACGTACTTGCTAACGAGATCATCGACCACGACGCCAAAAACAAATCAACAGGCGATGGCATCGCGCTGCAGTTCCGGCCACGAGACAAATACCGCTTTGAAGTCAAAGGGCTGAAGTACCGGCAACTGACGAGCGATTGACTGTATAAATTGACGATACCGCTTGGCGGCAGCAATTGACGACTTAGTCACGTTTGGGGCTTGAACGCCGGATTGCGGCGCAAGCCCCGCCTGGCCATTGCAAGCTACACTTGGGTATCAGGTTCTCAGACACGAACCTTTCGCTTTGGTGGGCAACGCAATGACAACATTCCTTCCCAACCTGACGCGGTCTCGCCTCAATCCCAGGTTGCTGCAAGTCTCATTGTTGACCTGGGTGGGAGTCATCACATTCTGCGGGGTCTCGCTGGCCGCGCTCAAGAATGCGGCGGAGATTCCGTTGGTCTTGATCAGCACATGCGCTTTCGCGGGCCTTGCTGCGTTGATCTTCCAGGCCGTTTTCTTCCGTGATAGCCGTCGCGCTGCGGCCGTGGGTGCGATCATCGCATGTCTTTGTTATTGCGTTCTCACGCACACTGTTGCTGATCGTGTCGAGCCTGGCATCTGGGATCGGTCACAGTCTCTACGTGCAGAGCCGATTCCACTTTCATGGCTGTCCGTGCCATTACACCGAGTGATGGCCAAAGAACATATCGTGTGGATGAACACGACGATCCTCATGCCGAAACAAATGCGCATGGATTGGAACGGTGAACCGCACTATGAGCCAACAGAGCTGGAATTCATGCGCGTTGCCTTTCTCCTTTGGGCGATCGTTTTCGCCTGGCTGGGATCAGCCTGCGGCAAGTGGTGGCATCATAGGCAAACACAAATCGCCGCAATCTCAGGGCTGTCGTTCATTCCGCGCCGCAAAGCATCTGGATGAGCAGCCTCCGCATCAACAAGGTAGCTTTGCGCGCAACAAACATGCTTTTTTTCCCGGGGGGAAGGGGGCAAGATGTGTCCGCGCATTCGTCGTGTGTTTTGCCTGGCGTCATGGCTCGCCGTTGACTGGATTCCCGTCTGCACGGGAATGACGGAAGGCGCGATTTGCTCCACCCATGCTGCGCGATGTGGCTCCGAATGCGCACAACAAACACCGTTCCCCACTACAGAGAAGAACGCGTGCTCTACTGGGTGCCATCCGCGTGCGTTCCGGCATCCTGTATTCGCGCGATCATCTGCCGCTGCCGGTTGATCGTCAATTGAAACACATCGGGCCGTGAGTAGTGCCCCACGGGGTCAAAGTTCTGCCGTTCTTCACGCACGAGTGCATGATCGATCTCGGCAACGATCAACCGTTCTTCATTCACAACTGGCGGCACCAGCCACTCACCGTTAGGCATCGCGATGCATGATCCTCCGTTGGCCAACACATCCGTGGCGGCATCAAGGATCAAGTCCGCGGAAGGCACGTCATCGGATAAGTCGCTGGACCGCAATAATCCGGAGACAGAAACACAATACGATCGTCCTTCCATCGCCATGAATCGTGTAATGTCTTTCGTCAACGCATCGCTGCCGGGCCAAATCGCAATGTGCAAATCCTCGCCCTGTGCGAAAAGCGAAGTCCGCGCTAACGGCATCCAATTCTCCCAGCAGTTCAAACCGCCGACCGTGAAGCGGCCCAACGAATGCACGCGCAATCCCGCACCATCGCCGGGCGACCAACTTAACCGCTCTTCGTACGTTGGCATCAACTTGCGGTGCACGGATTGGATGACGCCTGCCGAATCAATGTAAACCAGACTCGCGTACAAGCTATGACCGCCACGGTCGGCAGGCCGCTCGATGATCCCAAGCACCACGACAATGCCGCGCTCCGCCGCAAGCCGGCAAACCGCATCCAGATGGCCGGCTTCAATCTGCACGGCCTGATCCACGTAATGTGCATGCAGCCGCTTTTGCACAGGCGAGTTGAATTCGGCCCCATTGGTCATTTCAATCCACTTCGGATAGCCAGGCACAAGTGCCTCGCCAAACGCGACCAGCTTGCAGCCGGCTTCTGCCGCTTCGGCAATTGCCGTGCAAACTTTCTCCAGCGTGGCTGCCCGGTTGAGCCAAACCGGCGCAATTTGTGACAGGCCGATGGTTAACAAATCTGAGTCTTGGTTGCTCATTGCTTCAACAGTCCATCACTCGCTACGAATATGATCCGCGCAATCTATCGAGCGGCGCAGAACGAATTGCGATCAAGCACCTTTCCGCGACCGTGCTTTCCGCAAGTCACAGTTGCGTTGTGTTCTGCCGACTGGCAGCGTGGATGCGACGCTCGCCCTGAGCGACAATAACGGCAATGGTCAGACCTCAACGCCGCGAAAGACTGCTAATCTTCGACGTCAACTGTCAACTCGATTGACGACGCGCTTGCATCTTCGTCAAACGTGACGGGCACTTTCCAGGCCGCGACGCCCACCTTGCAGAGCCCTTCGTTTCCTTCGGCACAGTAGTAGTAATTGACGGCCAGGCGGAACGTGTCGGCATTGCCTTTGCTTGTGTCGATGGTGATGGGGATCTCAATCTCCGCGGCAGGGCTCTCAACCGGGGTGATCTGTCCGAACATCTCGCGGTCGAGGGGACCATCATGTTCACCCGGCTGCGTGTCTTCCGCGCTGGCCAACTGCCAGGCCATGGGGGCAGGCGTGTTGATCTTCCAACCTTCCGGCAGGTTGATCTTCACTCGCAGTGTGATCTTGCCGTCACCTGGCTTGAGCGAAGTTGCGGCAACTTCCCGCAATTCCGCATCGGCAAACAAGTCGGGGGCTTCAGTCTTGATCACCGGCGGCTCCAGCCCAGCGATTTGCAGCGTGGAGACCGCGCCTTCCGCGGCCAGATCAATCACACGAATGAGGTGATTGTTGGTATCGGCGACATAGAGTTTGTCTCCAGCGATGCTGACTCCGGCCGGTTCGTCAAACTGGGCCGGTGTGTCGCCTGTACCTGGGTTGCCGTCGCCGGCGAGCGTGCGCATGTTTTGCGTCGCGAGGTCAAACTCCTTGACCTTGTTGTTGTAAGTGTCCGCCACGTAGAGCTTCCCAGCGCGAAAGGCCACGCCCAAGCAGTGTTGCAACCGGACGTTGGCCGCAGGGCCGTCGACATCGCCAAACTCAAACAACCGGCCAAAGGGTAACTGGGAAGTTCCCACCACCGTGCGAACGGCAGCCTGCGGATCAACGGGAACGGCCCGGACCGAACTGCCTTCGCTATCCGCGACGTAGATCCAAGTTCCGTCTGTCGCCAGTCCGCTGGGTTGCGCAAAGGCCGAAAACGTCACTGCGCCAGCGCCGGCGAGCCCGTTGTCTTCCGCATAGGGAACCGGCGGTAGGAGACCTCCATCGACGATGTCCTCGCGACCGTTTCCGGCATACGGACCAATCTCGCTTTCGTCGAGCGTCATTTTCCAGATCTGGTGGGGTCCAGCCATAGCGATGAACAGATCGTCGCCATGGATGACCAGGTCCCAGGGACTGCTCATCGCAGTTGTCTTGGGCGGTCCAACAAAGCGCTCCGGCAATGGACCACCGCGGAGATAGCCGGGCCAGGGTGAGCGGGCTTGCTCGCCTGTGCCGGCGATTGTTGTCACCGTTTGGTTCGCAAGATCAACTTTGCGGATTGTGTGATTCTCGGTATCCGCGACATACAACGTCTCGCCGCGAATGGCCATGCCTTGGGGATGATCAAACTCGGCCGTAGCGAAATCTCCATCGGCAGCGCCAATTGCACCGCTACCAATTGTGCCCAACAACTCGCCGGAAAAAGACGTCATCACAATGCGATTGTGATTGCTATCGGCGATGAACAATCGCTCGCCGGCTTCGTCGGCTAAGACTTTGCCTGGAAACCGCAGCGGCGTTTTCTCGGCCGAATAAGCTTCCAAGTCAAATCGCAATGGTGTCTTGTCCAACAGCCCTTTCTTTTCGTAGTACGGAATTGCCCTTTTCAGGAACGTGTCCAAGACTTCGAACGGAATCTCGCCGCTGTCGCCGGCAACCAGATTGCCTTCGGGGTCAATGATCCGCAGGCTGGGCCAACTGGAAATGTTGTAGCGATCCCAAATGCGATGCTGCGCATCGTTAACGACGGGATGTTGAATCTCGTAGCGAAGAATTGCTTCCTTGATGTTGTTTGTGTTTTGCTCCGTATCAAACTTGGCCGAGTGAACACCGATCACGACAAGTTCATTCGGGTACGCCTGCTCCAACTTCTTAAGCTCCGGGAGAACGTGGATACAGTTGATGCAGCAGTAAGTCCAGAAATCGAGCAAGACAAACTTGCCCCGCAGCGACCGCAGTTCGAGCGGGCCAGCGGTGTTGAGCCAATCAACGCCACCTTCCAAATTGGGCGCTTGCTGTGCTCGCGGGAAAGGATGTTCCGTGTCTTGATCTTGCACGTCGGCATCCTGGGTTGTGTTGCTTACAGAAGTTGAGGAAGTCAGCGACATGTCCAGAGTCTTGAGTTCGTCTGTGTTCGAAATAGAGGACTCCGAGCCTGATCCGACGGGTGCGTTATTGGAACATCCGGCCAGCGCGAGGCATACGCACAACAGCAAAGCCGCCGGGAGAGTTCGCAACCGGCGATCGACACAAAGCAGATTGGTGACGTGTTGCATGATTCTGACTGGCGAGGCTATCTGATTTATTAAGGGCAGGCGGCGCACGCCTGACTGTTGGATGTTACCATATCCGCCCGGTTGGCGCTTCACTCGAGGGCGCTTGCTGCGTTTTCCGGTCGCAATCGTCGCATAGCTGCGGCAGCCGTCCAACGCCAAAACCGCATTCGTCACAGGCCACTTGTTTCAACCATTTTGGAAATGTCAAGAATCCTTGTATTAGGTACGCACAACCAAAAGAAACGGATCGAACTGGAACAACTTCTGGAAGGGCTGCCGATTGAGCTGCGCACCCTCGACGACTACCCCCAGGCAATCGAGGTGGTTGAGGATGGAGAGACATTTGCGGAGAACGCCGCGAAGAAAGCCAGTGAGCAGGCGAAGCATTTGGGCGAATGGGTCTTGGGCGAAGACAGCGGACTGTGCGTTGACGCGCTGGATGGAAGGCCTGGTGTGTATTCCGCGCGATACTCCGGTCCAGACGCCACCGATGAGACGAACAACGAGAAGCTGCTCGCGGAGCTAGGAGATACTCCCCAGGAGAAACGCGGAGCCCACTACGTTTGCACGGTCGCCTTGGCTGCCGCGGACGGGGAGATCCTCGCGAGGCAGAACGAAATCTGCCGCGGCCGGATCCTCACTGCCCCGCGCGGCTCGGCCGGATTTGGCTATGACCCGCTCTTCGAGATTCCCGAATATCACAAGACTTTCGCGGAACTGGGAGCGGCCGTAAAAGGGGCGTTGAGCCACCGCTCGCGAGCCATGCGGAAGTTTGTCAGGCAGCTTGCGGCGCTCGTCGTCTCGTGAGTTGTTCAATCTCGGTAACGAATCTCAAATATCAATCGACTTCCTGTGCCGGCGGATTCACGGAAATTACGCGGGAGCGCTTCCCTGTCGCCTGCGTGGGACATACGATTTGAGTTGACCTATTGATTATCTTTCAAAGGGAAATGACCGTGCCGCAAGTTTCCACACGACAAGAAGGCGACGTCCTGGTCCTTACCTTCACGGACGCCCAAATCCTTGACGAAGCCAAAATTGAAGAGATGGGCGCTGAGTTGTTGAAGATCATCAACCACTGCGAGGAAAAGAAAGTCCTCTTCAATTTCCGCGACGTGCAGTTCATGTCGTCGGCCGTGTTGGGCAAGCTGATCAAAATCAACAAGATCGCCGGCGATCGCGAGATCCATCTCAAGTTTTGCGAAATCGCCAAGGACCTGTTGCAGGTCTTCCGGATCACTCGGCTGAACAAAGTGTTTGATATCCAGCCGACGGAAAAGAAAGCCCTGGCGGCGTTCGGCAAACTTTAGAAACGCCTCAGAGTAATCCCACTGCGTCGAGTTGTTGTTCGCTCAACTTGCTACGAACGTCACGACGTGGCACTTAGCGCGCGACAGCCAGTTCTTTGTAGTATTCGATCGAGCGGCGCAGGCCTTCCTCAAAGTCGACGTCCGGATCAAAGCCCAATCGCGTGCGGGCTTGCGTGATGTCGGCCAGGCTGTCGCGAACATCACCAGCGCGCGGCGGCTGATGGTCGACTTCGATCTCCATGTCGAGCAGTTCGCGGAGCGCGGACAATAACCGGAGCAAAGTGACGCTGCGGCCGGTTCCCACGTTGAACACGCTCCCGGCAACTCCGGCTTTTTCGGCCGCCAGCAGATTTGCCTGCACGACATTGCCGACATAAACAAAGTCCCGCGACTGTTGGCCGTCGCCGTAGACAATCGGCTTGCGACCTTCCAGGATGGCCGTGATGAACAGCGGAATCACCGCCGAGTACGGACTGCCCGGATCTTGCCGCGGACCAAAGACGTTGAAGTAACGCAAGCCAACGGTCTCAAACCCGTACGTGGCTGTGAACGCCTGACAGTAAAGTTCGCCTGCGACCTTCGCCGCGCCGTAGGGAGAAATCGGCGATGGCAAATCGGCTTCTCGCTTGGCGGCCGTTGGTTGATCCCCATAGGCAGCGCTACTGGCCGCGTAGACTAAACGCTTCACGCCGGCCTTGCGCGCGCAGTCTAACACTTGCACCGTCCCGGTCGCACACGCAGCATGCGAATCAAGCGGACGCTCGACGCTGGCAGGCACGCTGGCGAGCGCCGCTTTGTGAAAGATCACGTCCACGCCATCCACGGCTTGTTCCACCAGCGCGCGATCGAGAATGCTGCCTTCAAAGAACTCGATCTGACCGGAGACCTCACTGAGGTTGTCCAGCGTTCCGGAAGAAAGATCATCCAGCACGCGAACCTGATCGCCGCGGGCAACCAAGGCTTCAACAATATTCGAGCCGATGAACCCGGCTCCCCCGGTGACAAGTGCTGTTTGCATAGCAAAAAAGTTGTATGAGTTGGAGTTTCCGAGAATCGCGTCTCAACGGAATTATCGGCGATTGCAAGCTTCACAAATATAACTTGCAAAATTCCTGCTCAGCGGGCAATTCTCATCCGCCAAAACTGACGAATTCGAGATTCTGGCTGAGTCCGCGTACATAGTTCCGTCGTGAAACTCGGCGTTTTGCAGTTGTCGCCAAAGTTCCAACTGGCACCGTCCGCAATGGACCATAGCGCACGAAAAAAGCCGCCTTACGTCAACCGCAAGACGGCTTGAAATGGAGGCGGCGGGAATCGAACCCGCGTCCCGCGACAAATCCACGTCGGCCTCTACGTGCGTAGTCGCTTATTTGGTTCTCGCCACAGGCGTCTCGTAGCGACGCGATCCGTCTGCGGCCAGCCGGGAACAGGGTTTAATCCCGAGCGTGCCTGGCAATGACTCGGGACGATTCGGAATTGGCAACCGGCTTTCAGGACTCTCCGACGAAGCCCATCAGCCGGGGCAGCCTATGTTAGGCAGCCAAAGCAAAGTTATCTTCGGCAATTGAAGATAGTGGTCGGCTTTTTACGTGGCCTGCTGACCAACCACGGCACGCAGCCATACGCTTCAGTCATCCGGTCGATACCAATTCGCCCCCGGTTAGGAAGTTTTGGCTCAAATCAAGTGTCGCATGAGTGCTTTAAATATGAGCGCTCGAAAAACGAAACAACTGAGGGGACTTTCCACAGCAACAAAAGCGCGCCACAACTTCATTATAGCATGGCCCGCATTGTATCAAGGGGACATGCATCGGCGCGAATCGCGCGATCCCTGACCTGACCCACATTCGCATTCAACGAGGATCGTCAGACGGCGCGGAATTGCTTGCGTCGTCAGAAATCCCCGAGATAATTGACGTACGGATCGTTCGATTCTTTTCTGTGGAGCAAGCGATGCTGCGTGCAAGTAGCCAGGCGGTTTTTGCCTTTTTGTGTTTGCTTGGTTTAACAGTTTTTCTGCCGACGGTTTGCTTTGCGCAAGATGATCCAAAGATCACGCGCTTCAAGATTGACGAAGCCGTCGCGGATTGGATTCTCGACGAGAAAACCGGCCGCATCTTTGCGTCGTTGTCGGGCGGCGACAAGGTCGTTGAATTCAGCCGGGAATCCGGGAAAGAGTTGCGCCGCTTTGAAGTTGGCGGGAATTGCCGTCAGATGCTGATCAAAGGGGACTATCTTGTCGTCGCCGCAAAGTCCGGCGTTTCGCTCTATGTCATTAACCTCAAAACGAACGAGGTTGCCGGGCGTGTGGCTTTGGAGGGCGATGGACCTTACGCGATGTTTTGCTCTAAGGCCGACAACCCTTACGTCTATGCCATTTGCAATACCGGAGATGCCTGGTGGGACGGTGAGCTTTTTCAAGTCAATGTCGAAGAACTGAAAACGCGAAATCGCGCGGCAATCCAGGGATGGAGAGAGAGCGGTGCGCAACACGTGGCGATATCGCCGGACGGGAAATTTGCCGTCGCCGACCAACGACCGGGGACCAGTCCAAGTGGCGCGGGGCTGATGGCCGTCAACGAAGACGAATTCGAGTTCGCCAATTCCCTTCACATTCACGACTCATTTGGCGTGATCACCGCTGGCCCCAACAATCGCTTTTGGACCTTGGGCAACTTGCTCATCCCAATTGACTTCCAAACCACGCGGGTAAGCCGATTTGGCGATCCCAATCCAATCCGCGAATTCGCCGGTTCGCCGGTGACCATTCACCCCAAGCAAGATCTGGTAGCGTCGATGTCGCGTGAGCGCGAAGGGATCGATCTTAAGATTCAGTCGTTCTCGACGGCTAAGAACCTCTCGACCATTCCGCTCGGTCAAATCCCAGGCGAAGATGACCGAAGCAGCATTTTCGGCGGATTTGCGGCAACTGGTTTTTCCGACGATCCAACCATCCAGTTTGACGCTGAGGGCAAGTATCTCTTTTTTGGTTACGGCAAATTGGCCGCGATGGTGCAACTGGAGAGTTTAGGCCTGCCGGACCAGCCGTTGGTGATATTGCAAATGCCTCGCGAAATCACGACCACGGTCAATGAACAGATGCGATTGCCGGTTGCTTTCACGGATCCGGCGCTCTTGGAGTCCGCAGTACTGGAGGTCGCCAACGGTCCTGAAACCGTGTCGGCTGATGCCGGGCAATTGGTATGGACTCCCGCGGAAGCAGACATCGGATGGCACAATATCAAACTGCTTGGAAAGGTTGGTGACGCCGAGGACGCCGTCGACATCCGGATCAAAGTTGAACGTCCTTCGTTGGATGTTGGCGTGGTTTATCGCAAGGTCGCGGTTGATGCAGCGGGACGGCGCGCGCTGGTGTTGGGCATGAGTCAGGAAGAAATTGAGAAACGCCGCGAAGGATACCCTGATGACGATGAGACAAGCGGTGAGTTGGTGCTTGTCGATCTCGAAAACAAGTCCGAAATTGCCAGACGAAAACTCTCCAAGTCGCTCCGCGAAATCTACCTGACCGAGACAGCCGCTTACATTGCCCCGAGCGAGGGCACCGCGATTCATTCCCTCAAGCTCGACGATTTGTCCGACGACAAACGCGCTTTCCTGCAAGCCATGCCGCTCGGCTTTGAGAGCTTGCCTGGTGACCGCCTGGTTGTTGAGACCGAAAACGGAGTCGAAGTCTTCTCCGAAACTGACTTGAAGCGCGAAGATTCCCTGCCCTACATGCCGTCTTTCAATCGCGAGTTTATGATGCGTGGCGAAGTTGAACAGGGGCGAATCGAAAAACTCATCGACGGTGTTCGTTTCGGAAATCTTGTTTTGAATCCAGAGACAGGTGAACCGCAACTCCTGATTAGCTCGATCGGACTGCCGGAACTCAATCCGCTGCAACCGGAAAGTCCACCGAGCCGCTGGAACCGCCGCGTCGCGCCTTCGGGGATCTATGCTCATGGGAACACACCGATTTCAACCTGGAATTACGGGCCGTCATTGTTGCTCACGGATTTTCCGGCCGCGGTGACCGTTAACTCCGCTCAAATGGACGGTGACCGCCAAACGCCGTCAACGGTGCAGTTGTCGCTGGTGTTCCGTGGACTCATTGAGGGAGCGCAGTTGAGTCCCATTCAACTGGCCACCGTCCCAAATACAGGGAGAGACCCCTATGACGAATATGGCGGCGCCGAGGTGTTTCTTGCCGAGGCCGGCAATCGAATGCTCGTTGCCTATCGCAGCAAGCTGATGCTTGTCGACAAGCCGTTGGACGAGCTTGCCGAGTTGCAAGAGCCGATACGCTTTGTCCCGCGTCAACGCCAAATGGTGGCTCGCGTTGGTGATACTCCGGCGATCCGGTTTGAAGCGGCAGGCGGTAATGGTGAACCGACGTTCGATCTGATTGCGGACTTCCCAGGCAGCAATCTCGACACGGTGACCGGTGAACTGACGATCGATACGAGCGTCGTTTGGGAGGCGATGAAAGAAAAACTGCAGCAGCAATTTGCGCAATGGGGCGGCGGCCGGGGGCGAGGCCCGCTTTCGGAAGATTCGTTTGTCGAACCGGCAAGACAGCGTTATCGGCAGTTGATGCAAGAGCCAACGGTTGAGTTTCCGTTTGCAGTCAATTTGAAATTGAGCGTCACTGACGAAGAAGGCGAATCGGATCGCATTTCGTCGCAGTTTGTCTTATTGGCGCCGCGGGAAGAAGTTGATCAATTGATCGCAGCCGCCGTTGCGGAATCCGCCGTAGAATCGGCGGAAAACACCGCTGATGCTGCCCCAGTCGATTCGGCGACTGCAAACAGCGTTTCGACCAGACAATTGGAAGCCGTGCTGGCCGAAATGGCGCGCGCGATAGCGGCCAACAACCGCGATGGAGCGGCGTTGGACCAAATCGAGAATCGTCTATCCGCGCTCGCGAAAGATGTTCGGGAGATGCGGCAGGATCAAACCAATCTCGCGGACTCCGACCCCGGTTTGGACGATCGTTTGAACACCTTGGATGGCGATGTGGATGCTCGCTTTGAGAAGATGGCGACACAAATTGACTCAATCCGAGACCAGTCATCGACTCAGCAGACCGTTCTGCTGATCACGATGATCGTCATGGTGGTCTTCCTGGCTGCGAATTCGTTTTCGTTGGTGTTGCTCTGGCGAAAACGACCACAATAGCGCGGCACACAGCATTTGCCGGAGCCCAGTCATGAGACCGCATCTTACACCGTTTGGATGACGCTAACGCACCGCGCCGGTATCCACACCCACTCCGCGGGCGAGTTCATCAAACTGCGATGCTTCCCGTTCCTGACCCAAATGGCGGTGCATGACGGCCAGATTGTAGTACGGCGCGCCGAGTGCTTTCTGGTCCAATCGGCCACCTCGCACGGCGGCTTCCATGTAGCCTGTGCCTTCGGTCATCAGCTGCATCGCGGCATCAGATTGCCCAAGGTCCCAATAGGAGACGGCCATGCTAACCAGGATCTGCCCGTATTCAAAGTCGATGCGTTCGGTCAGGTGCTTGGGCGTTTGTGCGAAGTTTTGTCGGGCGACGTCAAACCACTTTGCCGCGGCCTCGTGGTTGTCGTTCAATAGCGCCTCAACACTACCTGCTTGGAAGCGAAACAACCCGATCTGCAGAGCTTCGCGCCCGTTCTGACCTCGGTCCGGTCCGGCTTCCTGGAAGTATTTGTCGGCCAGTTGCGCGAGTTGCAATGCGTCGACCGCTTCCTCTCGCTTGCGATGGACTTTGACGCCGGCCGTCAGCGCCGTGGCCAACTCCCAGCTGATGTGTTGTTTGCGTAGTGGATCACTTGTGGTTTCCAATAATGCACGGCCATGGGTGATTGTGTGGCGGACCCATTCTTCCGGGTTGGGCGGTGAAGGCATGTTGCCCAATGCTTGCAGCGAGTGTGTGGCAACGCGAAACTTCTTTTGCGTTTGTCCGCTTTCTTCGCCACTTTCGGCAAGGACCATCGCGCGAGACAACCATTGCGCGGCGGCCTCTGCCTGATTGCGAAACTGACCCGAGGCAATGTCTTTCGCGATTGCCAAATGTGCATCCAAATAAGCGTCCCGGGCCGTATTGCGAATGGCGATCCGTGGATCATTGATCATGGTCTTGGCCGCTTCGATGGCCTGCATGTGTAAGTCCATTGCCTGGCGACCGCCATTTGGCCCATCGCCGCGGAGCAGGTCTCCCTGAAAGACCATGGCTTGTGCGCGAAGTTCCGGGAGTTGTTCCGAAACGCGCACCGTTTGTGCCGCGAGGTCCTTCGCCAATTGGATGTGGCCGAGTTGGATCAGAATTGCAGCTTCGGTCAGCATGTACTCCGGTGTATCTGGCACCAAACGGGAGGCTTCGCGAATCGACTGCAGGGCTTCTTCACCGCGCCCAAGCGCGTTGAGGATGTTTGCCCTGATCCAATGAGCTTGCGGTTGATTGGGATCGAACTCCGATACAATCCCAACATCGGACAGCGCGCCCGTGTAGTTCGTTCGCCATTGAGACTCCGCGCGCAACAAGAATGCGTGGAAGCTGACAGGCTCAACGGTCGCCTGAAGAACCGAATTGGCATCTTCCGAGGCAACGTTCAACAAGACTCCGCGCTCCGGAAAAGCAATCCCCAGCGGATGGCCCTGCTCATCACGAATGGTGACTTGCGGAATATCTTGGATTTGCAACGCTTCTGCGACTTCGCTTACGGTCATGGCCTGCGAAAGCGGCAGGGCGATTCTTGCTACGGTGTTGTTCACAATCGTCACGGCCGCGCCTGCGAACGGCGAAAACTCGTATTCCATAACGAGTTGGCCGGAGTTGTCTTGGCTGGTTTGCATGGGCGCGCCCCAGTTGGCTTGCAACTGTTCCTGCGTTGCCCGTCCCGCTTCAATTCCGCGCAATCGCAACGTGCCGATCGTTGGGCGACCCTGTGGAGTGCCTTGGGGACTTGTACCGGTCGTCGGAGCTTCCACCTGTTGTGTCGGCTGATTTGCGGTCGCCGCTTGCGCGTTCGATTGATCTGCCGTCTGTTCCGGCGGCAGGAAACGCAGGCGGGAATTGCTGCCGGTTTGTGGAGGCGTTTGCTCTTGCGCGGCAGCTACTGAGCGACCAGGTACCGCTACCGCAAAGAGCAAAGCAGTGAGGAGACAGCCAAATCCGGTGGCGGAGCGCATTGTGAGTGCGGCGTGGCGCATGGCTTGACCTGCAGGTTGCTTTCCGAGATACCGGTCCACGCGACGCCTCCGTGAGCGCGCAGCGGACCAATCGTGAGTAAGTGCTGGCGGGACAATACGATTCAACCAGTTTTGGGTCCAGGTCAGCTTGGCAGCTATGTCTCCAATGCGTGGTTGTGAAGCAGCGTGCTAGCAATCGCCTTCTGCATTTTGCAGCGCTGCGGGCAAACGACGGCAAGTTTTCTAGCCAGCGATGACAGCTTGGGATATCCTGGTTGGCCAAATCTCCTGAGACGGACCGGCTGCTTCACTGGGTTTCTTGCCAGGGATGGCAAGCATGGTCCTCCCAGGCTTTGCTGCCCAAACCAGCAATTCCACAGCTTTTGCCAGCACCAATGCAGCGACTTCAAGAGAGTATTCGCCAGGGGCACATTCTGCTGGATATCGTCGCGTCGGACATCACGTCCGCCGTCCGACAGACGATTCGGCACATCGTGCAGCAGGGCATCCTGCCCAAGGAGATGGCCGACGACGTCATCGCCGAATTGCTACAACGAGAGCAAGATTCGCCGACGGCGATTGGGCATGCGACCGCGATTCCGCACGTCTACCTGGAAGGAATCACTGAGCAAACCGTGTTCTTCGTGCGGTTGTCGCATCCGGTGAATATGGGAGCACCGGACGGCATCCCCACCCACTTCTTGTTCTTTTTGCTTGGTCCCCCAGGCTCCGCGAATGTCCATTTGGATACGTTGGCCGCGATTGTCCGGCTGATGTCGGACAACGAGTTCCGGTACGAAGCCGGCGAGGCCGAAAGTTCCGCCGAACTCCAAGAGGCGCTCGCTCACTTCCACGCGCGGCGAGCGGTGCCCGAAGACGAAGAACATAAGGAGACAGCAGGCCTGGCATATACCGGGCGTTTGGCCGGCGGCGTAGTTGCCGATATCAAGCGACGCTGGAAGCACTACGTCAGTGACTTTCGCGACGGGTTGCACACGAAATGTGTGGCATCGACGCTCTTCTTGTTCTTTGCCTGTTTGGCTCCGGCCGTCACCTTTGGCGGCTTAATGGCGGAGCAAACAAATGGGAACATCGGCGCGGTTGAGATGATCGTCGCCACGGCAGTCTGTGGAGTGATCTATGCGTTGTTTGCCGGAACACCACTGGTGATCCTTGGCGGGACGGGACCGCTGCTCGTATTTACTGCGATTCTTTACGTGCTTTGCAATGAGCAGTTTGATGTGCCGTTCTTACCAACCTATGGCTGGGTAGGGCTTTGGTCGGCCGCATTTCTGGTGCTGTTAGCGGTGACTGACGCGAGTTGCCTGATGAAGTTCTTTACGCGGTTCACGGATGAGATTTTTGCGGCTTTGATTTCCGTGATTTTCATCTACGAAGCCATTAAATCGATTGCCGGCGGTTTTCAAGGTTTGGACGAGACGCAACATCACGACAAAGCTCTGCTATCGCTTGTCCTGGCGCTGGGCACCTTCTACATTGCGATGAGCTTATCGAGATTTCGCCGCAGCAGTTATCTGTTGCCGCAGATAAGAGAGTTTCTTGCGGACTTTGGTCCAGCGATTGCATTGGCCGCTATGACCGCTTTGGCGGTTTGGTTGCCCGAGGTGGAACTCGATGAGTTGCAGGCTCCAGAAACACTGCGCCCGACCAGTGATGCTCGGGCTGGATGGCAGGTAAATCTGTGGCTTGCCCCCATGTGGGTCCGGTTTGCCGCTGCAATTCCCGCCCTGTTGGTAACGGTGCTGGTTTATCTCGATCAGAACATTACGGCCCGAATCGTTAACAGTCCTGATCATCGCCTGCAAAAAGGCGCAGCCTATCATGCGGATCTGGGATTGGTAGGCCTGCTAATGGGTGGCTGCTCCTTGTTCGGCCTGCCTTGGCTGGTGGCCGCAACAGTGCGTTCGCTAAACCACGTGCGCAGCCTGGCGACAGTTGAGGAGGAAGTCTCGCCCAGCGGTGAAACTCGCGACCGGATTATTCACGTGCGCGAAAACCGCTTGACCCCGTTGGCGATTCACATCTTGATTGGGGCATCGCTGTTCTTGATACCGTTGCTGAAGATGATTCCGATGGCGGTGCTATATGGCGTGTTTCTGTATATGGGCATCGTCTCAATGTCCGGCAACCAGTTCTTTGAGCGACTTGCCTTGTGGGTGAAAGACCCGGCGCTTTATCCAGCAACGCACTACATGCGCCGCGTTCCGCGAAAAGTCATCCACATTTTTACTTTGTTACAGTTGGTTTGCCTGGCCGTTTTGTGGGTCGTAAAGAGCAGCGTGCTTGGAATCCTATTTCCAATCTTCATCGCGTTCCTGGTGCCGGTGCGCATTCTGGCCGGAAAGTACTTTTCCGCGGAACACTTGACGGCGCTCGACGCCGAGGAAGAGCCTGAGGAAGAAGAAACGCACTGGGCCGGTTGACCCAGTGCGTTTGTGTCAATTTCAGATATACGCGGACGGCTAGCTGGCGGTCATCGCTTCCACGAGAATCTTGGAAGTGCTTTCGCGCATGATCCGCGGGTCAACTTCCTGGCCAGCTTGGAGTGTCGCGCGAACTTCTTTGCCCGAGATGAACACCGGCTTTTCGTCCTTGTGGTTCTCCATGAGGTCAACTCGGCCCAGTGACTCATAGAAGGCCGCGAAGCCCACCTTGACTGGCTGAATTAGCAACTCGCCATTCAAATTGGAGAAGATTTCTTGCGCATCGAAATCGCCCCAGATTGCCGAGCCATCATGGAAGGGGGCATCGGCGTGCTTGCGTCCGATCACGATGTCCGAGAAGCCGTAGTTCTGCCGGTAGATGCCGTGCATGACCGCTTCTTTCGGGCCTGCGTAGAACATCTTGATATCGAGCCCGAGCAGGATCACGCGGTCCGGCACGGAACCGCCAACCTTGTTCCAAAGCTCGGCATCGCTGTCGCCTTGACCCAAGCTACCGGACTCAATCAGCGCCTCATAAGTTTGCATGCGGACGTCCGCATTGACGTCATCCCCTTTGGTTTCGCCAACAAGCGGGTTCAAACACGCGCCCGCATTGTGCCCCTCCCGCAACAAAGACTCCAAACCGTAGATAAGCGCGTACTCGTGAGCGCGATGTAAAGGGTTTCGCGTTTGGAATGCAACCGCGCGATCCCAACCTTTGCTCTTCAGCAACAGCCGAACTTCTCGCGGCGAGAGCAGGGACTTGGCGAAAGACTTGTCGCTGGCTTTGGCGATGACCTTGATTTCACCACCAACAAGATGCGTTTTGTCCGCATCATTCTTCAGCACCATATCCGCGCCGGGATGATCCGTGCGATCCGTCCCATAAACGGCCTGAATGTATCGAGGCTTGTCCCACTCGTAGACGTCAGAGACTTCCAGCCGCGCCACCACCTGGCCAGTTGGATCGCAAACAGCTGCCACGGTTCCGCTGGAAAGTTTCTGTGCCGTTGCTGCGTCAACAGGAAACGCCAGCGGGATTGTCCAGGCATAGTCCTTCCCGCCGGACGAGATGCACGCCGAATCCAAAACCCGGTTATAGGTGGCTTTGTCCATCGGCCCGCGAAGCGGCGACAACGCTCCATCCGCAAAGCGGTAGACCGTCGAAAGATCGGCCTCGGAGACCGTGATCTTTGGCAACGAGTCCGCACTTGCAGCGAATTCGCGACCTTCATCGGCGGAGAAAAAACAGTCAACAGGCTCAGCAAGTCCGCCATGCGGCGGGAGGGGAAGCGACATCAGACCACTCAGTTGGATCTTGGGGGAAGTAGCGAATTGGGCCAGCGATTGCCCAGGGCGCTGCGTCGCACGCGCGCCAAAGGATATTCCAGCGAGTATAGGGAAACGCTGGCGGTCTCTCAACGGGTGCGGGTCAGGCCAGGCTTGCCGATTGCTGCCGATTGAGCCTGCAGCAGGCCTCGCCGCGGCGTCGATGAATATAAAGTCGATCGATCTGTATCGCTCAGCTTTTCCCCGCAGAAAGCGCTGAAATTCGTGGTTTCGTCCAAACGCCCCACCAAGAAGAAAAGACCTGCCAGGCGTAAGCCTGCGGCTCATTCCGAAGGTACGGCTGACCAGAAGAAGTCGATCCCACATCCTTGGCTGCAAGCGTTCACGTCGTACCTTCGCAGCGAGTGCCACCTGGCGGAGAACACGGTCGCCGCGTATGGGCGGGACATCCGCCGCTTCCTCAGCTGGCTCGGCAACCGACGAATTCCCAAACTGACCATTCAAGAGCTTTCTGCCTATCCGGCTTGGCTGCAAGAGCAAGAAGAGCTCGCCCCGGCCAGCATCTCGCGCCACCTTGTTGCGCTGAAGATGTTCATTCGCTATTTGCAGTTGGAGAATGTTGTTCAAGAGAACATTGCCGAATTGCTGGGCAGCCCAAAGCTTTGGCAGCGCGTGCCGCATGTTCTTTCGCCACAGATGGTGGATCAGCTACTGACGGCTCCCCAGCAGGGCGATGAACTTTGGCGTAGAGACAGGGCTGTCCTGGAGTTGCTTTATGCGACCGGCGCTCGTGCGTCCGAAGCCGCCAATCTCAAGCTTGCCGATGTTCACCTTGATCGCAGCTTCTGCTTGTGTAGCGGTAAGGGCGGCAAAGAACGAATCACGCCACTGTCCGCCGCGGCGATCGTGCGGATTGAAGACTACCTTGCACGAGAGCGGCCACAACTGGCGGCTCGGTCGCCCGTTCAACAACCGTGGCTGTTGTTGAGCAGTCGCGGCTTGCGTCTACGCCGTGAGCGCATTTGGGAATTGATCAAGAAGTATGCCGCGCAGATTGGCGCGCCGCCGGAAGTCAGCCCGCATACGCTGCGGCACAGCTTTGCCACGCACTTGCTGGCCGGCGGTGCGGACCTCCGCCAGGTGCAAGAAATGATGGGGCACGCCAGCATTACCACAACGCAGGTGTATACGCACGTAGATCCCACGCGCCTCAAGCAGGTACACCAGAGCTTTCACCCCAGGGCGTAGAACGCCCGGCTGCTGTTGCGTTAGTCGCGGCCGAATTCCAGCGGTTGGTCCGCGTTCGCGTCGCGGATACGCAAAGAAAGCTCGCCTGTCAGCACATCGCGCAGCTTTTCGCCCACAACTTCCGCCCTCCACCCACTTGTCAGGGCCGGAGGTTGGCCGTTGTTGGTCTTTCGTTCCTTGAAGTGTTCCGCAACAAGGTCTCGCACATCGCTGGCCGTACCGACGAGATTCGGTGCAATCTGAGCATCGCGGCAAATCGCCGCAAGCGCCGTTCCCAGCAACTGCACCACAACGCTCCGCTGCGAGTTCTCCTTTTCCCGCTTGGGAAGCGGTCGCGGCATTTTGTTATCCGGCAATTGCAACCCATTCCGGATCACTCGCGAGATTGCCGGTATCAACTGTTTGTAATTGCGCCGCTCAAATCCTCGCACCGCCTGAATTCGCTTCGGGTCTTCGGTCTTGCGTCGGGCCAATTCCACCAACAAGTCATCGCGCATGACTCGTCGGACAGGCTGATTGGCTCGTTCGGCCTCGGATTCTCGCCAAAGCCAAAGCTCGCGCAAAAGGCCAAGTTCGCGCCGTCGCAGCGAGGCAGCTCCCGACATCTTTCGCCAAGACTCTTGATCCAGCGACTCTTGGATTCCGTTACTCCAAAGTTTCATCTCTTGATCGAGCCACGCGCGCCGGTCCAATCGCTCTAGCCTGTCACTCAGGCGTTCCTGCAGCGCCAGCAAATGCCGCACGTCATCGAGTGCATATTCCAATTGATGTTCAGAGAGTGGGCGTCGCCGCCAATCGGTGCGGGTTTCCCCTTTGCCCGAACTGCGGCCAAGGATTTCAGCCACCAGGTTCCCGTAACCGGAAGGGTATCCTCGACCGATGAAGCCTGCCGCAAGCTGCACGTCCATCAAGTTGGCAGGCGCCTTTCGCACGGAGCGAAGGCAAAAAATCAACTCCTCGCGCCCGGCATGGACAATCGTCTGATGGTCACCGCTGGCAATCAGATCCCAAAAAGGGGTCACATCAACAGCCTGCGGATCGATGACTGCCAGAGAATCAGGGGCTTCTCCTTGGGAACTATTGCTGGCAGCCACCTGAATCAGGCAAAGTTCGGATCGATAGCTGTATTCCGAGACGAACTCTGTATCAAAACCGATTCGTTTTGCGCTGCCGAGCGACTCGCAAAGTTTTGCAAGTTCTGAGTCTGACTTGACAAATAGGTGGTTCACGCCGTGCGGTCGGACTCAGCAGGCTACTGGGATGCCGAAGCAAGCAATGCAGCAGGCATCCGTTGGCAATGTGGGAGAAGCGGTGAAGCAAGTACTTGCATCATAATACGGAATGCCTCTATGTGTGACTAGCGGACTCTGATCGTCGAAAGCGACCGCAACGAAGGCACTCACCCAGAGACAATCTCACGTGAAAACGGCAACAAGCCCACGGAATTGGCTTCGCCGCCAATTGTATGACCGTAAGATGCGTGATATTTTGCGCTCGCTTCCGCCGTATCCATTGGGTTATTCCAGTCAACTTTTGAGTCTTATTTCGTACCGGGAAACACCATGCAGTTGTTTGAAGGCAAGAAAGGCCTTGTGCTGGGCGTGTTCAACAACAAGTCCATCGCCTGGGCGATCTCGGAGCAGATTCTGCAAGGGGGAGGCGAGTGTGGATTTTCCTTCATGCCCGACAAGCCCGATGATCCGCGACAGAAGAACAGGCATCGGTTGACCAAATTGACCGAAGGCGTTGCCGGCGCGAAGTTCCTGCATCCAATGGATGCCACGCGGGACGAAGATATCGACGCAATCATGCAGAAGACTGCTGAAGAATTCGGCAAGATCGACTTTCTGCTGCATTCGATTGCCTTCGCGCCACCGGCCGACTTGGGCGGAGACACCATTGATACAAGCCGAGATGGCTTCAAGTTGGCCATGGAAATCAGCGCATTCAGTTTGTTGGCCGTCGCTAAGGCAGCACGCAACATTCTGAGCGACCGCTCCAGCATCCTGACGTTGACATACTACGGCGGTGAACGGCCGGTCCCCGGTTACAACGTGATGGGCATCTGCAAAGCGGCTCTTGATGCATGCATGAAGTATCTGGCCTATGACTTGGGCCCCAATGGTGTTCGAGTGAACTCGATCTCGGCCGGCCCACTCCAAACGGTCTCCGGACGTGGCGCAGGTGTTGATGAAATGCTTTCGCTTTACGAGGCCATGGCGCCCATGCAGCGGAATATCACGCACGAGGAAGTTGGCAAAGCGGGGGCGTTCCTGCTCTCCGATATGTCTGACGGCATCACTGGAGAGATCCTCCACGTGGATGCGGGGTACAACATCATGGGTTCCCCTGGAAGAATGCTGGACGCGCAAACCGCCAAGTCTTAGAAGTCGCGCCACTTGAGACCGCGCCCATTAGCTTATCAACAGAAATAGAAAACCGGCGAAGCGTGAATCACGCTTCGCCGGCTCGAATTTCTTGTGAGGATGGCCAGGCTAGCTAGCCGATCCGCAAGTCGCTTCCACTAGAACGAGCGAACGTCGATCGAGACGCCATCCCGGATTCCGTGCAAGTCACGGAAGATTCCCAGCGGCACGGAGTTTCGCACCGGACGCACGGAGGCATCACCCAAGCAAAACATTGTCATTTGCGGATGGGGGCTGCTGAACTGGAACCAGGGGGCGTTTCCGCTGTTGCTGACGCCATCCCAAATCGGCCATCCGCTCCAAAGGATCTGAGCACAGATCCAGCTACCAGTGGCGAACCACTCACGGTTGCGGACTTGCCAACCCATGTATTCACCGATGGCCAGCGTGTTGCTCGTACCGTCGAGGATTTGGCCAATGACTTTGCGGCGCTGCGACGTGAAGATACCCTCGCGGAAGTCGCCGAAGGAAGTCGACCATTGGTCAACGTTGTTGTAGCCCGTGCCGGCACAACCAATGTAGGTGTTCAAACCGGGCAGGCCGGGCGTAATCCGCCAAGCGGAAAGGCCCAAGGACGAACCAGAACGCTGCACGCGGAAGCGAATCCGCTTCCAGGGCGCTTCGTGCGCGGCTGGATCAACCGATGGGCACACGTACTCGGCGTAAACCTGTTGCGACAATGCCCAGCTGGCATTCGGCGTCCACCAATCGGGACCACCAACATGATCGGGATCTGACCAGGTTGGGATCGCAACGGTGAGTTGCGAGGCCATGTTCTGCTGTTCCATGTACGGCTGGCTCAGCGCGAACAAACCATTGGAATGGCCAGCTTCGCCCGTCGGCAAGAAACCTTGGACGTCGTTGTAGTTATGGAAGGCGATGCCCATGTTGTGCAACTTGGACAAGCAATCCGCACGACGTCCCGCTTCACGCGCCGCTTGCACGGCTGGAAGCAAAAGTGCAATCAAGATGCCGATGATGGCAATCACCACCAACAACTCCACCAAAGTAAAACCACGCTTCTTCATTTGAAATTCCCCACAAAATTTGTTTGTGACATTCGACATTACCGCGGCAACGGCAAGCAGACATGTTCAACAAATCCTGCTACCCCCTGACAGAAGGAGATGTTCGTCAGTTGTTCTCGGAAATTTCTCGATGTTGATTTTCGTTCAATGTCGACCCATCGGAATGCACTGTTGACATGAGCAAGAGTGCTTACCAACAGCAGCGTGTTTCCGCTAAGTTGTTTTGCGCATGACGCTTATGCGTTTGACGCTGCGAGTTTGAATTCGCGATCTTGTGTTATGAATCGCACACGTTTCGCGTTCGTGAAAATGATTACTCAAACAAGTTTGATGTAAACAAAGCACCGTCGAATACATGGATGTCAAATCGTTTCACTGGATTTTTTGCAGCGTCGTCAACCTCGAATCAATCAAACATGATTGCTCCAGCACAAGACGCTAGAGCGCAATAAGAAAACCGACGGAGTGCAATTGCGCTCCGCCGGTTCGATCGATTTCACAGCGTCAAACAGGCTCTGCTCGACACCAGATCATTTTTTGTTTATGTCGCTGGTATTACCAAGAGCGGACATCGACAGAAACACCGTCGCGAATTCCGTGCAGATCGCGGAAGACGCCCAAAGCAACCGAGTTCCGCAGAGGACGCACCGAAGCGTCGCCCAAGGCGAACATGGTCATTTGCGGGTGAGGGCTGCTGAAGCGGAACCAAGGGATGTTGCCCGTCTGGTCCCAAGGCTGATAACCGCTCCACATCACCATGGCGCCGATCCAGCTACCCGTGGCGAACCATTCGCGGTTGTTGATCTGCCAGCCTTGGTATTCGCCGATCGCCAGCGTGTTGCTGGTGCCATCGAGGATTTGACCCAAGACTTTGCGGCGTTGGTTGGTAAACATGCCTTCGCGGAAATCGCCAAAGGAAGTAGACCATTGGTCGATGTTGTTGTAGCCCGTTCCGGCACAACCGATGTAAGTGTTCAAACCAGGCAGGCCTGGCTGAACACGGAAGGCCGAAATACCCAGCGAGCTGCCGGAACGACGAACGATGATCCGCGTCCGCTTCCAAGGGGCTTCATGAGCGCCGGGATCGGTCGAGGGGCAAACATACTCGCTGTAAACTTGCTGTGAGAGAGCCCAAGAAGCATTGGGAACCCACCAGCCATCGCCACCTTCGTGATCGGGATCAGCCCAGGCAGGCATGACGGCCGCAAGCTGCGAAGCCATGTTCTGCTGTTCCATGTACGGTTGGCTGAATGCAAACAATCCTTGCCAATGTCCACCTGTACCAGTTGGCAAAAAGCCATTGACATCGTTGTAGTTGTGGAACGCTACGCCCATGTTGTGCAACTTGGACAAGCAATCCGCACGACGTCCGGCTTCACGAGCGGCTTGAACGGCGGGAAGCAGCAGTGCGATCAAAATGCCGATGATGGCGATCACCACCAACAGTTCGACCAAAGTAAAACCACGTTTTCTCATTTGAAATCCCCACAAGAAATTCGACTTTTGACATGTGAAAAATGTGCCGCGGCAACGGCAATTCCGCATGAACAACAAGCCGCATACAGCCGAAGGGGAAATCAAGTTCGCAGGAAAATTCTCTGGCAAACAAAGTTCGCGCTGGCCCGTGTATGGTGCCATACATTGCCCGCTCATCAACGCGGACAATCATCCGTCATGTCGAACAACTGCTGGTTCACTTAAGCCATTGCCGTTGCGGGCTTTTGCGCAAACGCATTTGCCGCGCTTGATGCAATTAACACAGTGCAATCAACCAAAGTTAACGCACGCAAGTTTTTCTAAGCGAGGTGAAATGGCTCACATGATCCGCAAGAAGCCAAAGAGTGCTTGTTGCTTTTTTTGAAGTGGCACGAATGTCTGGTCTTGTGCTGGGTGTTAACCGTTTTTGGAAATTTATTGCAAGCGCAACTTGCCATCCTCGTAAGCGTCATAAAGTGCAAACAAGACTTCGCGCAAATTTCCATCATGCTTCGGCAACAAGTCTTTTGCCAAACGCGACGCCAGCGGCAGCAGTTCCGGCTCATGCTGTAGCAATTGCTCCAGCACCGCGGCAGCAACTTCGTCATCTGCTTGCGTTGAGACAACAACCGGCAAGCCACGCTGCGCCGCATGGGCAGTCACCAACAACCCCAGCTCTTTGCGCTCACAAAATCGCCGCAATTTGGACTTCTGCCAAAGCGAAAGCTGCTCGTAGCCATCAATAACCAAAATCTTCGCTGCGGCCTCATCAACCTTTGCCCAGTCAAGTTTCCGCTGTCCGTCATGCAGCTCGAACAGCGCACACATTTTGCCCGCATCGTTCAATGCCGGCAAAAGCGCAGCCAGCAGGCTGGATTTACCGGTGCCGTGTGCGCCAACAATCGCCCCTCGCCACTTAAGCTGCCGCAGCGCATCCATAACTTCGGCAACGCTGGCTGGCCCAACAGAAGTTTCGCTTGTTTTGGGCGAAAAGAAGTAATCAACTGCGCCTGGCACAATCCGGCTCGAGCGGAACGGATTCGTGCGGCGGCGGTCCGCATTCGTCGGCGAGCCCGACGGTGTCGGCGGCTGACCGCTCATGACATCTGTGTCCGCGCGGCGGCAATCTGTGAGACAGCCTCGATTGTGGTTTCAATCTCCGCAGCCGTGTTGAACGCGCCCAGGCTGATCCGCACGGTCCCACCCGAAGTCAACGTCCCCAGCGCCTGATGCATTCGCGGCGCGCAGTGCAAACCCGCACGAACCTGAATCCGGCAAGTCGCATCCAGCATGCTGGCGACTTCCTGCGGCGCAAAGCCATCAATGTTGAAGCTGATCACCCCGCAGCGTTCTGTTGCTTCGCGGGGACCATGCAAAGTCACGCCATCAATCTCCGCCAGCGCAGACCACAATTGCGTGGAGAGTTGCAGCTCATGCTCCCGAATCTTCTCAACGCCTTTTGCCCGCAGCCAATCCACGGCCGTGCCCAAGCCAACAAGGCCAGGCACGTTGTGACTGCCAGCTTCCAGTCGCTCCGGCATGCTCTCAGGCTGTCGATCGTCTTCGCTTCGCGTTCCGGTTCCGCCGATGCGAAACGGCACAAGTTCGCGTTCGCAGCCAGGCCGAACATAGAGCACGCCGGTCCCCAGCGGTCCCAGCAATCCCTTATGTCCCGGCGCGGCCAACAAGTCGCAACCAAGTTCGCCAACGTCAACCGGCACATGTCCCAACGTTTGCGCGGCGTCCACCAGCAATCGGCAATCGAACTCATGTATCGCCGCAGCAATCGCCTCAACCGGCTGCAAAGCTCCCGTCACGTTCGAGGCATGCACAATCGCGGCCAATCGCGTGTCCGGCCGCAAAGCCTGCACAAATTCCTCGGCGTCAACTACTCCGTGTTGATCGCATCGAACATACGTGACTTCAATCTCGCCAGCGTCCGCCAAAGCACGCAACGGCCGCAGCACAGAATTGTGTTCACAAACGGTGGTCACAACGTGCGACTTGCGATCGTAACCGCGGCGCAGCACACCAAAGATGGCCATGTTCAGCGCGTCGGTCCCGTTGAAGCAAAACACCATGTGCCGCGGATCCTCCGCAACCAGCAATCTGGCAATTCCGCTGCGAGCTGACTTCACCGCCCGCTCAACTTCGCTCGCTTCGGCATAGGCACTGCGGCCCGCCGGCGCACCCAGTTGCCGGTTGTACTCATCCATGGCATCCCAGACGACCGCCGGCTTGGGCCAACTCGTCGCGGCATTGTCCAAGTAGATGCGGTCAGGCGTGGTCATAAGCATGTTTCAACAGGGCACGGCTTTCCTCTAGTCTAACGTCGAAACGCTTGGGAATGGAGAGCCCCAACAGCCGCGCTCGTCAGCGAGCCGAAACATCGGGGGGCCGGTGGCTGGACCGCAGCGCGGCGGGAAGCCCCGGCGTCAACCATATTCCATTTCGTGAACTTTCCCGAACCTCGCGCATCAAACAACCAGCAAACAAAGTCGCCGCCAACTCCCTCAGGACCAGCAAGCAATCCAATGCGACTCTCCAGCCTCCTTCTCGTTTTGGCCGTGACAATTGCCAGCCTCGCCAGCGTGGGCGCGACAACTCTCCCGGACCGTTGCCGGCCATCCACCAACGCCACCGGCACAGCCGAAGACGGCAAGTTCTACGTTGAATTGAAGTTCGACGAAACGAAAAGGAAGTGGCTGTTCGAGTCCGCCGTGGATGGCAAGCAAGTCGCCACCGGCGAAATCGGCGAACTTCAATGGCACGCCCACCCCTCCGTGCTCGTCTCGCCCCAAGGCGACCGCTTCGTCGTCTTCGATCCCTCCGCAACCCGCCGCCACAACGACCGCGTGATCATCTACTCCATGCAAGGCGAGAAGCTCAAGTCGCTCGGCGTGGACGACTTGCTGACGAAAGAGGAAATGAAATCCGTCAGGCAATCGGTCAGCCATCTCTGGTGGACGGAAAGCCACAACACCAAAGGCAACGCTTGGCTCTCCGACGACGGCAAGTTCTTCGAACTTCTCGCCGCCGGCACCAAACGCACAGTTAAAGTCGCCCTGTACTAGAAGCCTTCCAACTCGCCACCGTACCGCGTTGAATAACCGCGGTACACGTCCAGGTTGATGTGCTCATTGATCAAACGCACTGAGGCGTCACCCAGCACAAAATTTGCCCCTTGGGGGTGGAAGCTGCCAAAGTCATCAAAGTGCGCGGTCGGATGATTCGGCTGATGGTCAGTAATTGCCAGGATGCGGGCGAAGGTCTCCTCGCCCTCAGGAACGGCACCCACCCACGTTGAAAAGCCGTGCAGCGAAGACCGCTCGCCAACAAAAATCGTGTGGCTTAAGCCGTCCAGGATTTCGCCAAAGGGAACAGCGCTGTTGTGGAAGAACACACCGTCACTGCGGGCTTGAACGCCGGATGCCAATTCTTCCACCTCTTCCAACTCCAGCGTGCCGAAGTTGCCCACGTAGTTCGCCACCGCCAAACGCACTAGTGGGTTTCCGTCCTCGTCATCCAACATGAAGTCCGCCTGATGGATTTGCTCCGTAGGGCACGTGAAACCTGGAATTTGGAACTCACGCGGAAACGCATTCACTGCGTCGGTGATTTGAGCGTCATAGTCGATTGAAAATGCCAGACTGGTTTGCTCCATGTACGGCAAGACAAACGAAGCCCAACCCCATCCGGGGCCGGCGTGGACATCGTGCAGGCTACCTTGCCGCCCGGTCCAGCCCGGCGGCATCACGCCGCGAACATCATGGTAGTGCTGAATGGACACACCGATTTGATGCAAGTTGTTCGAGCATTCCGTACGCCGCGCAGCTTCGCGGGCCGATTGAACGGCCGGCAACAACAAGGCGATCAAAATGCCGATGATGGTGATGACAACAAGAAGTTCGACGAGCGTAAAAGCATTGCGCTTGGTAGACATTGAGAGACTCCGGCGAGAAGTTTGTATTGATGAATGAAATTGCGGACCCATTGCCGCAATCTGCGCAGCATTGAACTGCGGAAAACAACACAAACGCGAAGCATCTCATGCAAAGAACGGCCATCGGGACGTTCGAGTACTTTCACAACGATCACGCATGACACCGCGCAGCACTAACGACATTGAGTCCGAAAGTACTGCGCTTGGCATACACGTGTTCACAGAGAACGCGCTGCTACAAGCCGATCTTAGATACTTCGCGTTATCGCGAAGTCTGCCGGGGGAGCGCGTGGGCGCGAGGCGGAATAGTGCGACTTGGACGGGCTCTCAGCTTCTATGCTGGGCGCATTGAGCGTCAAAGTCGAATCGCTTGCAACTGACGCAGCGGGCTTCGTCAGCGAGGATTGGCTCAGAAAATGACACAGCGCGCAATCATGATCAGAGTCATGGCCATGCTTTGCAGGCGAGCCGCCCTCAGCAGGAGCTTGGTGCGTGTGATCAACGCTGCCTGATCGGTCAGCAACATGCGCCCAAGTCTCGCCACAGCTTGTGTGGGGACCGTCACTGACTGTGCGGTGCCCGCTTTCTGGCCCATGCACATGCGCGGCAGCCAACGCCACCGCAGCGAGATATGCGGCCAGAGTGAGTTTCGTGATGAATCGGGTGATGCTCAAGAAACTGCTGTGGAAAACGTGATACGTGCCGACGTGATTCTAGTTGATCACGGTCAACATGTTTGCGAGCCGCCCCACATTTCGGTGCAAGTGTAGTCAATACGGGACCAGAGTGGTAAGAGTTTGTCAGCTTTTCTTAATACTGATGAGTTCCCTTGGCCTGCGAATTCAAGGGGCATCATGTCTGGGTTTGTTGCCACATCGCTGTTGACTCGGGAGCCGTCTCTTGGCGAAGGCTATTCGGCATGCTAGGACATCGGGTGCTTCATGAATTGGCCAGTTGACCCTGCACGTTCTTCACAGTACTTTTTTGCGCGATGCGTCGACTCACATTGCTCTTTGGCATGCTGGCGCCCGGGATTCTCGTGGCAGCCACGGGTGTGGGTGCTGGCGACCTGGTCACCGCAAGTCTGGCCGGTTCGAAGTTGGGATTGGCGATCCTCTGGGCTGCCTGGGTGGGGGCAATTCTCAAGTGGTACCTCAACGAAGGCATCGCTCGCTGGCAGATGGCCACCGGCACGACTCTCCTGGAAGGCTGGGTGCAAAAACTCGGCCGCTGGATTCAATGGGTCTTTGTTGCGTATTTGCTTGTTTGGTCTTTGTTTGTTTCTGGCGCCATTATGTTGGCTTTGGGGGTCGCCAGTGTTGGCCTATTGGGCTTGGACGGACATCCATCGGCGACGACTTTCGGCAAGATCTTCGGCAACGCCTTCTCGCTCGTGGGTATTGTCCTCGTCCTCAAGGGCGGATACCGCTTGTTTGAAATCGTCATGGCGGTCTGTATTGGCGCTATGTTCGTGGCGGTTGTTGCCACGGCCGTCCTATTACCGGAAACAGATTGGGCTGGCATCGCGCGAGGGTTGATTCCCGGCAAGCTGCCCTCCGGCGATGACTGGAAGTGGCTGGTCGGCGTGTTGGGCGGAGTCGGCGGAACCGTCACCCTGCTCAGCTACGGCTATTGGATTCGCGAACGCAACCGCCAAGGCGAAGCCGGACTGAAGACCTGCCGGATTGATTTGGCGGTGGGCTACACAATGACAGCTTTGTTTGCGATTGCGATGATGATCATCGCGTCGCGAATCACTCTTGAGGATGGCGCCAAAGGGACAAAAGTCCTTGTGCTCTTGGCAAAGGAATTGAATACGCTCCTGCCCGGCGGCCGCTGGATCTTTCTTGCTGGAGCTTGGGGAGCGATCTTTTCCAGTTTGCTGGGCGTGTGGCAAAGCGTGCCGTACTTGTTTGCGGACTTCGTCTCGCTTTGCCGCAGTGAATCCAATGAAGCGCGCAAAGGACTGGACCTGACCACAACCAAGGCCTACCGCTGGTATCTGCTTGGGCTTGGGCTGATTCCCGCGCCGCTGATTTGGTTTTTCTCACTGGCGGATGTGCAGCTTGCTTACACAACTTTCGGCGCGCTGAGCATGCCGCTTTTGGCGTTAACGCTGCTGTTGCTCAACACCCGGCAGGAACATGTTGGCGCTTACCGCAACAATTGGGTCACCAACGTCATCCTGCTCATGACGCTGGCCGCATTCATTGGCATGGGCGCCTACGAGGTTTGGCGGAGAGCCTTTGAATAGTTAGCGCGAAAGGGAATTGCAGGATTCCGTTTCTACGTCGCGGCGCTGGCCACTTTTGGGCCGGCGTTCTTGATCGCGTCACTGGCCACACTCGAATACTTGCCGAAGTTATCGGCGAAGAGTTTGGCCAGCTTGGCCGCCGTTTCGTCGTAGCTGGCCTTCTCTGCCCAACTTTGCCGTGGGATCATCATCTCTGACGGAACCTCAGGGCAGGTCTTCGGGACCTCGAAGCCGAAGATCGGATCGGTTTCGCAATCTGCTTCGGCCAGAGCGCCGGAGTGAATGCCATCGATGATCGCCCTGGTGTGGGGGAGCTTGATCCGTGAACCCGTTCCGTAAGCTCCGCCGGACCAACCGGTGTTGACCAGCCAGGCAGTCGACGAGTGTTGCTTCATCTTCTCGGCCAGCATCTCGGCATACTTTGTGGGATGCCAGGCCAAGAACGCTGCGCCAAAACAGGCCGAGAACGTGGCCTCCGGTTCATCGACGCCCATCTCCGTTCCGGCGACTTTCGCCGTGTAACCACTGATGAAGTGATACATGGCTTGTTCCGGAGTCAGCTTGGCCACCGGAGGCAACACACCAAAGGCATCGCACGTGAGGAAGATGATGTTCCGCGGATGGCCGGCGATGGCCGGGATCTTGGCGTTGGGGATGTATTCCAGCGGATAGGCACAGCGCGTGTTTTGCGTGATCAGGGCCTTGTCATAATCGACCTCGCGCGTGGCGGCATCATAGACGACGTTTTCCAACACGCTGCCAAACTGAATCGCGTCGTAGATCTCCGGCTCTTTCTCACGCGTGAGACCAATGCACTTGGCATAGCAGCCCCCTTCGATGTTGAAGATGCCGGATTCGGTCCAGCAGTGTTCGTCATCGCCCACGAGTGCGCGATGGGGATCAGCCGAGAGTGTTGTCTTACCGGTTCCGGAGAGTCCAAAGAAGAGCGAAACATCTTCGCCGGCCCCGGCTTCGTTTCCTTCGTTGCAGGAACAGTGCATCGAGAGCACGCCTGCGGCCGGCATGAGATAATTCATGATGGTGAATACGCCCTTCTTCATCTCGCCGGCGTATTCAGTTCCCAGGATGACAAACTCTTGCGTCTCAAAGCTGAGTTCCACGCTGGTATCAGACGTCATGAACTCGGTGTACGGATTGGCCGG
>CALJLD010000018.1 GCA_937982665.1 uncultured Planctomycetales bacterium
TGGCTCCGTTGTCATTGGATGCATGGTTTTCCCCGGCATGATCCGGAGTTGAACTCCCCCACCAGATGCTGATGGAAACCGCAACCAGGACGAGCGCGGCGGCCGCCACAAACCAGCCAACGCCGCGAGCTCCAATGAAACCTGCCCTGCGAACCTCCTCCTGCTGCTTCACGAACTCCGTTCCGGACGAAGGACTGGTGGCCATCGCAGTGGCCCGTTCTTGCCAAAACGAAGTTGCAAGCGAGAGCGAAAGCTGCAACTGAGCCATTTGGGCCTGGCAGTCAGTGCAGAGTTCCAAATGAACTCGAACTGCGTTCGCCTGATCGTCGGAGAGCTCACCGTCGGCCAGCGCGATCAAATCGTCCGCGTATGCTTCGCAGGTTTTCATGGCATCAGTAACCGTTTTCCATTCGTGTTTGCTCAAGCTTCGTGGATTCCGCGCGTATTCAATGCGGCCGCCAGTCGACGTCGGGCGGTCTTCAGCCGCGTGCGAATTGTTGAGTCGCTGGTTTGCAGCACTGCGGCAATCTCGCGCGAGTTCTGATCGTGGAAGTAACGCAAGACCAGGACTTCGCGAAGTTCGTTCGGCATCATGTCCAAAGCCTGGCGAATGAGCTCGCGTTGTTCTTTGTGGATGACCGTCGCGGTCACATCCTCGGACGGGTCTGTGTTCGATTGTGTTCTTGATTGTGGTTGGTCAGTGCTTGTCGATTGCCCGGCCTCGGCCAAAAATTGACCGTTGTCTGCACGCCCATTGGTCAGCTTTTGCCAGACTCTTCGCCAGCGCGAGTGCTTACGCCCCTCCTGTTTGCAGCAATTGATCGTCACGCGAAACAGCCAGCGGCGAATCTCATCGTTTGTCCGTTGTTGTGTGTTCAACTGCGTTGCTTTTATGTAGACGTCCTGCAGAACGTCCGCTGGCGAAATGTTCGGAAGCGAACTGCCTGCCCCCAACGCCGCGGCCAGACGCAGCAGCTCAGGGCGAATTGCCTGCCACACTTCCACCAGCCTGCTCGCCGGCAATCGCGATGAATTGTCAGCTGGCAAGCCGATGTGATTCCGTTGCGAGTTCGCCTTGAGGTTGTTCGCACTGGCCGCCTGCAACGTGGCCTTGGTCTCCTCGCGATTGGCGTCAACGTGCTCACTTGCTTCCGCGCCGTCACTTCGGCTGGCGTCACAACCACGAAACCGAGCGATGTCATTCGCCGGCGCAATCGCGGATTTGTTTTTGCTGACGCCGATGCCCGACATGGCCTGTGCCTGATGGAGCGTTTGCCGCCTCGTCGCTGTGGAAGAACAACGCGCGGCGGGGCGAAAGTGTTGCCGGAATCTTCCAGAATCTGGAATCCAATCGTACTCAGCAAACCGTGGCGTGAAAAAAAATGCCAATCAGCCGAATACGCAGCCGTCATCGCTAGTGTGCGAGAGACAGCGAATTCCAGCAGTGAGCCGAGAATCAAGGCTGGTCGTCAAGGATCAGTCGTGTTGATGTCCGTGTTCGCCGCCGCGACCTCGCCCGCCGCCGATCTGTTCGCCAAAGAAGATGGCGTTGGTGAACAGTCGATTGGTGCCGTACCAGAAGCCGCGGAAGTTGGGATCGTCGGCAAACATGATCACACGACCCCGGCCGGAGGGTTCAGCCAGCACGGCGGCCGAGCCGCGAAGTTTGTTCAGGTTCTCCGACGAGACATAGCCGGCAATCAGCGGGTCTTGAGTGTAGGCCACCGGAGTGTTGTAAGGGCTGGCCGAAGCTGATGGCATCACCGAACCCGAACGGAAGACCGGCAACCGCGATGACGTCATGCCGTAGCCGAGCGGGTGTGTGAGATCGACATCGGTTGTGAAGATCGCCCCGGCGATCAGATCCAGTGCGGCGTCATTTCCGGCCGACGTGTAAGGACGCCGTGCGTTGTTGTGCGCATGTTCGTCGCCGTCGGAATCCGCTTGATAGGTCACTGCGGCCAATCCCTGGCTGGCGACATAATCGACCGCCCCGCCGAAAGCGATCAACGTTCCGCCGCGATTGACAAAGCGACGGACTTCTTCCAGCGTCGAGGCGTTCATGTCATATCGCCCGCTGACGAGAACGATGCTCGTGTACTGCGACAAATCCGCGCGACCCAGATCATCCACATCGATGAGCGAAACAGGCACCCGAATGCGCTGATCGAGCAGGTGCCAAACCTCGCCAGCTTGATAGGTGCTTGCGCCTCCGCCGGTAACGAGGATGACTTTCGGCTTCGTGATCGGAGCGAAGTTCGCGCTTCCCAGGTCAATGCCTTCAGGCGTCAATCCGCCTGTGATGGCGAAGCTGGGGAGCCCGTCGACTTTGGCGATTTTCTGCAACAACTCATGGATGGCATCTCGATTCTCCGGCTGCACTCCTAACGGGATCATCAGTGTGCCGTGGCGGAAACTCTTGCGCCCTTGATTCGTTTCTGTCGCGAACGGCTCTTTAGCAACGTGCACAGTCACGTCGGCATCGAGCAGGCGATGCAAAGCTCGGGGAGCGTAATAGCCACGACCATCCAACAAATACGCGAGCGTGTCTTTCTTCTTGGACGGAGCTTGAGCCTGGGGGAAGTCCTGACCGGTTGCCGTTTGGCCCAGCCATTCCTCAGGCAAATGGTCGCGAACTTCGCCATGTTGCAAGTTGAACGCCGAAGGCAAACCCCAGGCGGAAACATCATAAAAGATGTTCTCCTTAAACTCGGTGCGGTTCTCAAACAAGCAAGTCAGAAAGCGATACTCCTCCTGTCGGCAAGGCACAACCACGGCTTCGCCTTTGCGGAAGGTCTGTCCTTCGTACTGCACATCTTGCGCGAGTTTGTAGGCTTCAATCTTGTGCCGGCCCAGGATCTCCAGGAACGCGTGCAAACGTGCGGGATCATGCGGCGCGGCAAAGAGATGCCCTTGAATCTCCGCATTCCTGGCGATGGCCAGCGAGTCCTCATAGAAATCGTGCTGAAAGGTTAGCAGTTCCTGGCGAAGCTCGCGTGTCGCCTGCAAGCTGCTCATCGACGCCATCACTTGATTGCGAATGGTGAACGGGAACGTCAGTTCGCCGTGAATGGTCTGTTGCTTGAGACCGCGCGAGCTGGCTTGTTCAAAGAGAATTCCGACGGCCCCATGCAGGTCAGGGTAGGTCGACCCTTTGCCCATGTAGAAATCGTCAAAGCCTTCCTGGGTGTAGTACAAGCTGCCGGCTTTGTCCAAGAGCGCCGCATGACGCTTGGCGAACTCGCCAGTCAGATCGATTGTGCGTTGCGGGACGAGCGGATTGTTGCGGAGCGGTTCGCCAGGTTGAAAAAAGAACGTGGAGTTGCTCCCCATCTCGTGAAAGTCGAGCTGCACGTTGGGCTTCCAGCGATGGTACATCTCAAGCCGGCCTTGGCTTTCCGGATGCACGGCCGGTAGCCAATCACGATTGAGATCAAACCAGTAGTAGTTTGTGCGGCCATTGGGCCACGGCTCGCGATGTTCGCGATGCAGCGGATCGTCGCTCGGCGTTTGGCCGCGGTTCTCATTCGCCCAATTGGCGAAGCGTTCAAAGCCGTCAGGATTCAAGCAGGGATCAAGCAGGATGACCGTGTTCTTGAGCAACTGTTCGTGGTCTTCGCATTGCGCGGCCGCCAGGTAGTAGGCAACAAGTGGAGCAGCGTTTCCGCCCGAGGCTTCATTCCCGTGAACGCTGTAGCCCATGTTGATGACGGCCGGCTGTTGCGTGATGTCGACAGCATCGCCATAGCGCGGATCAATGAACTGCAAGTGTTGCTGGCGAATGGTTTCAAGATTCTTGTGATTCTCCGGCGATGTGATGAACAACATCACTTGCGGCCGGCCGCCATGCGAATGGCTGAACTCTTCGATCGTCACGCGGGGCGAGACTTCGGCCAGCTTCCGCATATAGGCCACTAGCTGGTGGTGATGGATGTGCCGCTCACCAATTTGAAAGCCCAGGAACTCCTGCGGTGTGGGGACGGCTTCGTCGTAGGTGGTTCCCTCAGGCAGGTAGTAGTCGAGCGGGATCTCACCTGAGTAGGCAGCGGTGAAGAAGCAGCCCAAGAAAAGGACGAAGCAAAGCAAAGAAGCAATCGTGCGAATCAAGGAAGGCATATCAAAAGCTGTTTGAGTCAAGAGAATCGCGTGGAGTCACAAGTGTTTGGCGTGATGCTTTGCGAAGTTACGCCGCGGAGCGATCGGATTTTCGCAAGCGCCTTACAAGCTTCCGGCTATTATGATTGCCGCTCGCCGAGTTGCAGCCGCAAAACGGGCGAATGTTGCGGGGCCGCGCGACTTAGAGGCGACAGTACCGCCATCTCTCCAGGCCAGGCGAATCAACAAGCCGCTAAAAGAGCGACCACCATCCAATACTTCGGAAGCAACCAGCGGAGCCCACTATTGCAGCAGTTGTTTCCCAAACAAGTAGTTCAGCATCCCATCAGTGCCTTCAATGCGTAGGATCGGATAGACACCCATTTGCGGAGCGGAAGGAACTTCACTGCCCTGGAGCATGCCGTTGCCATCTTTGTCGGCTTGTGCAACGAGCGCGGTGGACAGTCGCTTCCAGGCCGCAACACGCGGACTTGTGATCGGCTGAGCATCGTAGTCTCGGCGTGAGTCCTCCGGTTGATCGAATTTGACAAGACGCAACGAGGGGAACGTCAGCAAAGAATCCACGCTGGCATCATCAAGAGAACTTGGCAGTTCCAGAAACTGGAGGTTGGATAGCCCGGAAAGCGAGTTCAAGCCCACCGACGTGATCCTTGTACCGCCAAGCGAAAGTTGTCGCAAGTTCGCAAGCGATGCCAAATGCGCCAATCCCTCGTCTGTAATCCATGTGTTCGAAACGTCGAGTGACTCCAAGTTCGGAAACGCCCTGACAATTTCGAGCACGCCATCGTCATCCAGATAGGTATCCCACAGCTTGGCAATGATGACGTTGGGAAATTCCCCAAGCGCATCCAAGTGCAGGCTTTGTGCCGGCGTTAGCCTCACGTCACTTGGGTCTGCAGCAAAGGCATCGCCGCTTGCCAGTCCGGATCGGATCTCGGCAATTCTCTCGGCCGTGGGCGCAGCAAGGCTGGCGATTGGGCGCGGGAGAATATCAACTTCGAATGCTTGCTCGTGATCTTCAAACAAGTGCAAGGGGCGGCTCAGCGGTCTTTGCGGCGTACGGCCAAGCCCCACGGAAATTTCCTTCAACTCCGCGTATTGTTGCAGCACTTCCCAACTCTGAGGTGTCACGCGATTCTCCGCCAGCAGCAGGCTTTCCAGTTGGGGCAGTCGATGCAGCACGGCAAGACCGGCATCCGTCACTTCCGTCGCCTGCAGATCGAGAGATTTCAACTCGGGAAACTTCTCGACAAGAACCGCCATGTCAGCATCATTCACGCTGGAATGCGAAATGTTCAGCCGGGAAAGCGGCAGTTGCGGCCATGCGTCAAGTTGTTTGACGACCGCTCCGGGAGCACCAAAGGAGCGCAGCTTGGGAAGCTGCTTCAATAGCGGAACAATCTCTTCGTCCTTCAGCCGATAGTCGTCGTATCCATGAATGATTAACTCTTCCAGGTTCTGCAATTTCGCCAGGTTGTGCGCCCACGACGGATCCGCGAGATAGATCGATAGTCTTTGCAGTTGCGTAAGGTCCAACAGTGGTGCCAACTCCGCGTTGTGCTGCTGAACTACCCTTTGATAGCGACCGCTCTCATCGGAAAATTGCGGAATGCGTGTCAGAACGTTCTCAAACTCCAATGACCGCAATCTTTGGCAGCGGGCCAGCATGCGGAACTCTGCGGCGCGGAACGCGCTCCAATCGCCGGGCACACTGTTCACAGCGAGAATCTCTTTGAGAGAGCCTTCGCCTACGGCACGAATCAGCCAGGCGGGCGGATCATCGAAGACTTTTGTCTCCAAACGAACATAAGGACTGTTGACGGCGATTGTCCGGATGATCTCTTCATCGCTCCTGTGCAGAGTTACGGACGGATTCCGTTGGCGGAATTCGTCCATCGCGGCGCTACTGACCAACGTGGAATCCAGCACGATCCCGGTGAGAGATTCGCTGGGACGAATCTGCTCCAGCGTTTTATCTTCGACGTGTTCCCCCTGCAGGATAAGCGTCCTAATCCATGGCAAGTTTTCGGTCGCTGCCAACATCTCTGGCGACACCGCTTCGCCAGCCAGCCTGACGGAGATCGCTTCTCGGCAAACTTCGTCACCCAGGAATGGTCTCAGCCATTTTTGTCCCGCGCGGAATTCGCACTGCGCTCCGTCAGCGATCATCTTGGACGAGACTTTCCATTGCGCTACGTATGGTGCAATGTTGGCCGCCCAGATGGCGCAAATCGCGGCGATCAGCGTGATGAATACCAGGAGCGTCCGCAGCCGGACCTGATACCAGGCAAAGTTGGCAACCCTTCGTTTCATACACGTAGGATATCGAGCAACCGAAAAGATGTGCAAATCCTGAAACGCATACCTTGATGGAGACATTCATCCAATCAACAGGGGAAACGGCTTGCGTGTAGCGCGAGCAATGACGACTGTGAGTTCCGCCGACAAGCAACTTCGCCAACAGATCATGTTGCCGAATGCTCCAAGTTCCCTCCTCAGCTCCATTGCTGACCGATCAATTCCTCGATCTCCGCATTCGTCTGCTCGCACTTGCCATCACATGGGCGGAACAAGAGCTCTGAAGCTAAGAAGACATATAGACGCGATGCATTGAGACGACCTCATACAGTGCTTTGTCTGCTCCGTTCCGTTGGTAGGGGGACGTTACGATCAAGTCGGCGATGTCGCCAAATGTGGTCCGTTGGCGCCAAGCATCATGTGCCTTTCGTGTCGCTTCAGGTCGTCACGATGCAAAAGGCCATGGGAAAGAACCTCGGCGCTGCAACGTGCAGCCAGGAGTCGGCGTGTTGTAGCGATGTTGGGGCGTATACTATGGATGATAACCCGCGCAGTCGGCGAAAGCCGCCCCCACAAGCCGGCGATTGCTGCGGTAAACTTGTGTATTCGCCACGACAGCGAAGGCAGGAATCGCCCGCGGGATTGGTTATACTGCTGGCGACATTCTCATGAGATTCGCAGCCGTCATCCGTCCGTTACTCCATCGTCGTAGACCACAGCTCGTGATGAACTTTCGTTCCAAGCTCGCTCCGATTTTCTTTCTTGGCGGACTCGCTCTGTTATTCGCCTGTGCGTTTTCTGGCGCTCAGGCCGATCCGCAACAACAGCCGGCAGCTGAGATCCCGGATGTGATTGAGTTCAACCGAGATGTGCGGCCGATCCTTTCGGACAACTGTTTCCACTGCCACGGGCCGGATCGCAACAAACGCGAGGCCGACCTGCGGCTCGATACGCAAGCTGGCCTGTTGGGCGAAACGGCCGGCAACGAACATCAGGGCGGTGTTGTCTCGCCAGGAAAGCCGGATGAGAGCGAGTTGCTTCGTCGGATTACCAGCGAAGAAGACTACGAACACATGCCGCCGCCGGACAGCAACAAGACGCTGTCAGAGCGGCAGATCGAGATCATTCGCCGCTGGATTGAGCAAGGTGCACAATACCAGGGGCATTGGGCCTATCTGCCGCTACGTCCGCAGAGCGAAATGGAATTGCCAGCGGAAATTACCAGTGACAGCGCCGCGATTGATCACTTCGTACAACAACAACGAAAGCGCCACAACTTGCAGGCAGCTCAACCGGCCGATGATGTGACGCTCTTACGCCGTCTGCACTTTGACGTTGTGGGCTTGCCGCCCATGCCTGAGGAAGTTGTCGCGTTCTTGCATGATGAGTCTCCTAATGCCTACGAGCGGCAGGTGGATCGCCTGTTGGCATCGCCGCACTTTGGCGAGCGAATGGCTATGTGGTGGTTGGACCTGGTCCGCTATGCCGACACTGTGGGCTATCACGGCGATCAGGACATCAGCGTTTCGCCGTTTCGTGATTACGTCATCCAGTCGTTCAATGAGAACAAGCCGTTCGATCAATTCACCATCGAACAGCTTGCGGGCGACTTGCTCGATTCGCCCAGTCAGACCGAGTTGATTGGCTCCGGTTACAACCGCTTGGGGATGATGAGTGCCGAAGGAGGCGTGCAGGATAAGGAGTATCTGGCCAAGTACATTGCCGAGCGTGTCCGCAATGTTTCCGGTACGTGGCTCGGCGTGACGATGGGCTGCTGCGAATGCCACGATCACAAGTTTGATCCGTTCAGCACGCGCGAGTTCTACATGATGGAAGCGTTCTTCGCCGACATCAAAGAGCGAGGGCTGTACTCCGGCGCGAACAACGATGGCAACTGGGGTCCTTCCATCAAAGTCCCCACGGCGGAACAGCAAGACAAGATGCAGCGGTTTGATGAGCAGATCGCTCAACTCAAAACGACATTGCAAACACCAACGGCGGAACTGGCCGCCGCTCAAGCCACGTGGGAAGAATCGCAGCCGGTTTGGACCGTGCTGCCGCCGGAGTCAGCCGGTTCCAAGAACGGCGCGACACTGACCACGCAAGCCGACAACTCTGTGCTGGCCAGCGGCGAATCGCCAGCGATGGACACGTACACCGTAACGATCGCCGATGTGCCGCATGACGTGACCGCGCTGCGACTGGAAGTGTTGCCGGACGATTCGCTTCCCAATAAAGGGCCCGGCCGCGCTGGCAATGGCAACTTCGTGCTCAGCGAATTTATCGTCAAGGCACAAATGCCCAATGGTGAAGAGCGCATTGTGCCAATTGCTTCGGCAATCGCTACGCACGAACAACCGGACAACGGTGGCAAGAACCCCTTCGGCAAATGGCCGATCGCCGCGGCAATCGACCATGACGAACAAGGCGAGACCTGGGGTTGGGCCATCCTGAATGAAACCGGCAAGCCGCACGTTGCCGTGTTTCAACTTGAGGAAGCTTTGCAGCAAGGGGCGACGCTGACCATCCAACTGCAACAGAACCACACAAATCCCAAGCACACGATCGGCAGTTTTCGTCTGTCGGGCACAGCTTCTCCTTCGCCACAAGATGGCAACTTGTTGGCTCCGGCCGAGATCGCAGAGTTGGTGGCGGTTGATGCGGACGCGCGCTCGCCACAGCAAGTCGAACAACTGGCCGCCTACTATCGCAGTATCGCTCCGGCCCTTGAGCCAACTCGCCAAGAGCTGGCCAAGGTGGAGAAATCCAGAACGGCACTCGATAAACAAATCACCACAACACCCATCACGCAAAGTGTGGAGCCGCGCACCATTCGCGTTCTTGCCCGAGGGAACTGGCAAGACGAAACGGGCGACGTCGTTTTGCCTGGCTTCCCGCAAGCGTTGACGGCGGAGGAAACCTGCACAGTGGTAGAAGATCGCTTGACGCGGCTCGACCTCGCGCACTGGATCACGGCGAATGACAACCCGTTGACGGCGCGCGTACTCGTGAATCGCATCTGGAAGCTCTACTTTGGCGCTGGGCTGTCGCGCAAGCTTGACGACCTGGGCGCACAAGGCGAACCGCCTTCGCATCCGCTGTTACTGGACTACCTGGCCGGGCGTCTGATTGAGTCGGGTTGGGACGTCAAAGCTCTGATCAAGTCCATCTTGCTCAGCGAGACTTATCGGCAATCCTCGTTAACCGCGGCGGAAGTTCTGGCGGCCGATCCGACCAATCGCTGGCTCGCGCGGCAAAACCGCTTCCGCCTGGATGCGGAGTTGGTGCGCGACAATGCTTTGGCGGTCAGCGGACTTGTGGTGGACGACGTTGGCGGCCGAAGTGTGAAGCCCTATCAACCGCCTGGTTATTGGGCCTATCTGAATTTCCCCACACGCGAATGGCAAAACGGGTCCGGCGAGGAACTCTACCGCCGCGGTTTGTATACGCACTGGCAACGTCAGTACCTGCATCCCAGCTTGTTGGCCTTTGATGCTCCCACGCGCGAGGAGTGCACGGCCGACCGACCGCGTTCCAACACACCGCTGCAATCGCTGGTCTTGCTGAATGACCCCAGCTACGTGGAAGCGGCGCGAGCCTTCGCAGAACTCATCTTGCGCGATGGGGGAACAAGCACGACCGATCGACTCAACTTCGCCTACGGTCGGGCACTCTCGCGCTCCACGCGTGCCGAAGAAGTGGAGATCCTTACCGCGCTGCTCGAGCAGGCCACCAACGAATATCAAGACAATTCCAAGGCAGCATCCGAGCTGTTGTCGGTCGGCGCGAAGCCGGCGCCGGAGGATCTTGATCAAGTTGAATTGGCCGCCTGGACGACCATCACCCGCACCATCTTGAACCTGCACGAAGCGATCACGCGCAACTAGTGAACTTCGCCGCGTTCGCCTTTAGCTTCCACATCCAACGACCAACCTCATGTTTGACCTGCCCAACTCCATCGCTCGCCGCACTTTCCTGAAGCGCTCCGGGGTCAGCCTCGGATCGATGGCGCTGACCTCGCTGTTGGGCGGTTCGCTCCGCGCGGACGACACACCCAAGGGCGAAGACGCCACCGCGCGCTGGCAAGGCGTGGTCAATCCGTTGCACTTGCAGCCGAAAGCCAAACGCGTGATCTGGCTGTACATGGCCGGCGGCATGACGCATCTGGATACGTTTGACTACAAGCCTAAGTTGGCGGAGTTGCACGGCAAGCCGATGCCGGAATCGGTCACGGCCGGTCAGCAAATCGCCCAACTGCAAGGGCAGAAGCTGAACTGCTTCGCGCCGCAGCACGCCTTCAAGCAATGGGGCGAGTCCGGTCAATCGATCTCTGAGATCTGGCCGCATGTGGCCGAGAAGTGCGCGGATGATCTGTGCATCGTGCGCTCGCTGCACACGGACGCCATCAATCATGACCCGGCCCATACGTTCATGAACACGGGCTCCATGATCTCTGGCCGGCCGGCGATGGGTTCGTGGTTGCTTTATGGTTTGGGGACCGAATCAGAAAGTCTCCCCGGCTTTGTGGTCATGGTCTCAACCTGCAAGTTCGGTAAGAAGCAGCCAATCGCAGCTCGGCAGTGGCATTCCGGTTTTCTGCCGGGACAGTTTCAGGGTGTGGAGTTCCGCAGCACAGGCGATCCGGTGCTTTACGTTCGCAGCCCTAAAGGGGTTTCCACCGGCTTGCAGCGCAACATCGTGGAAGCCGTGCAATCGCTCAACCGTCTCAGCGAACAACGGCTGCACGATCCGGAGATCGCCACGCGGATTAGTCAGTACGAACTCGCGTTCCGCATGCAGACCAGCGTGCCGGAGTTGATGGACACGGCCGAAGAGCCGCAACACGTGCTCGACATGTACGGAGCTAAGCCAGGCGATGGTTCGTTCGCCTCGAACTGCTTGCTGGCGCGGCGTTTGGCCGAGCGCGGCGTGCGATTCATTCAGTTGTATCATCGCGATTGGGATCACCACGGCGGCGTCAAGAAGCACTCCGCCGGCACGGCCAAAGAAGTTGATCAAGGCGTGGCTGCCTTGCTGACTGATCTCAAACAGCGCGACATGCTGGAAGATACCATCGTGGTATTCGGCTCGGAGTTCGGCCGCACGCCCATGGCTCAAGGTGATGGCCGCGACCATCACCTGGCCGGTTTCACGATGTGGTTTGCTGGCGGCGGTTTCAAGCCCGGCTTCAGCTACGGAGCCACGGATGACCTCGGCTATCACGCCGTGGAGAACCGCGTCTCCGTGCATGACGTGCACGCCACGCTCTTGCATCTCCTCGGCATCGATCACGAACGCCTGACCCACAAGTTCCAAGGGCTGGATTCCAAGCTGACTGGTGTGGAACCTTGTCGCGTGGTGAAAGAGTTGCTGGCGTAAAGCGTGCGAAGTACACCAATTCCCTCAGTGCGCTTACAGGCTGCGCACTGAAGCCTCCTTCGCGAAACATCGTCGAGAGCATTCCAATCAACATGACCGCGCAGAATCAAGGCTGAGTTAACAGCGAGTGCGGCTCGTAGTGAGCGCGAGAGTATTCTCTGCTTGGATGCGCGAGCGCGTTCGCATTCGCTGTTGAGACGACAGTCAGGGATCAGCTAGTTCTCTTTACTTGGCGGGCTCTTGGTTACCGTTCCTCGCCCGCTGATCGACTTGGTGACATCAGGGTCATCGGAATACACGACGTCGCCGACGCCACTGATCGAAACGTCTAAAGATCTCTCGCTAGACACCAAGACATCACCTTTTCCCATCAAGCGAACTGACGCGGTCTGCGCAGTGACATCGGAGAGATCGAGTTTGCCAACACCCATCAGCCGTGCGCTTAGATTGCCAACCTTGCCCTTGGCTGTTAACGATCCGGTGCCGCGAAAAGCGACTTCGAGTTCTTCTTCATCGATCTCTTCGATCACCAGATCGGCGGAACCAGAAAGAGACACTTTCGCGAGCTTGGGCAGCTGAATCTTGGCGACAAACGGCGTCTTGGTGTTGATCGTTACAACTTCCGCCTCTTTGGTAGAGTTGTTGTTCGCGATGACCAACTCGCCACCCACGACCTCCGTGGATATGAACGGCAAGACGTTGTCGTCCGCTGTGATTTGAACATCGAAGGATTGGCCGACAACGATTTCCACTCGGCCGGCGTATTTGAAATCAATCTTGTCGAAACCTTCTGCGGGACGCGACTCTGTTGCTGGCGTTCCGGAGCCTTGGATGCGCCGAACAGTGTCCTGCGCATGCAGGTTGCAGGTGATCACCAATAGCGTCAATACGATTCTCATGTTCAAACCTTTCCAGTCTCAAGACAAACCTGAAAAATTTGTTTGTTGCATGAACGCGCGGCATCCGCTGGCGGTCACGTCACTCACATCTCTGCCCAGGCGATCCTTCGCCGGATTCACGATTCCCACTTTCGGCTTCGGCAGAGCGTTCGATAATAGTCCTGCGCTCGCCTGCTTCGATTGGGCCAAGATCCTGAACGATCCCCGATGGCCAGTAGATCCGTGCACTCGCAATGCGAGTCGCGGTACCGATACCAAAAAGCAACTCCAACGAAGATTGACTCCGCCATCCGTCCTGCGAGCGAACATCCCGTGTCAATTCGTGACGCTTGCCTTCGTAGTCAACGAATGATACTTGGACCCGAGCACCGATTGCCGAACGATTGGACACCGTCCCTTGGAGACGCAAAGAAACTGAGTTGCCGACTGGACCTTCATTACCGTAAAGCAAATTGGCTTCACCTTCTCCCGGCTCGCTGGGCCAATTGCCCACCACAAGGTCGTAGTCGCCATCTTGATCGTAGTCGGCAAAGGCAACCATAGAGGCGTACCAGTCGCGGTCTCCCAGTTGATCCGGTGCCATTCGTTTGAATGTCACACCGCTGGAGTTGAGGTAAACGTCAGGTGGAGATCCCCAGTTCGCCACAACCAGATCCAGAAACCCATCATTGTTCAGGTCAACCCAGGTTGAGTAGAACGCGAAGCTGACATCCGCCGTGGCGTCGCCAACTCTCGCACGCGCGAAAGAGCCATTTCCATCGTTGACATACAACCTGCGTGATTGACCATCGGTAAACGCTTGAAACAGGTCAAAATCCCCGTCGTTATCGAAATCACCCCAGGCTCCGGAATACGAAACACCTTGAGCAGATTGTTCAACGACAAATAGCGCGTCAGTGTCAATCTTAAAATTGCCAGTGCCGTCGTTTCGATACATCCGCACAGGATCGCCACCGATGTACAAATCAAGATCACCATCAAGATCGTAATCAACAAAGGTTGCACCGCCTGAGCGGGTTTCCTCGGCGACCACCGAATTGGATTCCAGGAGTTCGAATCCAGTTCCTTGCGTGTTGCGGAAGAGAAAGTCCCGCTCGGCACTGCTCAGCCCGCCATTGGCGACATACAGATCAATGAAGCCGTCGGCATCGATGTCGGCTAGCGAGGAAGCGAATGACAATCCGCCCCCTTGCGACGGCGTAGCATTGGACAGCAATTGAAACGAGCCATTGCCGGCGTTGCGATAAATGAAGTTGTTCTGCCCTCTTTGATTCGGAATGAATACATCCGGCAATCCATCGTTATCAAAATCTCCCCAGGCGCTCCCCGATGAAAAACCAGATGCCTCAGACAACTCGTTTTCCAACTCGATGAACGCCCCATCCTGATTCTCGTACAAGATATTCTTCTGCGGGACAGGCTCACTACTGCTGACGTCGTAGCCATTCGTCACAAAAGCGTCGTCGTCGCCGTCCGCATCGAAATCGATCCAGCTAATTCCGCCAGTGCTAGCTCTCTCTTGGAACAAGGGAGTATCGGTGACAAGAATAAAAGCAGGCGCTGGCAGCGTTTGCGAATCGCCGGTTGGCGCTATGGCCGATTGTCCATCGCCCTGGCTGGTCGTCGTCCCCTGCTCTTCTTCACGACCGGCGGCGTTGAATTCCGCTTCCCGATTCAATCGTTCGACCATAATTGCTAAAGGAGCAGATGTTTGGTTTTTCCAATCAGGGCCAAGGACCTCCTCGAGCAAACGTTCATCCAGTTTTTCCATCGTGTTTCCCGGCGAATGCAGGTTGAACGTGTAGCTGCAGATCCGATGAGCGGCATCCTCATGAAAGGCAATCTTGTATTCCCCGGTTGCATCTTCGAACAACAACGGTTCGACGGCGAAGTACTCGCGGGTGTTGGTAGCAATAGTACCTGGACCGGTTGAACGCAGCGAAGTTATGCCGCCTGGTCGCCAGACACGGCCGCCCGCCCGAGTATGGCAAAACAAGTTGCCAACGTAGTTTCCGGCAAAGCGCGTCGTGTCAATGTCCAGCCGCTTTCGCGCTGGCCGTTCTTCCCGATTGGATTGAGGAAACCAGTGATCCATCAGTCGGCGGAAAACGAAATCCACCATCTGCGTAGCAGGTCCCGTTTCCGGATCGCGATTGATCACGATGAATACGCCCAAATCTTCTTCAGGAATTAGATACATTCCTGAGTAGTATCCTTGCATTACTCCGCCATGTTGCACGACACGCTTGTCATTGACGAACATCTCCCACATGCCGTTGGCAAAACCGGGGAATTCTGGGTGGCTGCGATATTGAGGTTCGCTAAGTCGACTGGCTGTGGAAGCGCTGAAGAGTCTGCCGTGCTCGTTGGAACCATCGCCAAGCAGCGCCACCATGAGTCTTGCCATGTCGCCAGACGTTGAATCAATCGACGATGCTGGCGTTGTCGCATAATACTCGTAGCGCTGCTTGACCCAGGCGTCGGGTCGCCAACTGTAACCAGTTGCCATATCGCCACGGGCGTCGTCTGGTGTCTCAACCCATGATCGCGTCATGCCTAAAGGTTCAAAGAACCGCTTTCGCATGTATTCGCTGTACTCCATTCCGGAAACTTCGCTGACCAGATGGCCGGCCAGCGCGATTCCGTACGTGTCGTAACAACTGTCGCGCCCGGGAGGACGAATCCGGTGCAAGTCTTGTGACAAAAATTGCTCTAACGACGGCCGTTGTTCCGGATTGAAGAACAGCCGCTGAGTTCCAATCTGATCAAATCCAGCGGTGTGTGTCAGCAGATGGTTACTTGTGACGGGATCCCCAAACCGATCATCGACTTTGATGCGTTTCAAGTAGCGATTGACGTCCTCGTTCAGATCGATCTTGCCTTGATCGGCAAGTTGCAGTAGCGCCAAACCGGTCAGCGCCTTGGAAGTCGATCCGATCCGGAAAACCGTGTGATCCGGATCGACGCGTTTTTGAGTTTCTACATCCGCGAAACCATAGCCGCGAAGCAGAATCACGCTGCCGTCTTTGACAACCGCCACACTCGCACCTGGCACATGCTCGAGTTCCATCTGTTCACGAACGATAGGGTCAAGCAGTTTGGCCAAATTGCTCGACGCAGAATCTTGGCCGCGGCAGGCTGGCAATCCAACTCCGAGACTCAAGTAGAACACTATCGCCTGTAGCAACCATCTTGCTTGGTTGGATCTCATTGCACTTCTCACTGGTCGATGGGCGATTGGAAAAAACCTGGTTTGATTCAAAGCATCGCCCGGCCGAAGGAACTGGCTGCTTCCGCAGAATTTGAACGAAGCCAGAATACCCCAAGAGCATCTCGCGTCGCTTGTACGGCTTTTGCGCGGCGCGATTATTTGCGGAGAATCGCGCGGCAACCGAACCGGATTGACGCAAAACTCCTCCTGCGCGCAGGGTTGACATGTAATCACTACAGGTGTAGTGTATCGCCATGGCTTCATCAAATATCACCGTTGCCGAGTGGACTGTAATGGAAGCGCTGTGGGAGGCATCGCCTTTAACGGCGTCCCAGGTGAGGGACGCGTTGCGGCCCTCCACAGATTGGGCAGAAAACACGGTTCGTACGCTCCTCACGCGGCTCGTGAAGAAAAACGTGTTGAAGACCGGCAAGAATAAAGCTGGAACGCGCACGTTCGCTCCAGCAGTGTCTCGCGCAGCCTGTGTCAAAGTGGAGAGCGAGTCCTTCGCTGAGCGCATCTTTGGCGGAGCGGCGAAGCCTCTCATCACGTACTTCGCCGAAAACAGTCAGCTTTCAGCAGAAGAAGTTGCAGAGCTTAAGCGCATTCTCGACGAATCACTCAAGTCTTAATCCTGAGCTGCCATGTCCGCATTGAGCCTGGTCTTCGATTGGACTGTTGCCGCAACCGTACGTGCTTCGGTCATGGTGGTGGTAGTTCTGCTCGTCCAGCGCTTGTTGCGCAATCGACTCTCACCAAAGTGGAAGTACGCGCTTTGGCTCCCGGTTCTCGCAACTATTCTGATTCCAGCGCAGCCTTTCTTGCCAGCATGGGATTACTTGGAATTCGACGAAAACAACACGCTACCGAGAAACACTTCAATTGCATCCGCGCCACGCTTGGACACAGGAGGAACGAGCACAGATCGGCAATCCGAATCGGCGGGCGCGACATCTCACAGTGATGAGAAAGCTGACACTGTCGTCCGCAGCGCCTCGAATGTCGAGATACAAGACGCTTCCATCCTTGCGGATGAACCGCCCGATATGGCAACAGCAGAAGTGAGCCAGGCGTCGAAGAGTGTGGTGCCACGAGAACTTTGGGACGGGAAGGCGCTTCTTTGTTGCATATGGCTGTTCGGCGTCGTTGGTTTGTGTTTTGCCGTTTCGGTCTCCTACATCATTACATTGCATCGCATTCGACGACTTGCTTTGCCGGTCGAACAATCCATTCGGGGAAGGGTTGATTTGCTTGGGAAAGAACTTGGACTACGGCGCCCTCCGCAAGTTTGGCTTTCGACGGCGGTGAAGACCCCGGCTGTTTGCGGAATCTTGCGACCCGCGCTGCTTCTCAATGAGGCGTTCTTTTCCCATTTCAATCGGGAAGAGTCGCATTTCGTACTCAAGCACGAACTCATGCATCTTCGGCGGGGCGATGTCCTGCGAAATACTTTCCTCTGCTTGCTATTGGCCCTGCACTGGTTCAATCCGCTGCTCTGGTACGCATTCTTTCGTGTTCGGGCAGACAACGAAGCCGCATGTGATGCAGACGTGCTACGCAACGAGTCGCAAGAAAGACGGGTCGCGTATGGGATGACACTCTTGAAGATGGAGACAGCGTTTCCAGAGCCAGGGTTGTGCCTGGGCTTTGTTGGCATGCTGCAGAGAAAGCGCTCTGTCCGGGAGCGAATTCAATTCATTACAAATCCCAAAAGCATGAGGTCCTCCATGAAACTGATCGTATTGATCTGTGTGCTTGCCGGCACCTTCCTCGGCGTGGCCAGAGCGGCGGAACCTCAAGAAGAATTAGAGATTTCATCGGAGCCGCGCACTTTGACGCCGACGCAAGAACCTCAAATTGAAGCCCAACAGGCAACGCCTGCTTTTGACTTCCGTAGGCTGGCAAGCTTTCCAACCAGAGAGAGCGATGCCTTCACGCGCGCGGTAGTAGACGTGAGCTTTGACCAGAAAGCCGTGATCTCCCGCAATCACATTCGTTCCGGCGGAGAAGATATTCCGCGCGACCGCATCGCCGCCTACTTGTGGAGCTTGGATCCCAACGATCCAAAGCGCACGCGGTTGCCAGACGCAACGACGTTTGGTTTTGTTCCCAACAGCAATCTGGGCTACCAGGTCAGCTGGTGGGGTGGCGTCCAGTTTTGGGATACGCAAACACACACGAGATCTGGTGAAGACATTGCGCACGCGCTTCGAGAGGATACGACCATCGGGCCCGCGATCAGCCCAAGCGGAAAAATCATGGTCACGCGCAGCCAAATGGATCATTTGCGATTCTGGGACATCGCCAGCCGGAAGTCGATCACGCCGGAGATTGAACAGCCGGCAGTCGTTTATGGGTTGAGCTTCTCGCATGACGGGAAATACTTTTTCTCAAAGACTGGCAAGTACCTTTCCATCTGGCTGCCCCAAACGGGCGAATTAGCCGCCGGCCCATTGCGACACGACATCTACAGCTACGCTTACTCACCGACGACAAACCGCATGGTGACTTTCGAGAACAACGATGCAGACGAGGACTTTTGGAATTGTCGAATGATTCTCCGATCGGGCGAGGCGTTTCGCCAAGCCGCTCGTTTGAGCATTCCTGGACGGGCGCGCAAAGCTGATTGGATTGACTACGAACATCTTCTCATCCTCGCTGACGACAAAGACCCAGGTGCGCGCGGCCCCTATCCCTATCGACAAAAATTTGCTTATCTCGTCAAACTCGCGAATGGAGAGCCAAAGGCCCGGGAAATCATGTGGTCAGAATGGATTATGGGATCGCACGTTGCCCCTGACGGCGAACATTTCATTATCACGACACGCGACGAGACGAGCTGCTGGAAGGTCGGCGAAAAAGAACCTGTCTGGACAAAGCCTGGTAAGCATGTCGTTTCCTTTGGCGATCAAGGTTGGGTTCTTTTCCGCGATGAAGCGGCAGTCGTCTATTCTCTCGCAGATGGTAGCGAGCTTTGGCGACGGGAAGATGTCCAGACTTGCCGCGTTAGCGACTCGCAGATCTGGCTGTGCGTTGAAGATCAAATGGAGGTCTGGCAAGTCCAATGATAATTTGGCACCAGAGGCAAGGACTGGATTTGGTACAAGGTAGTAGCCGCTAGCCGTACCTTCCTGTTGGCACCGCTGATTTGCCGATGGACGCCTGCATCGATCTCATGTTCCGTACACCATATTCCATCAGGATATCGGCGGGCTCGCTGTTACAGTACTTCGCAAGCGTCGCAAAGATGGCGGCAGTGTGCCCATAAATTCACGCAACACTACAATATTCGCCATCACAACTCCGCTATCCGAAAAGCAAGTTGGCAACACATCCCATAGAATCTTTGTTGTTCGACGAGTCATTTAAGGTGGGGTTCACCCACCCAACGAGGATGCAGCCAATCCAGCAGAGACAATCGAATGACGCCAAGCAAGCTAGTTCATTCTGACAATTCTGTTGCGTTGCTCTTATTCTTGATCGCAACGCTTTTCGGTCTGGGTTGCAACAAGCAAACAGACAATCAGCAAAACGAAGGGGCCAACAAGGCAAAGGACAGTGTTGCGCCCAACAGCGATGAACCAGAATGGGCTGCCACTGCAAGAGAAGCGGCGGAAGAATTCAGCAAGCGGACCTGGTTGCTAGACATGAGCAGTGATGCGGAGACGAAAACTGAAATCGAGATCAAGCAACCAATGTCACGGGCGGAAGTGGACAAGCTCTTGGAACCGTATGTCGAAAGTTTCGAATTCTTGTCGTACAGCACGGCCCAAGACAAAGTGACCTACTTGCTGAATGATGGCAGAAGGCTGGTTGTTGTATTCAATTATTCCCTTCCGTACGCCAAAGGTGTCTTGTCGGTGCGGGGGCCTGAATAGTATTGGACCTTGTAAGGCGTGAGTTGCCATGTGGCCCTATGCGATTCGCAACTGGCCAATTGGTTGCCGGAGAGAATTGCTCGCGGTGACTCTGCGGACTCCAGAAAATCACTGCTGGCAAAGCCACTAAGCGTCATCGGAATCCGAGGTGCATAGCAAGTTCAGTCTCCGCAAGACTTGCAAGTCGCCGTACTATGCGCGCGGTTGTTGTGCGGATTCGCTCGTAGGCGATGACCTTGAGCGAGGGTATTGCGGTACAATTCGCACACTTAATGGTGCGAAGCGACTCGCGTTGTCGGATGGCGCGGGAATTGCACGAAGTGCCCAGCGCGCGTTGGCAGGTTTGTTGCGCGCGGGGGATGTGCCGGACCGGCTCTCGTCAATTTCTCAATCGCTGAGGTTCATCATGGATTTGGAAATGCTGCGCGAGTTCTTCTTATGGTGCACGTTGATCAATTTCGGACTGCTGATGTGGTGGTTCGCGTTTCTGGTGCTCGCCCATGATTGGGTTTATGAGATGCATACGCGCTGGTTCAAGATTTCAAAAGAAGCGTTTGATGCGATTCACTATGGCGGAATGATGGGCTTTAAGCTCTTTGTTTGGCTGTTCAACGTCATTCCGTATATCACGCTGCTGGTCATGGCCGATTCCCCCTGACCTTGCGGAGTGCGGTGCGAAGCGGGAGAATCGCCGCAGTTCTTTTCTGCAAATGCGCGGCGGCGATCCATGAAGCTGAAATTTCTCGGGGCGAATCGGCAGGTGACGGGTTCTCGGCATGCACTGGAGGCCGCCGGCCAGCGGATCATGGTGGACTGTGGGCTGTTCCAGGAGCGCGAGTTTGCCGACCGGAACTGGAGTCCGTGCCCTTTGTGCGTGGACGAGATCGATGCGCTGTTTCTTACGCATGCGCATATTGATCATAGCGGGCTGATTCCCAAGCTTGTGGCCGATGGCTATGCCGGCCCGATCTATGCGCTTCCGCCGACGATTGAATTGGCCGGCATCATGTTGCTGGACTCGGCAGAGATTCAAGTTGAGGACTCCGAGTACAAGAAGCGGCGGCATCAGAAAGAAGGCCGGAAGCCCAATCGGCCGGTTGCTCCTCTCTATACGCCGAAAGACGTGGACGCCGCACTGAAGTTGTTTCAACCGGTTGAATATGGCGAAGCGGTCAAGCTGGGCGACGGGCTGACGGCAACCTTCCGCGATGCCGGGCACATCTTGGGCTCGGGCATGTTGGAAGTTGCCGTGACGGAAGATGATCGCCAGCGGAGGATTGCGTTCTCCGGCGATATCGGCCAATGGGACAAGCCGTTAATGCATGATCCCAGCTTCATCGCGGCCGCCGATTATGTTGTGATGGAATCCACATACGGTGATCGCGAACACAATCGTGTGGACAATGTTGGCGATGCGCTCGCCGAGATTGCCATTGAAACGATCACGCGCGGCGGCAACCTGGTGATTCCCACATTTGCATTGGAGCGGGCGCAGGAGATCATGTATTACCTGAGCCGGCTAGTGCATGAGAAGAAGATTCCGCCGATCCCGATCTACGTGGATAGTCCGATGGCGACAGACGTGACCGAGGTCTTTCGCAACAATCGCGCGTATCTGGATGACGAAGTGCAAGCCTTGGTGGACTCCGGCCAGCCGCCGCTACGTTTTCCCGGATTGCAGTTCGCGCATTCGACGGAAGAATCCAAGGCAATCAACGAAGAGCGCAAGCCGTGCGTGATCATGTCGCCCTCTGGCATGTGTACCGCCGGACGGATCAAGCATCACTTGCGGCAGAATATTGGGCGGCCGGATTGCACAGTTCTCTTCGTAGGCTTTCAAGCTCACGGAACGCTGGGGCGACAAATCCTGGACGGCAACCCGCACGTGCGGATTCATGGCAGCGACTACAAGGTTCGCGCAAAGATCGCGCAGATTGGCGGCTTCTCCGCACACGCGGACCGTAGTGGTTTGCTACGTTGGCTGGGAGGATTTGAACAGCCGCCGCGGAAGGTGTTCCTGGTCCATGGCGAAGAAAGCGTCGCGTTGGAGTTCGCACAGACTGTCAGGACAACCGTCGGATGTGAAGTACACGTCCCAGAATACTGCGAAGACGCGGACCTGGCATAACTATGGGTGCCGCTGCGCTGAGCTTTGTGCTGAACGTAAACCCAGGTTTGAGTTCGTTTCTGCTCAATCGACGTGTGACTGCCAAACAAACGGGTTTCACGAGGACATTCCTGCGAAGAAACTCACCTGCTAGCGGGAATATTTATCGCTCCCGGCGGTCATCCAGTTGGCGTGGGCGGATCACGCCGCCAAAGATTCCACAATTCTGCTTCACTCCGCAAAGGGGCCGAAGATGCGCAACGCATCGCCGCTCTCATACTGCGCGCTTACGATTGCCTTCGCTAGCGCAACTCTCTTCGCCGGCTGCGGAGAACCCGTTCGCGAAGACCGCTCCATCACGTTCTCCAAGGATGGCGGCAACGTTGCCTTTCAGCATGGTGACTCCGGCGTGTTTGTCGCCGATGAGGAAGGTGCACCGCAAAAGATCTTTCAGCCTGGCTCCGACGCTATCGCAACGAGTGCTCCCCTTTGGGCGCCGGATGACAAACGATTGATCTTCACCGTGGCCAAGCCGGACGGAAACGTAACAACCAGAATTGATCAGGATTGGGATCTCACTCCGGAAGGTCGCGTTTTCGTACAGCAGGATATCTTGTACGAATGCTGGTTGCGTGCGACACCCCAAGGGGCAGCGACCAACTCCGAGGACGCGCAACCCAAATTGCTGTTCACCGCCCGGTGCAACCATCCCGGATACATCGCTGCCAACCTCGCGGTTCGCTGGCATCCGGACGGACAACGAATCATCTACGTCAACAAAGCGTCGCAAGGCAAGCTTGCCTTGTTCGAGTATTCGATTGCGAGTGATTCGCATGTGAGGATTTCCCCCAACAGCGCGGACGCAATCATCTTTGGCACTTCGCCAGGCGGGACGTTTCTGCATTGTCTCGCGGCCAACTCGGCCGACCCGACTGAAGCAGGGCAGGCCGAGTTAACCATACTTGAGTTTGTCAGCGAGAACTGGCTGCCGCAGAAGTTCGAGGTTGGGCCTGCCTTGGGGTACGACCCGAACTCCGGCATCTCCTTCTTGCGAGAGCTTCAGCACGCGTTCGGGAATGCAATGCAAGGCGGTAGTTTGCGGTCATCTTGGATGGAGCGACTGCAGTCGACCGCACCCGCCTGGGCTCAAGATGAAAGCCGCCTGGCGTTTGTCAATTTCCAGCCGGCAATCGTTAACAACGGCAAACCGCAGCCGGTCAAGGCGGCAAGGCCCAACAATCTTGATCCGGATGCAGCGGTTGGCTTGCCGGAACTTCTGCATACGTATCCCGGCGTTCGTTCCTTGATCGCAATCGAGACCTCAAATTGGACGTCACAAACCATCTACAAGTCGCAAAGCCCGCTGCGTGATTTGCGCTGGAGTGCGGACAACATTTCATTGGCTTTCCTGGAAGGCGATGCCTTCGCGGACCTGAAGCTGATTGATTCCACAGCACAAGGCTCGGGTGCTCCCGCCATGGCGGAATCTGTCCGGGAGTTGATCGGTTGGAACGTCGCAGGCGATAAGCTGGCCTACATTTCGCCCGAGATTGTGGCGCCAAATCGCGACGATCGCTGGACGTTCTTGCTGATTCCCGTCGCCGCTCCGCGCGATCGCGTACTGCTGCTCTCCACAGATGGAAACACGGCCGAACCTGAGGCAGTGCTGCGCGGCCTGCGAATCACGTTTCCGCTTTGGTCCCCAACGGAAAACAAGCTGAGCCTTTGGGGAACGTACTCGCCCACACATCAATCATGGCTGACGCCGCTGTTGCCGTTCTTCTCTCTTCCGCCGGGCGATCCCGCCGCTGTGTTTGATGCGGACTCCGGCGAGATCTCGTGGCTGGCAATCAACGGAGTTGAAGAAGCTCAGGTGGCGCACCACTTGTTGCTCACTGGCGATTTCGCGCAGGCCTGGGAGTGGTACCAAAAGTCCAACGCCAGCTTGCCCAAGCCGCGCCCAATCACCATCGAAGGCGCGTTTGATTCCCTGCGACAAAGGATGGGACTGTCCAACACGCTGTTCTTTCAGTCGTATTGCTTGGACAAACTTGGTCGCATCGAAGAATCCGAGCAGAAGCTGAGGGAGTTTCGCCGCACGTTCGCCATTGATCCAAACTCATCGGCCGGGATGCTTGAAGCCCTTCTTGGCGACGAGAACGCGCGTCGACAGTTGAACTGGCCGCGGCTTGTCGATGACGTCAATCGAATCATGCAAGATCAGTACATGGGCGAGGCCTTCCTTTCGTTGGATGCCGCGGAAGACGGCGTCGTGTTTTTCCGTCGGGAGATGAGTCTCGCAAAAACCAAGACGGCAAAGCACAGTTCGGCCCTGTGCCTGTCCCAAATGCTGCTGGTGGCCGAACAATACGACGAGTACATCGACGTTGCCTTCGATGAGATTCTGCCACAACTGGCGAACGTGCTGCGTATCCATGACATTGGCTTTGACAGGAACTCCGGCATCAGCATGTTGAACTCATCGAACGGCTTCGGCTCTCAAGGAGTTGGTTTTGCGTTGGCCACCGGAAGCGCGCTGGCATTAGCGCCACTGGGCGCGCCGGATTTCCTGGCCAAAGTCTCACCGGACAATCTTCGGCTGCATGCGCAAGGCGTTGAAGACCTCGTCGCCCTGGTTGAGACTCAAATCATCGCCTCGTTGCAATTTGAGCCTCAGCCGAATCCGCAGAACAGTGACATCGACGCCAAAGAGCAGTTGGTCCCATCGCTGAACGACTTCCTGCTTGCGGCCTATTATTGCCTGGGCGAGCCTGAAAATTGCCGCAAAGTGGCCGGTCGATTCGACACGGAGTTGAGCGAGGAAGAAATCGCAAGCGGCTCCCGGAACGAGATTCGGCAACTAATCGAGTTCCTTCAGCAGCTGGAATGGTAGTCGAGCGCAGAAAACGGCTTTGCCGGCGTTCAAACGCCCTCTCGCCCGTTCTTCGCCCGGGTGTTAATCTGTGTGGCAGGCTTGCGGTTGGTTTGTGGGCAGCGTCCGCTCTTTGAGCGGTTCGCACCAACCCGTATTTCCAACGTATCCCAGCCACACGTATCCCATGACTGGCATCACTCTGGATTCCATTCGCGACAAAGTCCACGCCGGCGAGCGGCTGAGCGTCGACGAAGGCCTTTATCTCTATGAGCCGGAAGTCCCCCTCAATGATTTGGGGGCGTTGGCCAATGTCGTTCGCATGCGGCACAACGGCAACCTGGCCTACTACAACATCAACACACACCTGAATCCCACCAACGTCTGCGTGTATCGCTGTGTGTTCTGCGCGTTCCGCTCAGACCTGCGCGATCCCAAAGGCTATACGATGAGCGATGAGCAGATCATCGCGCGAGGCCAGGAAGCCATCGATTCCGGCTGCACGGAGATGCACATCGTCGGCGGATTGCATCACCAGAAGAAGTACGACTGGTATGTGCACATTGTCCGCATTCTGCACGAAGCCTTCCCGAGGTTGCACCTCAAAGCCTGGACCGGCGTGGAGATCAACTGGTTCAAGCACATGACCGGGAAGCCCTATCCAGAGATCCTGCAAGAGCTGATCGATGCCGGATTGGGGAGCATGCCTGGCGGCGGCGCGGAGATCTTCCATCCGGAAGTGCGTCACAAGATCTGCGAGCACAAGGCCGACTCGGCCGAATGGATCGACATTCATCGCCAGGCCCATCAGCTTGGTTTGCGGACCAACTGCACCATGTTGTATGGGCATATTGAGAATGCCTACCACCGAGTTGATCACTTAGTTCAACTGCGCGAGCTACAAGACGAGACCGGCGGATTCCAAACGTTCATCCCGTTGGCCTTCCATCCGGAGAACACCGGCCTGGACCACATCAAGAAGCCATCGGCGTTCATGGACCTGCGGACAATGGCGGTCAGCCGACTGATGCTGGACAACATCCCCCATATCAAGGCCTACTGGATCATGCTGGGGATTGGCACAGCCCAGGCCGCGTTGTCTTATGGTGCTGACGATCTGGACGGTACCGTTCGCCATGAGTTGATCTATCATGATGCCGGTGCCACCACGCCGGAGATGCTCACCGTCGATCAGATACGCCACCTGATCGAAGAAGCCGGCCGCGAACCGATGGAGCGTGACACGCTCTACCGACAGGTCGTTCGCGATGGCGAAAACGGCTTGAACCAGGAATGGAGCATCGGCGAACCGATCGCAACCGGCGCTTGATCACCGCCACGCCAAGTGGGTAGCCAGGTTTGCTCGCAAACTTGGCGCGGCAAGAGGCCCGTCCCAACAAACAAAGGCGTTTTTTTCCGGCGTGATGGGGAATCCCTTGTCGTAGAGGAGCAGTTTCTGCGGGGTTCCGCTCAACGCATTCCGGGTAGCCGAGTTTGCTTGCAAACTTGGCGCAGCAAGAGGCCCATCGCATCAAACAAGTGGGCTCCCCATCGATTTCCCTCATTTTCTGCCTTGCAGACTGCGCAGCTTTCGTTGGAAATTGAGTTACCGGCGAGTCGCAAACTCGTAACGCAAGACTTGTCGCGATTCACGGGCCTGTCGGCATGATCCCAACAACCGGAACAACCCAACTTCGGCAGCCCGCATCGGGCAACCCTCCCCGTCTACGGGCCGCGCGACCCTGCCGCCACAACAGGCAACAGATGCATCACCACAACAGCCAATTCAGTCAGATACTTATCGTACGGAAGCATTTTCGCGGCGTAACTCAGCGCCAAAACGGTCCAAATCGGCAGCAATTGAGCGCAGAGTCGGCCTTAGAATCGTTCGGTGAACGAATCATTCGGCCACCGAACGATTCATTTTGGCAAACGATTGGCGCACCAGCGAGGGTTGCTCGATCTGCAAGTGCAAGCCGTCATAACACTTACCGAGACAACGCCGCATCGGCAATCCGCTGCAAAAGCGGCCAGTCATGGAACTTTGGACGATCCCTGGCGTCCAAAACCCCGATGCCCACTGTACAGCCACTTAGAACAGGCAATTAGCACAAGCACTTAATCGTCAAGAATCGCCGCAATGAAATCCTGGCAGGACAACCCGAACGTCTCCGCCTACCTGGATGGTCTGGCGACGGAAGACGTGCGCCAGGAGGTGGAAGCGGCGACTGCGGCCGACCCCGCTTTGCGGCAGTTTCTCAATGGCTGGCCGGCGGTCACCAGCGCATTTGCCAGCCTGCCCAAGTATCGCCTGCCTGAGGATTTCGCGGATCAAGTTTTCGCTGCCATTGAAGCCCGCAAGTCAGACCTCGTCGCGAATGAAACGAGAATCGCCGCGGCGGCCAAAGTTTTTAAACAAGCCGAGTCACGAAACGGCTCAACGCCCACGGTGGATTCGCATGTGGTAGCGTCGCCGATACCAACGCGCCGGTCGCATGCCGCATCTTGGCTTGCGATTGCCGCTGCGGCGAGTTTGATGTTCACGATTCTGGCTTCTCCTGGCTTGTTCAGCCGAGGTGACACCCCAGGCGAATTCGCCCAGTCGACCGTGAACGATTCCCGGCCAAGTGACCGATCGCATGACGCATTGCGGCAAGCGGAACTCGGCACAGTTGAATTGGGGCGTCCCGCTGAGATCGAATCCGCGATAGAAGGCGCGGCGTCAGACGAAGAAAAGTCGAAGGACGTTGATTTGGCGAAACCAGCAGTGGGTAGCGGCTGGCATGCGGAAGAACTCGCCGGTGCTAGCGCAGGCCCTGCGACAAACGAAGATCTACGCCGGAAAGAGGAAGATGCCGAACAAGAGCTTGATCGGCGGCCATCCGACGTTGAGATTCAAGAACAACACAAACAAGCTGCGACCCTGGTAGAGTCCGATGCGAGCGAAGACGCTGTCGCGTTCTATGGCATGCTCTATCGGCTGCAAGAACAACTTTCCCGCCCCGCCGGTGATTCGACCGCGGCGGTGTTGGGTTACCTGGCGGAGATTCCGCCACCGCAAGGGGTGGATGTTGTCGTATGCGATTTGATAGTGCCACCGGGCGTCAGCGAAAGCGATTTGGTAATCGCCTTTGAACAGACGCTCGCAATGCAACAAGACGAATTCGCGGCGCTCGCGGAAGCCCGCAAATTTGGCCGCATGGCGGAAACCGAAGGAATCCAATCACTCCAACTCGCGCAGACGCAGACGGGCGCGCGTCAGGATGACTTCGGCGCCAACTTGGCTGATGCTCTGCAGGATAGTGCGGCTGAAGAGAAAGCCACCAAGGAACTGTTGGCCAAGAAACTTTCCGGAAAGCTGGATGTAGCACCACAGAGTGAAGAGGTCTACTACGTTGAATCCAGCCGGGAGCAGATTGACGCCGCGATTGAGAGTGTCGCCATCAAAATCTCCGGGGACATTCTTGTACGCAACGTCGTTCAACCGGATGAGATGTACAGTCAGTTAGCCTTGTTCTCACAAACGCGCGATCGCGGTCTTGCCGAATTGCGGAGCAATCAAACCGCGACGGAAGGATCGCTCGATGCCGAAAAGAACTCGGTGGCGGCAGGGTTTGGCGGCGCTGGAGGTGAGGGCGCAGGAAGAGGTGGTGGTGGAAATCAAGCTCAACAAAACACCGGAGTTGGTGCGAACAATGGGTTAGGGGTCGGCGACGGCGCGAACCTCGCCAGTGACGCATCCAACAGTTCTGTGGACAAGACAACAGAAGCAGAGCGACAGCCCAACGACCAACCCCAGCAACCTCCGCGACGCGGACTTGCTATCCGCTTGCCTGCAAGCGCCTATGGAGGTGCCATCCCCATTGCTGGCTTGCCGCCGAATCCTGTCGGCAACACAGCCAGCGCTCAAGATGACGCTGATGATTCTTCCGCCTTGGGCGGAACCGCGGCGAACGACCAAACTGACCAAGACCAAACTGACCAACAAGACCAGCAGGCGGTGGGAGGTCGTCGTCGAAGCGCTGGCGGAGGACAAGGTCGCGGTGGTGCGTCTCGTGGTGGTGGCGGAGTTGATCAGGACGGCCCGGCCGATGGTCGGCAAAACCGATTCCGGGGCGCACAAATGCGGAACAATGCCGGCACCGGGCCGGACTCTGGCGGGCAAGCACCTCCCGCAAGCGAGCAACAACAGTCCGATGAAGGCCGCCCTCAAGCGCAGCCAAAGTTCGAAGTGCGGCAACGCATTCTGCAGGCGCAACTTCGCCGGGCATTCGTTGTCTTCCGCATTCATCGAGAAGATCCCGCTGAGCAACCAACCGAGTCAGGCACATCTACACCGCCGACTTCCGATGACGGCAAGTAAGCCCCGCGCTCTCTTCGCAACGCGCTGACCCGTCAGAACTTCCTGATGCGATGGCTCATTCGCGAAAGTGATTGTGAAGATTCTTCGCAAAAACTTCCGCCAATCGGTTTCGCTACCGTAGAGCGTTCAGGCCGAACGATCGGCAAGGTTTACGCGTCCATCAACCAGGGTTGCGCGCGGCTTCCCTTGCGGAATTGCTGCAACCCGACCGAACCCTACGCGCCGCGAAGGGGTTGAAACAAACAGAGGCTGATGCAGGGGGCGATTGTGGGCAGAGTTAAGCCGCTGCCGATGAATTCAATACCGGCGCGACGCATCCGTTGTGCGCTGCGATACCCCAAAACACCCGTTCACGCGGAGAAAATTCCGTGAAGGGCATTGCGATGAGTTCTTTCCGGACAAGGCGATTCTCGAATTTGAGCGTGCTTGGGCTTTCGCTCGTTGTGCTGGCTGCGTTGGGGGAGAATTCCGCTTCCGCGCAAGATCAGCAATCGTCAACGTTGCGCGTCGCCACGCTTAACGTGCCGGAGATCACACCTTCAATTAGCGATGTCCCTAAGGTTTCCGGTCAGCAAGATCCAGAAGCCGAGGCCCGCATGGCGGCAGCGCTGGCTCGCCCCATCACCGCTGATTACTTCAACTCATTCTTCGGCGACGTGCTGAATGATCTTGCCACGCAAGCTCAAGTGCCAATCATCTTGGACCAGGCGGCAACCGGAAAAATCAAGTTCCGCATTGGATCCGAAGTTGCCACCGTCTTCACCGCCCCCGTGATCTTAAAGGTTGATGGGCTTGCTTTGGAAAACGTGCTGGATCTGCTCTTGCCTGGCCTTGGGCTGACATGGGGCACTAAAAGCAACGAGACCATTATCATCACCACGCCAGCGGTTACCGAGAACTGGCTGGAAGAGCGAGTCTACGCGGTGGGGCCAATTCTCGCACGAAACCAAGAGAGCATTGGCGATCCGCGTCTTGCAGCGCAAGTGGTTGGAGATTTCATCACGCAGTTCATTGCGCCTGAAGCCTGGCAACTCAACGGAGGAATGGGCGAAATCGTCTCCTTGGACAAAGCGATTCTCGTGCGGACAACTCGGCCGGTCCATGCGGAAGTCAGCCGCTTCTTAGACATGTGGACCAATCCGCAGTTGCGCCAAGCGCCGCCTTCTCAAGCGGAACAAAGCATTCGCGAAGCGCTCAACGAACAGATCATCTTCGATGCTCCTGAACAAGCACTGTTCGAGGCATTGCCGGACATCGCCGATCAACTGCAGATTCCCATCGTGTTGGACTTCTACACGTTGCTCAAAGAGCGCATTCCCTATGACACACCGGTCGGCTTCAACGTCTCTGGTGCTTCGCTTGGCGCAGTCTTGGACATCATGCTGGATTCACAAGGTCTCACAGCGGTGGTCCACAAGGATGCGCTCATGGTTACCAGCAAGAACCGAGCCGAGAAACTGTTGAGCGTGCGGATGTACGATGTTCGTGGGTTGCTCGTCTCGGCGAACGCAGCCGCGCCTGCAGCCTTGGATCAAGAGACGCTGGATCGAGTCTTAGAGCAAACCGTCATGCCCGAGAGCTGGTTCAGCGCCGGGGGCGAAGCCCGAAAAGAACTCTACGTGAGTGACGGAGCGGAAGAAGTCCTGCTTTTCGTTCGCCAAACCGCCGCAGGGCACAGGGATCTTGCTGAACGACTGGGCCAACTTGAGCAATGGCAAAGCAGTCAGTAGCGGGCAGCTCGCTAACAACGGGCGCTAGCTCGCCTCGCGATGTTCGGCCGGCGCTGCGACACGGCTCCAATGCGGGCCGCGGAGAATTGACGGGGCTGGCGTTGCGTGTGGTCCTTGCGGGCCATCGGCCGTGCCATCCCAGCGATGCTCCGCAATCTTGCCGAGCACCATTTCCGCCACTTCAATCGCCTGCGATCCTTGCGCGCCGCCGCACTGCGGTACGGCTTGTTCACGCACGCAACGGACAAACTCGTTGAGTTCTTCGGTCAGTTGATCGACCGGGGCTGGTGTGATCGTCTCTTTGCTGAGGGCAGCCGCCACAGCCTCGGCTCTCGCGGCAGGTGCAATCTGCTCAACATCAAACTGCCGCGTAGCCAGTTCTTGAGTCGGTCGTACAACATTCGCACTTCGCGCGGCGAAGTCCAATCGCGCGAAACCAGCTTCCGAAAACACTTGCATCCTTCGCGTTGGCTCCGGGCTGATTCGCGAAGCCGACACGTTGGCAACGCATCCATTCGCAAAAGTGATTCGAGCATTGGCCAGGTCTTCGTGCTCGCCCAACGCCGCCAGACCGATGGCGTCAACCTGCGTCACGGGGGCATTGTTCATCGCCAGGATCAGGTCCAAGTCATGGATCATGAGGTCCAGCACAACACCCACATCCAGCGAGCGGCCGGTGAAGCCTCCGCAGCGCACGGCATCAATGTACTTTGGGTTACGCGTGATTGGCTGTGCCGCCTGCAAAGCCGGGTTGTATCGCTCCACGTGTCCAACTTGCAGCACGACGCCAGCGGCTTGTGCCGCGGTCGCCAACTCGCGAGCCGTTTGGGCGGTTGCAGCAAGCGGTTTTTCAATCATCACGTGCTTGCCGGCGGCGATAAGCTCCAGCCCGAGCGCGTGATGCAGACTTGTCGGCGCGGCGAGCACAATGGCGTCCACCAGCGGCAACAACTCCTCATGGCTTGAAAACGCGGCGGTGCGCACGTTCTCAATGACCAGGCTGCGCGCCTGTTCGGAAGGATCGCTTACGCCCATCAACCGCACGCCATCCAGCTTGGAGAGAATCCGAGCATGAATGCGGCCCAGATGGCCAGCCCCAACAACACCAATCCGCAAACGCCTCACGCGGCCCTCCTGCGTTCTCGCGCGCGACCATGGCGGCCTTCTTGCTGCGTCTGAATAAAGCTCAGCAAGTGGTTCACGTGCGGGACGAGCTTGTCGTTTCCGCGAAGAATCTCGCGGGCATGATCCAATCCAACTTTGGCTCGATATAACAGCCGATGAGCTTCCGCCAGAGCGCTGATCGCATCTTGCGAAAAGCCGTTCCGCTTCAAGGCAACAACATTGATGCACCGCGGTCGGCAGGGAAATCCTTCGGCCAGCATGTACGGCGGCACGTCATGCAGTACACGACTCAATCCACTGACGAAGGAATATGCTCCAATCGTCGCAAAATGATGAACGGCAACCGCGCCGGACAACGTCGCACAATCATCAACGTGCACGTGCCCGCCCAGCATGGTTCCATTCGCGATGACGATGCCATTTCCCAGTTGGCAATCATGGGCAATGTGGGAACATGCCATGAAGTAGCAGCGGTCGCCGATGGTTGTGACTTGTGCGTCTTTGACCGTGCCCCGATTAACGGTCACGCTCTCGCGAAAGACGTTGTTATCGCCAATCACAACTTCCGTTGGTTCGCCGCGGTAGCTGATATCCTGCGGCTCGCCGCCAATCACAACGCCGGAAAAGAGATGATTCTCACGTCCGATGGTGACCTTGCCCGTGACGGTCACATTGTTGGCCAGTTGAGTTCCGGCTCCGATTTTTACATCCGGCCCCACAACGCAGAAAGGGCCAATGCGCACATCCTCGGCAATCTCCGCGCCGGGATCAATGACCGCATGGGGAGAAATGTGCTGGGTCATCTTGTTTCGCTCCGCGATTTGTTTTGCAACGCAATCCCTCCCGATTGTGTTGCTTGCCGTGGCGATTCCTTTCGCCAGGCGCGCCCCTTCCTTGATCCTGCCATGGGATTAGACAGGCTGCTTTGTCATGCGGTACGCCGCCACTTGTCGCCGATGATTTCTCCTTCCGCGAGCAATGCGCGAACCAGTTCCGCATTCAAGCGATGACCGCTTCGCAGCGCCGTGAATGTTCCAATCAGGTCACAGCCTGCCAACGCGACATCGCCAACGAAGTCCAATACTTTATGCCGAACGCACTCGTCGGCAAACCGCAGTTCGTTGCCGATGGGGCCTTCGGCTCCATAAACCAGAAGGTCACTCTCGCTTGCCCGAGTTCCCAGACCTTGCGAACGCAGCCACTTGGCTTCGTCTTCCAGCAGGAAAGTCCGGCACGGAGCAATTTCGCGGTGAAACGCATCAGGCGTCATTTTCATAGCCAGCGTTTGCCGGCCGATTGCGTTATCGCGCCCGTAGTCCAAGCGATACTTGATCTCAAACGCCGCCGAGCGATTGGGGCGAGCCTCGATCCATTGCTCGCTATCGCCAACGCGCGTTTGCTCGCTGACGATCAACTGTGATCGAACGGCCGATTGTTCCTCAATCCCAGCGGCTAGCAATGCCTCGACATAAGCAAGCGCGGAACCATCCAGGCCAGGCATTTCTGCTCCGTCAGCCCAGACCTCGCAGTTGTCGATATGAAGTCCGGCCAATGCGGCCATCACATGCTCAACCATCTCCACACTGCCGCTACCCGCGCGAAGCGTTGTTCGTCGCGGGCTTTCCACCCGGTGTTCAACCCTCGCGGGAATTCGCACCGCAGGCTGGAGATCACTGCGAACAAAAACAATGCCGGAGTTTGCTTCTGCCGGGCGAAACTCCAAGCGAATGTCTTTCCCGCTCCAGTATCCAAAACCCTCAACCGAAGTGGGGTTACCGATCGTTCGCTGTTGCCGAGCCTCTAGCATCAATGCCGCGCGAGTCAAAGTTGTCTGGGGATCAAGCTGCACACTCAACACTGGTCTCTTCATACAACCCTGAGCGACCGCGCTCCGCGGCCGCAGGGCTAATCTCGCCATAGAGCAGAGTTACTGCTGCTGACGGATGGGACCTTGGAATCCGCTGCCAACTTGCGGTTGATAGCGGCGATTGAGCTTGTCCAGGACGATCGGCGTGATGTCAATGTTGGGGTTGTAGTACAACACCGCGCGATTGAGGAACTTTTGGACTTCAGCGGAATCAGGGTTGTCGCCGACCTTGTCCCCGTTGAAGCGGAAGACCATCGTCAGTTGCCGTTCCTGGGCAAAAGCGTTGACCTCGCCAATGATTTCCATGTAGCTGGTGTAGTACAACTTGGTTTCCTTGCGCTCGAAGTCGCGACGCATGATCTGCTTGTCGGCTTCGATGTCGGCAAGTTCCTTAGTCAGTTGCTCATTCATCTGATCCCATTCGAGCGTGTTGCGCTTATAAGTGTCATCGCGCTGTTTGGCCTTCGCCTGAATGGCGTCTTGCCGTCGCTGGATCATCTGGCTGGCGGCCTCGACTTCGGCCTTGAGCTGATCCGTGGCAGCTTTGAATTTGGGATAGTTGTCAAAAATGTAGTTCAAGTCGACAATGGCGATTCCGCCTTGAGCGTTGGCAGTATTTGCACCAACGAACAACAGGGCAGCAAACACCAAACTCGTCAATCCGATTCTCTTCACGATGTGCTCCTTGCTAGGACGGCGGGTCAGTTCCGTGACCTGACGTGGTTGCCCAATGCCACGGCCGGAGGGTCTGCAATTCACAATGGCATCCAAACTTGCCACGGCTCAAAAATGCGGGCGGTATTCTGCCGACATCGCCTGTGGCGGTAAAGAGCAAGTTCTATCAATTGAGCAAGGCCTGCGTGCTTGCATTGCAGACTCTGCGTGCTTGCTAAGTAGACATCCGGCAAACACATACTTTCAAGCGCGTTCCACGTGTGTTTCATTGCGTGATGAATAGGAAACCCGCTACTTGCCACCAGCGCTGACTTCGATGACCGCGGAAAAGAGAAGTGAAACGATCGATGCCAGCGTTGAGTCATCTGCCAGTGGGCGGATCATCACGCGCGTGGGAATCGGCATCATTCGCCATGAGGGAAAGGTTGTCGTTGGCGTGCGAGCAAGCGACGCGACGCTGGGCGGGTTTGCCGAGTTTCCCGGTGGGAAATGCGAATTGGGAGAGCCGGTGGTGGAGACGATTCGCCGCGAATGCTTGGAAGAGACAGGGCTTGTTGTTGACGTGGAAGACGCGCCGCTGGTGGTCACTCGGCATGATTACGCTCATGGCAAACTGGAACTGCATTTCCACCTCTGCACGCTCCAAAGCGATGGCAGTGCGGAGCTTGCGGGCAGCTTTCGCTGGGTTGAAAAATGGGAACTTGCCGCGCTGAAGTTCCCGCCGGCGAACACCGAAGCGCTGGAATTGCTGAGCGAGTTGCCTGACGCCTGACGGGCGAACGCGTCGTTTGCCGCTTTGCGTGCATTTTCTTTGTTGTCTTGCCCGTTTTTGGCCGGTTGGATCAACAGGCCGTAGTTCGTAAGATGGTCGTTGCTCGCAGTAGTTTCGCCCCGATTTTTGATGAGAAAGTAATGGCAGACGCAACCGCTCAAAAGTTGATTCGCGTGGGACATAGCCCGGACCCTGATGATGCGTTCATGTTTCACGCGTTGGCGAACGACAAAATCGACACGGGGGCATACCAGTTCCAGCATGAATTGGTCGACATCGAGACACTCAATCAGCGAGCGCGTCAAGGAGAACTTGAGCTCACGGCCGTCAGCCTGCATGCCTATGCATATCTAACGGACAAGTATTTGCTTTGTCCGTGCGGCGCAAGCATGGGCGATGATTACGGGCCGATGGTGGTTGCCCGCGAAGCGTGCGATATTGCCTCGCTGCGCGATAAGACCATTGCCGTGCCGGGAACTTTGACCACGGCGTTTCTTGCGTTGCGGTTGTGTTTGGGCACTGACTTCAAACACGTTGTTGTGCCGTTTGACCAGATTATCGAAGCCACCGACGCCGGCGAGTTTGCGGGGCAAAAGATTGACGCAGGGTTGATCATCCACGAAGGGCAACTCACCTATGCCGATCAAGGATTGCAGTTGATTGTTGATCTCGGCAAATGGTGGCGAAAGGAAACTGGCTTGCCGCTTCCGCTGGGTGCGAATGCCATTCGCAAAGACCTGGGCGCTGAAGCGATCCGCGACGTGAATCGATTGCTCAAGCAGAGCATTCAGTACGGTTTGGAGCATCGCGCGGAAGCCTTGGATTACGCGCTGCAATACGGTCGCGATCTGGATCGTGCCAAGGCCGACAAATTCGTGGGCATGTACGTCAATGACTGGACGCTTGATTTTGGTCCCACCGGTCGCAAAGCGGTAGCGGAGCTTCTTGCCCGCGGTTATGCCGCCGGCGTGATCCCGACAAAAATTACGCCTGAGTTTGTGGACGACTAACAGGACTTGCTATAGCGCGGAATCGCCTCGCGACACATTGATCGCCTCTTCGATCTCTTTGTGAAGGCTGCCCTCGCGCCAATTGGCGTCCACCGCAATCAGTACCAGTTCGCCAGTGTGCAACTCGGCAAAGACGGCCCGCGAATCCGTGGACGGCCCTTCATCTACGCCAGCGGGATTCTCAAGCATTCGGCTTTGCAGCGCCCGAATCTCCGCAAACAGATGCGGCGTTGGCGCGGGAACAAGTAGCCAGAGACGAACCGCAATTCGCGCCGCGCGCGATCGACGACAAGCTGTGCTTTCTGAAAAGTCCCAATCAAGCAGCCCACGAACACCAAACTCAGCAGCCCACCGAAGAAAAGTTGAAGACCTTGTTCACACCAGGAAGCCGAACAGAACAACGCCCAGACTTCTGCGGAGTGTGTGATTCCCCAACACAAGGGGGCCAGCAGCACAAGCACCACTAGCAAACAGCACAGCCGCAACCAGCGACTGGTAGACCAGACCGCTTCGTTTGCGTCAGAGCTGCGCCGCGTCAGATAGCCGAATCCCGGACGAGAGTCGAAGTCCGACAAATCCTTCGGCCGCCCAGCATTGCATTCCAGCAAATTGGCTTCTAGTGGGGAAATGTCGCTACCTCGCGGACAAGTTGACGAATGTTCCAAACTCTTCTCAAGCATAGGTCACAATCGCTACACGCGGCGCGTTCCGCTTCGCCTAAGTTGAGCAGGTGCCGCTAGCGGCCGTCATGCTCGCATTGACGCAATTTGCGGCAATTGATAGAAGTCGCGACCCTATTTCAGAACTTCCGCGAGTTTTGCGCTCGCAACTGCTTGGGCAATGAACCGACGACACGCTCAATTTCTGGCTTTGGCGTTTTTTGCCTGCGACATTGTGGTCACCGCCACGATGTGGGTTTCCGCGTATGCGTTGCGGTTCACGTTGTTGCCGGCGCCTGGCGGCGTTCCCTCAATGGTCAGCGTCTTGGCTGGCTTGCCGACAATTCTTGTTCTGGCCGTGGTGGCGTATCATGTATGCGGCATGTATCGCGTGGGGCCGCTCAGACGACTTTCTCGCGAAGCTGTTGCCGTAACTTTGGCGAGCGGACTCTTGTTCCTGCTGGTGATCGCCGTCACGTTCTATCGCCGCGATTTGTATGAATCGCGATTGGGACTGGCAATGTTTTTTGTCCTGAATGCCGCAATGCTGATCGGCGTTCGCCGCATCGGCTGGCGCATGTTTGCGAAAGGCCGGGGGCAAACTCAGCGCGTGGCCATCGTTGGCGATGGACGCAATGGTCGCCGAGTTGCGGAGACATTGTTGGCCAATCCCTGGGCAGGTCTCAAGCCTGTTGGCTTTGTGGAACGCGAAGACATCAAGCATTCCACAGTGTTGCCGCGGCTGGGAGAAATCCAATGCCTGCCGGAACTTGTGCACCAACATCAGGTTGACCAGGTATTGATCGCGCTGCCGCTGTCTCGCTATGGAGAGTTGCCTGGCGTATACCATGCTCTCTCTGATGTCTTGGTCGAGGTTCAGCTTGCACCGGAGATTCCGGACCTTTCCGGGATGACCGTGCGTCCATGCGAAGTCGATCGGCTGTCGTTCATCGGCTTGCGTGAGAACCCGCACTCCGGATGGCGCGAAGCGGCGAAGCGAGCCACGGATGTCGTACTTGGCTCAATCGCACTGTTGCTGTTGTCTCCGCTGATGTTCACTTTGGCGTTGCTGGTGAAATTGACCAGCCCTGGCCCCGTGTTCTATCGGCAGATGAGGGCAGGCCTGGCTGGCAAGGAGTTTGGCATGCTGAAGTTTCGCAGCATGCGGATTGATGCGGAAGCCAAGACAGGCCCAGTCTGGGCGAAGGCAGGCGATGATCGCTGTACGGCGGTGGGCCGCTTCATGCGCCGGTGGAGTCTTGATGAACTGCCGCAACTCTTTAACGTACTGGCCGGGCAAATGAGCCTTGTGGGGCCACGTCCAGAACGGCAGGTGTTCATTGACAAATTCCGCCGACAGATTCCCAATTACACACAGCGGCACCAGGTCAAATCCGGCATGACCGGGTGGGCCCAGGTTAATGGCTGGCGGGGGAACACCTCGTTGCGCCGCCGCATCGAGTGCGACCTGTACTACATCTGCAACTGGTCGCTGCTCCTGGACCTGAAGATTCTCTTCATGACCGTATGGTGCGGGCTACGGCACAGGAATGCTTATTAGGCACGCTTGCATTAGACCCCGTGCTTGGGACTCATCGCCGCTTGTTTGTTTGGATCAGCCAGGATCCGCCAGGTCTCACTTCAGCAACGACTGATTTTCAGCCGCCTTTAACATTGGGCTGATAATCGACACCTACAATTGTTGGCAATGCCTGCGGAAGCACTTCGATCTCCAGCGGCGTTTGTCCGCAGGCTTCGCCATCCACGGAAAACGGCATTGCCGGGTCCGCCTCGATTCGCAGTTTGCGCGCACGGCGATAAATAACGTTGGGATGCCGGAGATAGTCGGCCAGAACAAAGTCCGTTCCCAGCGAGACGAGATCAATTGCGGGACCATCCAAAACGATTACGCATTCAAGCAGTCCATCTTCTGGATTTGCCTCTGGAGCGACAGCAAGTCTACCTCCCGACGTTCGACCGTTGCCCAACAGGATGTTGAGCGTGGTGAACGTCTCGGGAGTTTGATCATCAAATGAGATCTTCGCATCAAACACTTTCAAGTCGGTCAACACGGAGATCGCGCCGCGAAGATAACTTAGTGGTCCCCAAGTCTGCTTGATATCGTCGGTCATGAGTTCCGTGACCCGCTCTGCGTTTCCTCCAGTGGCAACGTTGATCCAGTATTGTTCTCCCTGCGAGCTGTTGGTGCGAACAACATCGAGCCGCCGCGGTTGGCTTGATAACAAGGCAGCGGCCTCCATTGGATCATTGGGAAGCGCGAGCGTAGCCGCGAAATCATTGGCCGTGCCCAGCGGAAGCACTCCAAAGCCTGTGGCGGCTCCTTGTTGCCTGGCCTCCATCAATCCGTTGACCACAGCGTTGATTGTGCCATCGCCGCCGGCGGCCACCAACAAACGTGTCCCGCTTGCGGCCAGCTGTTGGGCTGTTTCGACAGTCGCTTCGGGCGATGCTGGTTCGTAGACGGAAAGACCTTTTGTGACCTCAAGCTGCTCGCGCAGTTCCGCGCACCGGTTGCTTGAACCGGCCGAAGCGTTCCACAAGATTGTGACATCGGCAGACATGCTAGCCAGCGATCAAGTTGCGTCCGTTGCAAATTGGTATTCCTACGACATCATTGCAGTTCGTTCTTGTAGACCTTGCCGTCCTTCATGATGAGCTTGAAGTTGGACGGATCAGCGATCAGATCAAGATTTTCAAGCGGGTTGCCTTCAACCAAGAGAAGGTCTGCGTAAGCGCCTTGCTTGATGACGCCAAGCGGCCCGTCAGGGTAAGGGCTGCGGGGGCCGGAATGAGCGAGCAACTCGCCGGCGGTTGATGTTGCTTGTTTGAGTGCCTCGGCGGGAGAAAACCACCGCCCGAGTTTTGCCAATTGCTTTCCTTGTTTCTCCGCAAGTTCTGGATCGAAGAGAGTATCGGTTCCAAAGACAACCTTCACGCCAATATTGCGCGCCATTCGATACACCATGTCAGTCCCTTCGGTGACCGCGATGTATTTCTGACGGCTGAAGGACCCTTCCGGAAACGGGATGGCATCTTCATCATCGAGAATCGGTTGCATGCTGAGGAAGGCGCCTTTCTCCTTCATCATGCGAAGAGTTTCTTCACTCAAGAGATGTCCATGTTCGATGCTCAGGACGCCGGCCTCCAAAGCACGCTGAGTCGCTTCGTCCGTAAACGTGTGAGTAGCAACGTATGTATTCCAGTCATTTGCCGCATCGACGGCGGCCTTGGTTTCTTCCAGCGTAAACTGCGTAACGTCCAGCGGATCAAAAGAAGAGGATACACCGCCACCCGAGTTGATTTTGATCTGGCTGGCGCCCATTCGCAGAGCTTCTCGAGTGCGTTTGAGCACTTCCGGCACACCATCAGCAACAATCACATGGCCGACCCGTTCCATGTAAACCAAGGGCATGTCAATGTCAGCCGGAACCGATGTCGCAGGCCGGAAGTCGGTGTGTCCTGATGTTTGGCTGATCGCCGGGCCGGACGGGAAAATACGGGGACCATCGAACACGCCCTCGTCAGTGAGTTTCGCCAGCGAAAAAACATTGCCACCAACATCGCGAACAGTTGTGAAGCCGCGCATTAGCACTTTCTCGTTGCCTGTGGCTCCAAGCAACAAGTGGTACGCATGATCCGTGTTCAACCCGACGGCCATGGGGATGTTCGCATAGGCCGAATGCCAATGCATATCGATCAAGCCGGGCATCAATGTACACCCATTCCCGTCGATCACTGTGGCGTTCGTCGCTTCGATCGTGCCGGAAGCGACCTCCTTAATCAGGTTGTTTTCAATGAGAACTTGCGCATTCATCAAGCGCGATTCGCTGACGCCATCAAAGACATGAACGTTTGTGATCAATATCCGCGATGCCGGCACATCCTGAGCCAGCGCAAACGTAGAAACGGAGAGCCACAGAGCCGTGGTCACAGTCAAGAAGAGAATTCGTCGCATGTCATGTTCCCAAACAGATTCATAAATCGAGAGTGATCCTTAAGGATAGCCCACGGACCGGCGCCGATTCAAATCCCATCGCAAGGATCAGGATTATTGCTGCAGGTTCGGAGGCAGTCCGTTGGGAAATTCTTCTGAGACCACTTGCTTGATCACCTGATCAATGTACTCCTTGCGATTGGCCGGCTTGGGATGCGTGCTGAGGAACTCCGGCGCGCCGCCGCCTCCGCCGGCTTCGGCAAGAATGTCCATGACGCCAAGCATCGAGCGCGGATCATAACCAGCTTTGGTCATCAGGATGACGCCCAACTTGTCCGATTCGAGCTCGTGATCGCGGCCATACTTCATGTTGATCATTTGGCCGACGGCCTGAGCCATGCGAGCGCTGTCGGCATCGCCTGCCGCCACACCGGCGGCCGCGCCCAATCCTTGCGAGAGTTGTGACTTGGCCAGTTGCTGAGCGCTGTGCCGCTTGACAACATGCCCGATCTCGTGGCCGAGCACTCCGGCCAACTGTCCTTCGGTTTCCAGCCGCTCGAACAACGCTGACGTAATGAAAACCTGACCGCCAGGCAGGGCGAATGCATTGATCGTTCGGTCATCGTGCAGCAGATGAAACTCAAACGGATAGGGATTCTGCCGGCCGTCTGCGACCAAACCCGCTTCCAAGTTGCGAACAAGCAACTCGCCGATCCGGTCGACCAACGCCTGATCTTGTGGATCAGGGTCTAAGCCGCCATGTTGGCGAATCAGCTCCGGTGCGGCTTGCATGCCTAACCGGATTTCCTGTTCGGCGGTCATGGCGACGCGCTGTTCTTCGCCGGTGATCGGGTTCTCGTCCGTCATGGAATAGTAAGATATGATCGAGATCAGCCCGATCACCGCGGCAATGATCAGCCGCAACTTCCACGATCCGCCACCGCGCCGGTAATACATGATCTATCTCCAAAGAAGCAGAAACGCCGAGCGCATCTTAGCGTCAGCCGCCGACCTTCTCCCACTGGGCATCCAGTCGCTTGGCGGAAATTGACTCGGCCGTTCCCAAAGATTGAGCGAAAAGCGAGACGCGGAACTCTTCCAGCATCCAACGATAGCGCTCGAGGGCCGTGTCCGAGCTTGTGCCATTGTTTTCTGAGCGGTCAGCAAACCGCGCGAGAAAAGGCCGCAGTTGCTGCAGGTTTTGAGCATCTTTCGCGCGGCCGCCGGAGTTGAGTTTCTCCAATCGCATTACGATCCCACGAAAATAGCGTGGGTAATGCTGCAACTGTTCCCAAGGCGTCTCATGGAAAAAGCCCGGCGGCGTAAGTTTGGCGATCTGCTCGGCAAGGTCCTCTCGCGCGGATTCAAAGTGAGCGTGCTTGAGCTTGCCGACACCAACGATGGCCTGGTGCATGGCTGTGAGCATTGGTTCCGCAAGCGCTGTGACATCCTGCACGGCCAGGGAGATATGGCCTTTGCGGCTTTTCTGCAAACGGTTGAAGGCGTCGGCCGTCCGCGGCAGCGGGCTTTCGCCCAAGAACGCCAATTCCACGGCGCGCAGCGCGAGCTCCTCGGTGAGAAGAAACGGCCTCAAGTGCGCGGCGTAGATCTGCATCTGCTGGAACTTGGGGAAATGTTCGATCTGCTGTTTGAGGTTCCGCCAGTTCTTGAGCAACAGCAAACGGCGAAGCCCGCGGCGGGTCTCCGCTTCCGCGATGTCCAACGTCGGTGCCAACCGCGTGGCAACCGCATCCCCTTCATCCACAATCATTGGAAAGCCGCGCAGCGTCATCCCGCGATGACGGACCTCGACCGATTGGGGAAGCAATTCCCATGCCCAGTCTTTGACGCCGGATTGATTCCAGTCAGGGTGTTCCAGCGTTGCGAGGTGTTCGCCAACGTCGCCGCCGATTTCCGCACGAATTTCGGCCAGATCACGGCCCTGGCTGAGCGTCTTGCCGCGCTCATCCACAACGCGAACGTTCACTCGTAAATGTTGCGGCCAGGCGGCTGGATCAAAATCGACCGGATTGATTCGCACGCCGCCAATCCGGCTGAGCTCATCCGCAACAGCCGCCACGAATCCGCCAGCGGTGACATCCAGGTCTTTGACAACTTGCGCGGCCGTCTGCGGCGCGGGGACCAGGTTAACACGAATATGCTTAGGCAACGATTTGATCATCGCTGTCACCTGCTGTTCCCAAAGACCTGGGATCAACCAGCCCAAGCGCCGTTCATCCAACTGGTGAACAGCCGCCTGAGGCACAACCAGCGTCACGCCGTCATCGTCTTCGCCTGGTGCAAAGCGATACTCGGCCGGCAGCGTCAGGCCATCGTCTTCCACGCGGTCCGGGTAGCAGGCGGCCAGGTCCTTCGCAGCTGCTCCCTTGCCTGCGTCTGCGCGGAGGAGGTCATTGAGCGTAAGCGAGAGTTGCCCCGCCGCGGCGGACTCATCTTTGCGCCACCATCTCTCGAACGACGCGCCGTCGACAACATCTTGCGGCAGCCGCTGCTGATAAAACTTAAACAGATCGCGTTCGTCACCAAGCAGATCATAACGCCGGGTCTTGGCTTGCAGGGTTTGTGCCTCGGCGATGACCTGGCGATTGTGCTTGAGGAACGCCGCTCTACTTTGGAAGTCGCCGGCCAGCAGCGCATGTTCGATAAACAACTCGCGGGCTGTGACCGGATCAATCCGTCCGATTCGCACGCGACGCTTGGGCACGACGGGCAGTCCGAAGAGCGAGACGCGTTCGTCGCCGACAGCTGCGGCTGTTTTGCTGTCCCAGCGAGGATTGCTGTAGCTTCGTTTGACAAGGTGCGGTGCGGCGTCTTCCACCCAGGCGGGATCAATCTTCGCAACTGTCCGCGCGTAGCGTTTGGTCGTCTCGACAAGTTCGGCCGCCATCATCCAATTGGGCTTGGACGAGAAGACTCCTGAGCCAGGCCAGATGGCCAATCGCATGCCGCCGGCTCCGTTGTATTCGTGGCGTTCCGAGCGAAAAGCCACATTGGACAGCAGTCCTGTTAAGAGGGCCCGGTGGATCGGCTCGTATAGTTTGTCGTCGATGTTAGCCCCGACGAAGTTGCCCCCAACATTGGCTGAGTGCTTGACCTTCAGTCCAGCTTGATCCGCCACTTGCCGCAATTGGCGATGGACGTCGTACCACTCGCGCAGACGATTGAACGAGATGAAGTTCTGCTGCAAGGCTTTGCGGAAGCGGTTGCGCGAAAGTTCCTCTTGCAGGCCATGTGTGAAGTGCCACAGCTTGAGCATGCCCAGGAAATCAGAGTTCGGATCGTGATGCCGGGCATGGGCTTCGTCGGCGGAACCTTGCCGTTCCACCGGGCGATCGCGGGGATCATTCACTTCCAAGGCTGCGGCAATCACGAGGATCTCCGCCAGGCAATCTTCTTCGGCTCCGGCCAGGATCATCCGCCCAATGCGTGGATCCACCGGCAACCGGCTCAACCGCTTGCCCAGCTGCGTCAATTGATCGGCCGAATCGATTGCGCCCAACTCGAACAGAGTCTTGTAACCATCGCGAATCGCCGCCGGCTTGGGAGGATCGAGGAAGGGAAAGTCTTCAATGGGACCCAGACGAAAGGCCAGCGTCTGCAAGATCACCGCAGCCAGGTTGGTTCGCTGGATTTCCGGCGCGGTGAAGCGATCGCGCGATTCATAGTCCTCGCGGGCGTACATGCGAATGCAGACGCCAGGCGCGATACGTCCGCAGCGTCCGGCCCTTTGGTCCGCGGAGGCGCGGCTGATCGCCTCGATAGGAAGTCGCTGAACTTTCGAGCGGGGCGAGTAGCGACTGATCCGCGCGGTGCCGGTATCGATGACATAGTGAATGCCAGGCACCGTGAGCGAAGACTCAGCCACGTTGGTGGCGATCACAATCCGGCGATGCTGATGCGGCTGAAAGACGCGATTCTGCTCCGCGACGGAAAGCCGTGCATACAGGGGCAAGATCTCGGTCTCTCGTGCACCTCCATCGCCTGGCAAAGACATGCCGCGAAGTGTCTTGGCCGCTTCGCGAATATCATGCTCGGTGGGCATAAAGATCAAGATGTCGCCGCGATCAATCGCCGCCAATTCTCGCACGGCTTCGCGCAACGCCTGGGTTTCGTCGGCGTCGTCATCAGTGAGCACCGGACGATAGCGCACCTCGACCGGATATGTTCGCCCCGAAACTTCCAGCACCGGCGCGGGTTGGCCGTTGGCATCGGCAAAGTGCTCCGCAAAACGCTCGGCATCAATCGTCGCCGAGGTGATAATCAGCTTCAGGTCCGGCCGCTGTGGCAGAATGCGTTTGATCAGCCCGAGCAGGAAATCAATGTTGAGCGAACGTTCGTGGGCTTCATCAATGATGATTGTGTCATAGCCGTGCAACTGTGCGTCGGTCTGGGTCTCGGCCAGCAGAATTCCGTCGGTCATCAGTTTGATGTGCGTGATGTCGGAAAGCGCTTCGGAGAAGCGTGTCTTGAAGCCGGCGACTTGTCCCAGCGCAGAGCCGAGTTCTTCCGCAACTCGCGCGGCAACGCTCCGCGCGGCAATCCGCCGAGGCTGCGTATGCCCGATCATCCGTTCCGAGCCACGGCCCAACTCCAAGCAGAACTTGGGAAGCTGCGTGGACTTTCCGGAGCCGGTCTCGCCGCAAACAATCACCACCTGGTGAGCGGTGATCGCATCCATGATCTCTTGTTTGCGAGCGACGATGGGAAGCTGTTCGTCGTATTCGAGCTTGTACCTGGCTTGCTGTCGGCGGTTGGCTTTGGCGAGCGACGCCTGGACTTGCGCGGCGAGTTTCTTTTGCAGCCGGTCAAACGGTTGGCATGCCGCGGCCCGTCGCCTGGCGGCTCTTGCCAACTTGCGCAATCCGTCCTGATCCGCAGGCCAGGCCTGAGGAATCTGCGCGGCAAGTTGTTCGATTTCGTCAGCCAAAATTGCTGATGGATTGGGGAGTTCCGCTGAAGTTTCACGCGCGCTGAACGGGCGACGCTCTCATTTTGCGTGAGATAACAAACATCCGCGTGGCTGATGTTATCGCTTTACGCGGATGTTCGTTCAATTGCTGGCTATGGAATTGCCGGGACCCCTTTCTGGGGGTTACGATAAGACTCGGATTGGAATAAACGCAGGAGCATTGGCATGCAAGACTCCCAAGTTGTAACACAGCCGCAAGAGACGCGTTCGCCCGTTTCTAAGCATACGTACGTGTTTGCAAGCGTTGTGGCGGTGATCGCATTGCTTGTCAGCATCGCTTACGGCGGTTACCAGGTCTACTTGGATGGCAAAGACGCCAAAGCGGCAGAGGAATTTGATCTCAACCCCCGCGAAATTGCCGCACAATTGGCGATCGAGGGCGACTATGAAGGCGCAAGTGAAGTCTACGAAGGTTTGCTGGCTGACGGATCATTGCGCGGCAGCAACCGTGAGCAGATTGAAGTGAAATCATGGTTGGGATGTTGTTATAACGCTTTAGGCAAATACGAAGAGGCGGAGGCGATTCTTGCTGAAGTTAATGCTGTCGCACCAAATAAAGCACCAAACCATTTCTTCATGGCTTGTGCCTTGGCGTCGCAGGGAAAAGACGACAAAGCATTGCGGGCGTTTGCGGATTACATGCTGCTGGGCGGTGTGTATCCCAGAGAAAACATCACGTTTAAGGTTGCTCATCAGCTTGAACATCTGGAAGCGAGCGGGCAAATCGATGAACTGCTCGCCAAACCGCAGATGGGTTTCAAATTCGCTTACGGATGGCGAGCGGCCGCGAGCGACATCTCCGGGCAAAACGTTGGTTCAACCAACATGGAAGTCGATCTGGAGATGCCATCGATGACGTTGGATTTTTGGTCGCAGTTTCCGCGGAACAACCGCGAATTCGATTCCTGGAAACTGGTCTGCTATCTCGATCCGTCTAAGAACGAATGGCGCGGTAGGCTCGTCACGGAGAATTCCGCGATCGGCGAGTTTGTTGGAACGCTGGAAGAAGATCGATTGGCGATGCTGGGAACTTGGATTCCCGCTACAGGTGGCGCGCCTGTTCCGGCAAAATTGACGATTGAACAGTCCCAGTCAAATGACCGGCTAACTCACTTGCAAATATTGTGTTCCATGGACGGATCCAAAGATTGGGAGCATGCGATGGAATTCTGTAGCCTCAGCATGTCGCGAAACTAGGGTTTGTCTGGCAGCACGATGAGATCATTCGGAAAGCTTCTGCAATTCGCCGGTCTGGCCGCTCTGCCGCTGGCCATGCTGCTGCAATGGATGCCAGGCGCGTCACATGATGGCACCGTGATCACTGTCGGACAGATGTTGATGATGCTGATTGCCGGTGTGTGCCTGTTCTGGATTGGCCGCATTCTCGAAGGCTATGGCAAATAGCTAAGTGACTGGGGCAGAGTGGACAGGCCCGGCGAGCTTTGCGGAGAGTGGGCGATTGCATTCGGCGGCAAGCCTTTGTTGCCCAGCCCACAGCATTGCCCACGGGATCGCCCACGGCATTTGCTTTCTTTCAGATTCCGCCAAGTTATACTCGGGGACATCTTGTCCCTGGGGGTTTGTCCCACTGCCTTCTTCCACGTCTCATTCGGGCCTGGTCATGCGCACTTCTCGACGTTCCGTACTCTCGCTTGCTGCCTTTTGTGTATCCATCGGCTGTGGGTTGTTCCTTCTTGTGGGGAATACCATCGGTCAAGAAAGCGCGCAGGATGATGCCCAGCCTTCGGGCGAGAAGAAAGTTCTCACGATCGATGACTATGGCAAATGGAGCCGCGTTCGCTCGGCCGACATCTCGCCCGACGGCAATTGGTTTGCTTACTCGATAGCGCCCAATGAGGGCGATGCGATGTTCCACCTTGAGAGCCTGACGGAGGATGTCAAGTTCTCGATCAAGTCCGGCGGTAGCGCGCAGTTCTCAAAAGACAGCAAGTGGGTTGTCTACTCAGCACCGGCGGAAGAACGTTCAGGTCGCTCGCGCGGGAATGACGAGACAAACGGACCGGACAGAGCGCAGCGAGGGCGGCGCGGACGCGGCGGTGGAAATGCTGGTCCCAGCCGAATGGTTTTGATGAATCTTGAAACCAAGGACAAGACCGAGTTTGCCAATGCCTCGAACGTGCGGTTCACTGATGACTCGAACTACTTGACGTTGAAGAAGCCGCGCGCCGGCGAAGTTGAACATGCCGGCTCAGACTTGATTGTTTATCGGCTGGACTCCGGTGTGGCACGCAACTTTGGCAGTGTCAATGAATACGCCTTCAATGAAGACGGCAACTTGCTGGCTTACACAGTTGATGCCGCGGACGGGCATGGCAACGGCGTCTATGTGTTTGAGTTGGAAACGAATGTTGTTCGCCCATTGGACAGCTCGCGCGAAACCTACAGCCAACTGACGTGGAATGAGTCGGGGGCACATCTGGCCGTGCTGCGGGGCGACACTCCCGATGGCAAAGAGCACCGCGAGAATACGCTGCTGGCGTTTCGCAATGTTGCCGCGGGAGGTGATGAGGCGATCACTTATAACCCCAACGACGCGGAAGATTTTCCATCCGGCAGCGTCTTAAGCCAACTCGCGGCTTTGCGGTGGAGCGAAGACGCCAGCATGTTGTTCTGCGGAATTCGAGAACAAGCTGAAGAAGTGGAGAACGGTGGTTCGTCTCGCGGCGGGCGCGGCGGTCAGTCCAACGGAAACGGCGGTGGCGGTGACAACAATCGCGCGAACGTCGATGTCTGGCACTGGAAGGATGAGGATGTTCAGTCCGTGCAGCAACGTCGCGCCGGGGCTGCCGCTCGCCGGACCATTCCCTGCGTAGTCCACGTCTCCGATAATCGCTTTGTGCAGTTGGGTGATGACGCCATGGACTCGGTGAGTATCGCTGGAGATGGCCGCTGGGGAATCGGCCGCGATGACTCGCAATATGGCGGCGAAATCACCTGGGGTGGTTCGCGGGCCGACTACTATCGCGTCAACTTGGACAATGGAGAACGCACGCTAATCACTTCGGCCCTGGGCCGGCCGATGGGAACTTCGCCCGACGGCAAGTATTACCTGTACCTCAAGGGCGGCCAGGTCCTGCTGTATGACCTGGATGAAGGAACATCGCGCAATTTGTCGCTCTCTACGAGAGTCAATTTTGTCAACGAGGACGATGACCATCCGTATGAAAAGCCGGCCTATGGCGTTGCAGGTTGGACGAGCGATGGCCGTAGCGTCATCCTCAATCACAAGTTTGACTTGTGGCTGCTTCCGCTTGATGGCAGCACCGGAAGTTGTCTGACCCGCAACCTGGGTGAGACCGAACAGATTGTGTTTCGCTATCGCAACCTGGACCCGGAAGCGGAGACCATTGATCTCGCGAAACCGATGCTGCTCTCCGCCTACGGCGAGTGGACCAAGAAGTCCGGCTTCTACCGAATGCAATATGGCGAGTCTCCGCAACCGCTTGTGTTTGATGATGTCAGCTTTGGCAATCCCAGCAAAGCCGACGATTCTGAATCTGTGCTGATCACACGTGAGACTTTTGTCGACTACCCCGACTACTACCTGACGAACACAAACTTCGACGACTTCCGCAAACTGACCGAAGCCAACCCGCAGCAAGCTGAGTATGCCTGGGGGCCGAAGCGCGTGCTTGTCGACTACGAGAACTCGGACGGTGTTCACTTGCAGGGAACGCTCGCCCTTCCCGCCGATTACGAGGAAGGCAAGCAGTACCCCATGCTGGTTTACTTCTACGAAAAGATGTCGCAGCGACATCATCAATATTCGTTCCCGGCGTTCGATGATCGTCCGCACATGAGCACTTATGCCAGTGATGGTTACCTGGTGTTGATGCCTGACGTCATCTACAAACCCGGGCGTCCAGGCGATTGTGCCGTGGATTGCGTGACCAGCGCCGTTCAGAAGGTTATCGACTTGGGCTATGCAGATCCCGATCACATCGCCCTGCAAGGCCACAGTTGGGGTGGTTACCAGTCTTCGTTCATTCTGACGCAGACGGATATGTTCTGCTGTGTAGTGACCGGCGCGCCCGTGACCAACTTGATCAGCTTTTACAACGAGTTGTACAAATCCTCCGGCAATGTGCAGCAGGGCATCACCGAGCGCGGCCAGGTGCGAATGGGCACAACGCCTTGGGATAACTTTGAGTTGTTCCAAAGCCAATCGCCGTTGCACAACGTGCGCAACATCACCACGCCGTTCATCATTCTGCATGGAACTGATGACGGTTCTGTCGACTGGCATCAAGGGCTGGAGTATTACAACGCAGCCAAGCGGAACGGCAAGGAGGTCATCCTGCTTTCCTATCCGGGGGAAGGTCACCACTTGGGCCGCAAGCCCAACCAGATCGATTTCCAGATCCGCATGAAGCAGTTCTTTGATCACTACTGCAAAGGGACCGAGGCTCCGGAGTGGATGTCCGAAGGCGTGCCGTTCCTGGAAAAAGAAACCGCGTCGCCGCGTCCAGATGCGGATGATGACGCCCGATAGGCTGCGGCGAAGAACATTTGACGGCTGTTGCCAGGGTTTGCCGGCTTGGTGTTAGCACAACGCTCGGACATGGACGCGTTGCATTTCGGCAACACGTCCGGGATATCTCTATGTTTGGCCAATCGGCCGCTGACGGCGTAAATTGCGAGCCTGCTTGGACTTAGTGCCAGTTGTTGTAACTCTTGACCAAAAAGGAATGTCGCCGGGTCGACTCGGCATTCTGTTTGCGAATTCCCGTTACGCCCCTTCGAAACAAGAATTCGCATTGCCGCTTTCGAATCATGCACGTTCGTCATTTGGTTGAATTGGCCGCACAACTGGCCAGCCATGGGCCGGTCCTTATTGAACGCAAACTGGCTTTGCCGCGAGACTGCCTGCTGCGGTACTGGACGGCGGCTCAATCTCGCGCTGGGGATTGGAGTCGTACGCTCAAGCACTTTGCTGAGCCCGACTCTGATTTGCTTCCGGAAGTGAATACTTCGACCAGCTGGTCGCATGCGCAACGCGCGATGGAAGAGATACTTCTTGCGGAAGTGCTAACGCGAGTCTTTGCGGCCACCGCGGCAGCCATCGACCAGGCTCGCCGCGAAGTGGAAGCCACTCCGGTTGTTCGCAGCATTTTGATCAGCCATACGGAAGCCCGCGTTCGGGCGATGCGAACTTTGCTGCAAGGCCGCGGAGTGCCGGCGAATGATGCGATTGAACTCAATCGGTTGCGGAAACGCACGGAGCGCTGGACGGACGTGCTGGTGGGATCGTTAGCGCGATTTGCGGACGTGGCGGAGTTTGGAGCCGAGCCTGACCGCGCTCAAGAATTTTCCGTCGAGTTTGGCGAACATCGCTCGCAAAAAGAAGCCCAAGCGGAATGGGCACTTGTGTTGGCCTCTTTGCGGACTTCGCTGGCGCCGTTGTGGCGGAATTACCAATCTCGCGAAGATTGGAACGGACGGATCGCCGAAAGCATCATCGGTTGTTTTGATCCTGACCTATTTAGCGAAATGGGCGTCTTTCGATCTTTGTGGACAACGCGAATGCTCGCCATAGCTGACGACACTCAAGTGCTGCTGGATGATGCCGTCGCAAGTTCGTCATCGCAGGCAATTTTTGCGGACGGGACATATCTGCCCAACAGATTGCGCGGCTTCTGATTGGCAATCGCGGCAATTGGCTAAAGGGCAAGTGGTATATTCAAGAGCCTATCGGCAAAAGGCATCTTCAAAGCCTTAGCCAAAAGGAATCCCGCAGGCCGTGCACGACTCCGCGCCGGGATAGCTCATTGCTCCACAACTGTTGCACCGTTGGCTGCGAGCAATCTCATCGGGATTGGGGATGCCAATGTACTTGCCGCACTCGGTACAACTCTTGCGGGCGACGTCAACAAACTTCTTGCAGTGAGGACAGCGTCGTGACTTCCAGCCGTCCTCGTCCTGGTTGAGCGTATCATTGAGCGACTTGGCGTTGCCGGTGTGTGACTGACTGGAATCGCCGCTGGTGTTGCCTCCTTGCAAGTCCGCCAGCGCCGCCTGCCACGCAGGCACTGTCGCCGTCGCACCGTCGCCACCGATGATGGCGCTATCGCTTCCACTTAGTTTTTCACCGTCATCTTGCAAAAGGTTTGTGATGAGAGTCTCCGCGGACTCTGGCTCGGCGATTTCTGGAACGCGGACAGATTCGTCGCACTGAGGGCACTTGCCAACTTGGCCGGCGTATCGTCCTGGAACTTTCAGCTTGTGGCCTTTGGAGCACCGGAGTCGAAATGACCACGTGTATTCGGCCTGGCACTTGGGACAGCTTCGGCTGCGCTGCAGAAACTCCGCCTCGACGGTAAATCGGTGTCCGTTGTTGCAGGTAACTCGTATCGACACGCCGCTTCTCTCTGTGGGGTCGCAAATGCGCCGCTGGCCACTCTCCGTTCCACCCAAGACTATCGCTGTAGCGCGCGGAATGTTCTCGACGGAATGGCAGTCGCCATAGTGGACGAAAGTGGAGTTGGGAAGTGAAGGCTCGTGTGGGAACCACTAGGGAAATGCCGCCCCAATATTCGGATGAGCCCAGATGCGGGTGAGCCCGCCCCGAAAAGATCAGACTCGATCATACATCGAAGTCTTCAGATCGGCGACCGGATTCCGGATTTGGCGCTTCCCCCAATTTGAGGGGGCAGGCTTCTTCAAGCACCATTTCAAGCGGAATGTGCGGCATTCAGGACGAATCTGAGTTACCTTCCAATGCCGCCAACGCAGCAGCCGCAATCTCTTGATGTACGACTTCAATAGGCCTCGCTGCGTCGATCACCAAAATACGCTCAGGGAATGCGGCTGCTTCCGCTAAGAACCCGTTCCGCACCTGGGCGCGAAATTCATCACCGCGAGATTCAAGACGGTCTGGTGGACGATTGAGCCGCTTGTGGGACTCTTCCGGGGGAAGATCCAAAACAAAGGTCAGCCGCGGCAACAAACCGCCGGTCGCAACGCCGCCGATCCGCCAGATCTCATCGCGGGCGATACCGCCGGCATGGCCCTGGTAGACAACATTGGAAAGCAGAAAGCGGTCGCTAATCACCACTTTCCCCGCTTCCAAGGCCGGGCGGATGATTTCGTCAACCAATTGTGCCCGAGCGGCCATGTACAAGAGCATCTCGGACATCATGCCGATTTTTGATGCCGGATCGAGCAGCAGCGCGCGAACGGCCTCGCCGGTGGGCGTACTGCCGGGATCGCGACATGTGACAATTCCCTGCGAAACATCGATGCTGGATTGGTTTTGAAGATGGGTAATCAACAACTCGATCTGAGTTGATTTTCCCGCGCCGTCCAAACCTTCAAATGCGAAGAACATAGCGGCGATTGTACCCCTTTGGTTGCGACACAACAGCGGCGTTAAGTTGTGCAAGGCTCGTGATTTGGGGAACAAGGCGGCGGGCAAGTCTTTTGCGAATTCCAACCGTAATTCCTTGACTTCGCGCCTTCGTTCTGCTTTCCTGATCCTTCAAATCAAGGAATTCAAAAAGGTCAGCCCAAGCTGGCGAAGTTGGACACGAGTTGGACGATTCAGCAATCGCTCAAAACCAGCGAAGCAGAAGATGCCCGGCAGTGCCTCCCGGATTCCTCCCGCCCCAAAATCTCCCGCCTTGAAAAGGAAATTGCACGCGGTGGCAAATGTTGCCACCTGTCTGTCCTCGTTTCGCTTTGGTTGTGTCGCTGTGCGAATATGCGGCACACAGCTGGAAGCGAGGGTTTTGCATTGGTCACGAGGGCAAACCCCCTGATTCTGTTTTCCTTTGATCTCGTTTCTTTGATCAGCGGCTCTTGCAGGATTCAAACTCACACCTGAGATCAACGCGGCACTGCCGCGAAACTTACCCCTAAGGTCCCAACACATGGCACGCACAAAAAACCGCCGTGGCTTTATTCGAGATTTCCTCCACGTGGGCTTTGCAGGAGGAATCGGGCTGACGCTCGCGGATCTGCTGCGAATGGAAGCTCGCGGCGACAAGAAGGACTACGTCAGCAAAGAAGGCACGGCCAAGAGCCTGATCTTCATTTTTATGCCTGGCGGAATGGCGCATCAGGAGTCATTTGACCCCAAGCCGTTGGCACCGATCGAATATCGAGGGCCAATGGGCAGCATCGAGACGAACGTGCCTGGCATTCGGCTCAATCAAACGCTGCCGCGGACCGCACAAATTGCGGACAAGCTGACGATCTGCCGATCGTTCACTCACGGCGAAGCGGCGCACGAGCGCGGTACGCACAACATGTTCACTGGCTATCGGCCCAGTCCCGCGCTGGCCTTCCCCAGCATGGGAAGTGTTGTGGCGCATGAATTTGGTCCGCGCAACAATCTGCCGCCGTATGTTTGCATCCCCGGCCAGCCGAATGAGTTTGCTGGCACCGGATATCTGAGTTCATCATTCGCACCGTTCAGTTTGGGTTCGGATCCAGCCGGAAACAATTTCCGCGTGCGGGACTTGAATCTGCCCAACGGTTGTGATGACAACCGATTCGCCAAGCGGCGCAGAATCCTTGACGCTGTGAATGATCACTTCCGCGCGAAAGAAAGCTCGGACTCGCTGGACGCCGTTGATACTTTCTACGATCGCGCGTACGCCCTGGTGAGTTCGCCAGAAGCCAGGGATGCGTTCAGCATTGATAAGGAAGATGACAAGATCCGGGACGCGTACGGCCGGAACTCGGCCGGTCAGCGGATGTTGATGGCTCGCCGCCTGGTGGAAGCCGGTGTTCGGTTTGTCACCCTCACCTATGGCGGGTGGGACATGCATGACAACATCCAGAACGGTTTCAATCGCCAGATGCCGCCGTTTGATCAAGCGTTCGCAACCTTAATTGCGGACTTGGATCAGCGCGGCCTGCTGGACAGCACGATGGTTGCAATCGCCTCGGAATTCGGTCGCACGCCCAAGATCAACAATAATGCGGGTCGCGACCACTGGCCGAAGGTCTACAGCGTTGTGCTTGCCGGAGGCGGCATCAAACGCGGCACTGTCTATGGGTCTTCGAACGCCACTGCGAGCGAACCGGAAGACAATCCGCTCACAGTCCAGGACTGGGCAACCACAATGTATAAGTGCCTGGGAATCATTGCTGATAAGGAATTGATGGCTCCAGGCGACCGGCCCGTGGAAATCTGTGATGGCGGCAAAGTGGTTGATGCTCTGATCGGCTGATCGCTTCAAATTTCCGCTACTGGCTCTTCATCGCACCGCCCGACCTTCGACTTTGGAATTCCATGATGCGGCGCTTTTCAAGCATTTCGCTGATTCGGCTATCGTTCGCTATTGTTTTCTGCCTGATTGCTGCAAGCCAGGCCGTTGCATCTTCGCCAGCACTCTCGCTGATTATGCCGCGTGGCGTCCAGCGAGGTACGGAAGTTGACATCGTATTGCTAGGCGCGCGACTGGCTGACGCTCAGGAAGTCTTGTTCTACGAACCGGGAGTTGAAGTTCTCTCGCTGGAAGCACAAGACAGTCAAGTCACCGTTAAAGTCAAGATCGCTGCGGATGCCCGATTGGGCGAACACATCGCCCGCGTGCGAACCACGTCCGGCATCAGCGAGTTGCGAACATTCTACGTTGGGGCCCTGCCTTCAATCGATGAAGTTGAGCCGAACAGCGAGTTTCAAGCTCCTCAGAAGATTGACCTGGGCGTGACGGTCACCGGCGTGGTTGAGAATGAAGACGTTGACTACTTTGTTGTTGACGCCAAGCAAGGGGATCAAATCACGGTCGAAGTCGAAGGCATGCGGCTGGCCGCGACAATCTTCGACCCCTATGTGGCGATTTTGAACGCTGAGCGGTTTGAACTGGTGGCCGCGGATGATTCGCCCTTGGCGAAGCAGGATCCGATCGCCTCGTTGACCGTACCGGAAGATGGTTCTTACATCATCATGCTCCGCGAGAGCGCCTACGGCGGAAACGGCAATTGCCGCTACCGAATGCACGTGGGCAACTTTCCGCGGCCCACGGCGGTGTTCCCCCCAGGCGGCAAACTTGGCGAAGAAGTCCAGGTGCAGTTTCTGGGCGATGCCTCGGGCGTGATGGAGCAAACCGTCCAATTGCCAAGCGAAGACGATGCGAACTTCGCGCTGTATGCGGAAACACCTGCCGGTGTCTCTCCCTCGGGGATTCCCTTCCGGCTCTCCGCGGCGGCCAACGCGATTGAAGTTGAGCCCAACAACGGCCGCAATGAAGCAACCCCTGCGGAATTGACCAACACGTTCAATGGCATCATCAGCGAAGATGGTGATATGGATTGGTTCCGTTTCACCGCGACCAAAGGCCAGGCGTTTGATGTGCATTGCTACGCCCGGCGAGTTGGATCCCCCTTGGATTCCGTGATGACGGTGCACTCCGCCGATGGAAAACAAATCGCCGGCAACGATGATCAAAACGGCATCGCGCCGGACAGTTACTTCCGCTTTAACGTGCCGGAGGATGGCGAGTATTCGATTCGTGTTTACGATCAGCTTCGCCGCGGGGGCGAGGACTTCGTTTACCGCATTGAACTCACGCCTGTGCAGCCATCTTTGAGCCTTTCCATTCCGCAGGTCGCGCGGTACTCGCAGGACCGTCAAGTGATTTGTGTACCGCGGGGGAACCGCTTCTCCACGCTGATGGCCGCGGCACGTAACAACTTTGGCGGGCCGATTGAATTCATTGCGCCGGAATTGCCAGAAGGCGTCACGATGCAATCTGTCCCCATGCCGGGCAACACAAACCTTTCGGCAATTGTGTTTGAAGCTACGGAAGATGCCCCCATCGGCGGCAAGCTCATCGACTTCCAAGCCAAACACGTTGAGAACGAGAACATCACAGGCCGGTTTTCCCAACGCGCTCAAATGCTGATTGGCGCGCCGGGTCAATCCGAGTATTGGATCACAACCGTCAATCGCCTCGCCGTGGCCGTTGTGGACAAAGTTCCCTTTACGGTCGAACTCGTTGCTCCCAAGGTGCCGTTGGTTCGCAACGGTTCCATGCAGCTCAAGGTCATCGTCCACCGCCAGGAAGGGTTTGAAGGGGCCGTCAATGTGCAGTTCCCGTTCCGTCCGCCAGGCGTTGGCGCCACGGCATCAATCAACATTCCCGCGGATCAAACCGAAGGTCTGTATCCCATCAGTGCAAATGGCAACGCTCCCGTTCAGGAATGGGACGTCGTCGCGCTGGCATCATCGAACATTAATGGTGCTGTCTGGGTTTCGTCTCCTTTGACCAAACTCACCGTGGCAGACGCTTATTCGCAGGTCGCCATGTCGCCTGCCGCTGTCGAGCAAGGCCAGAAGACGCAAATCCTGGCGAAGTTCGCGCACACATCGGAATTTGATGGCAGCGGCAAAGTCCAACTGATGGGATTGCCAAGTGCGGTCACGGCCGAGCCAATCGAATTCAACAACGAAACCCAAGAGGCCGTTTTTGAAATCGCCACGGACGCCGCCAGCCCCGCAGGCACGCACAAGAATATCTTCGCCCAAATCGAATTCGTTCGTGAAGGCGAAATGATGGTGCATCGATCCGGCGCGACGGAACTCCGCATTGATCCTCCCCCGCCGCCGGACGCCAACAAGCCGAATCCGCCCGCACAAGGAACAAAGCCTGCGGAAGAGAATAAGCCTGCGGAGAAGCCGCTCACACGTTTGGAGAAGCTGCGTCTGGAGGCAAAGCGCCGCGCTGAGCAGCGGCAACAAACCGGGCAATCGCAGGACCAAAAGCAGGACGAAGGTTCGTCGAGTTAATTCGTTACCAAGTCATTTGGTCACGCAATCGTCTCCGATTATCACCGCATAACAGCAACCCTCTTCTATACGTCAACACTATGTCAGCCAATCGACAGACATGTTTTGTCGCACTCAGCCTGGTTGTTCTCGCAGGCTTTGCTGGACTGTTGTTCGCTCAAGACCCCGCTGGCGAACCCGCTTCCGCGGAGCCTTCGGCGGAAACGCAACCGGTCTCAATCCCTGCCGAGTCCAATGCCATCACCGAGATCTCCGTTTATCCGGCGGATGTTTCTCTGACGACGGCACGTGATCGCCAGTCATTGGTCGTTCAGGCCAAGTTGGCGGATGGGCGAACGCTCGATATTACTTCGGAAGCAAGTTTCACGTTTGAGAACCCGGACCTTGTCAAGGTGGACGGCGCGACGTTGCACCCGGCGGCGGACGGCGCCACCCAAATGACGGTCACGCACGGCGATCTTCAAGCGACAGTTCCCGTCACGGTTGCCGACGCGACGGTTGAACGCCCGATTAGTTTTCAGCTGGACGTGATGCCTGTCTTCATGAAGTCCGGCTGCAACATGGGAAGCTGCCATGGCGCGGCTCGCGGCAAGGACGGTTTTCGTCTTTCGCTGTTTGGCTTTGATCCGCAAGGCGATCACTTCCGCCTTACGCGTGAGATCAGTGGACGTCGGCTTAATCTCGCCCGCCCTGACGAAAGCTTGATGCTGCAAAAGGCGACCGGCGAGGTTGCACACTCCGGCGGCAAACGATTTGAACCAGACAGCGAACTTTACGATACGCTGCATCGCTGGCTTGTCGCTGGCGCGCCGGCGGACGCAGGCGAAGTCCCGACCGTGGAATCCGTGGAGATCAATCCGCCCAACGCGGTGCTGGCCGGCGAGGGTACTCAACAAGAACTCACCGTGCGGGCGCATTACTCGGACGGCACTACTCGCGATGTCACCAGCCTGGCCTACTTCTCAACAAACAACGACAACTCCGCACCGGTTTCCGAGGAAGGCGTCATCACGGCCGCCGCTCGGGGCGAAGCGTTTGTCGCGGCTCGGTTTGAGACGCACACCGTTGGCATGAATGTGATTGTTCTGCCGACCGAGGTGGAATTTGCCTGGAGCGAACCGCCGGAGTTCAACTACATCGACACCTTGGTGAACGCAAAGCTGAACAAGCTTCGCGTCAACCCGTCCGAAGTCTGCTCTGACGAAGAGTTTCTCCGCCGCGTTTACTTGGACATCATCGGCAAACTGCCAACGCCGGACGAGTTCGACCAGTTTATGCAGTCGCAAGATTCGCAGAAGCGGGCGTTGCTGGTTGATGAACTGTTGGGCCGCAAGGAGTTTGTCGAAGTCTGGGTGATGAAGTGGGCGGAACTCTTGCAAATTCGCACAACGCAGCAAGTGACGTACAAGCCGATGCTGCTGTACTACAACTGGCTGCAAGAACAAATCGCCAGCAACAAGCCAATCGATAAGATGGTGCAAGAGTTGCTTTCCGCGACCGGCGGCACCTTCACCAGCCCCGCAACAAACTACTATCAAAGCGAAACCGACACGCTCAAGATTTCCGAGAACGTGGCCCAGGTCTTCATGGGCATGCGGATTCAATGCGCCCAATGCCACAACCATCCGTTCGATCGCTGGACGATGGACGACTATTACGGCTTTGCGGCGTTCTTCTCGCAAATCGGCCGCAAGCGGGCGGAAGACCCCCGCGAGATCATCGTCTTCAACCGCGGCGGGGGCGAAGTCAATCACCCCGTCGGCAATCGGCGCATGGAGCCTAAATTCCTCGGTGGAGAGACTCCCGATGTCCAAGGCAAAGATCGCCGTGAAGTCCTCGCCAATTGGTTGGCTTCCGACGACAACCCCTTCTTCGCCCGCAACCTTTCGAACATCGTTTGGGCTCACTTCTTCGGACGCGGCATCATCAATGAAGTGGATGACGTCCGCGTAAGCAACCCCGCGGTCAACCCGGAATTGCTTGATGAGTTGGCCAGACGGTTTAGCGAATATCGCTATGACTTCCGCCAAATGGTTCGTGACATCTGCAACTCCAGGACATATCAACTCTCCACGGCAACCAACGAAACAAACGCCACGGATGACCGCAACTTCTCGCATGCCAACTTGAGACGCCTGCGAGCGGAAGTTCTCCTCGATTGCATCAGCCAGGTTACCGAGACCCCCAACAAGTTCCGCGGCTTGCCGCGAGGCGCCAGCGCAATCCAAATTGCTGATGGCAACACCAGCACTTATTTCCTCACAACCTTCGGCCGCGCCAAGCGCGAGACCGTCTGTTCCTGCGAAGTGAAGATGGAACCGAATCTGTCGCAGGCGCTGCACTTGCTCAATGGCGATAGTGTTCATAACCGCATCGCCCAAGGGAAGCTAGTCAAGCGGCGCTTGGATGAAGGGGTAGCCCACAGAGATATCATCCGCGAACTTTACATTCGTTGTTTAACCCGCGAGCCCACCGAAGCCGAGGCCGCAAACCTGGAGCAAATCCTGGCCGAAGACGGCAACGCTCAGCAAACGCTGGAAGATGTGTTTTGGGCGTTGCTGAACTCTCGCGAGTTCATCTTCAATCACTAAGTCCATTTGCAATCAACAAGCAACAAACGGCAGTCAGGTGACTCGTGCCCTGCTTGTCCGCACCCAACATTTGGCCTGAACCGGCTCACCACGTGATTTCAAAGAAAGACCCATGGCTTACCGCACGTTGGTCAATTTCAGTGTTGCGTTCTTAATCATTCTTGGCAGTTCAAGCTGGCAAGCCGCCACTGCGCAAGAAGAAGCTGTCAAAGTGACGTTTGATGATCACGTCAAACCGATCTTCCGCCAGCATTGCGTCAGCTGCCATGACCCAGGGAGCAAACTGGGCGGTTTGGATCTCTCCACATACACCGGCGTCATGCAAGGTGGAAGTTCCGGAGCGGTGATCGAGCCCGGTTCGGCAGGCGACAGCTACTTGTACATGCTCGTCACGCACGAGTCTGAACCCAAGATGCCGCAAGATGCGGAGAAGTTGGCCGCAGCTGATCTTGACGCGATTCGCAACTGGATTGATGCCGGCGTCCTGGAAAACGCCAGCAGCAAGGCCAAGCTCAGCACAAAACCCAAGATGGAGATGGCCAGCGGCGGCGGTACCACACGCCCGGAAGTTATGCCCTGGCCCAAGACTCTGCCGCTGGAACCGCGCGTCATCACGCAACGGGCCACCGCGGTCACCGCCATGGCGACAAGCCCTTGGGCACCGTTGTTAGCGTTGGGGAGTGAAGAGCAAGTGCTGCTCTACGACGTCAACTCGCTCGAACTCGTCGGCGTTTTGCCGTTTCCGCAAGGAACTCCGCAAGTCTTGAAGTTCAGCGCCAATGGCTCTTTGTTGTTGGCCGGCGGCGGAAAAGCCGCACACAAGGGCGTGGCTGTGGTCTGGAATGTTGAGACTGGCGAACAACTGTTGGAAGTTGGCGACGAATTGGATTCGGTGCTGGCCGCGGATATTAGCGCGGATCATCAATGGATTGCCTTGGGCGGGCCACAGCGGATGATCCGCATCTTTTCGACTGCCGATGGATCTCTCGAACACGAAATCAAGAAGCATACGGATTGGGTCACGGAGATTGCTTTCAGCCCTGATGGAGTTCTGCTGGCGACCGGCGACCGCAACGGCGGCTTGCACGTCTGGGAAACCTTCACGGCTCGTCCTTATGCCGATTTGCGCGGCCACTCGGCGATGATTACCGGCCTTTCTTGGCGAAATGACTCGAACGTTGTCGCATCTGCCAGTGAAGACTCCACTGTTCGACTGTGGGAAATGAACGCTGGCAATCAAATCAAGCAATGGAACGCCCATGGCGGCGGCACGGCCGATGTCGAGTTTACCCGCGATGGGCGTCTCGTCTCGTGCGGTCGTGATCGGCTGGTCAAAGTTTGGGACCAAAATGGAGGGCAGCAGAAGCAGTTACAGGGCTTCGCAGACCTGGCCTTGGCCGTGACGCATTGTGATGAAACCAACCGCGTGATTGCCGGTGACTGGACAGGCGAAGTCCGCGTGTGGAATGCGGAAGATGCCGCGGAATTGGGCGTGTTGGCAGCCAATCCGCCTACCTTGGAAACGCGACTCGCGGCCGCGCAACAAACTTTGTCACAAGCTCAAACAGAAGCCACCGCAAAACAACAAGCAGCCGCGGCGGCAAAATCGGCCGCGGACCAAAAAATCGCCCAATTGCAAGCAGCACAAAAGGCTCTAACCGATGCGCAAGCCACCGCGCAATCCAGCGAAACGGCGCTGGCGGAACTGCAGAAGAAGACCCAGGAGTTGACGGGACAGAGCAGCCAGCAAACCACCGCGCTCGCGCAGCATGACTCTGCGCTTCCCAACCTCAAGGTTGCCGCGGAAAAAGCGGCCGAAGCCGCTAAGGCTGCCGCCGAAGACAAGTTGATTGCCCAACTGGCCGAGCAACTCAAGCAAAAGCTGGACGCATACACCCAAGCGCGGGATGGCATTGCGCAAAGCTTGCAGCAAACGCAAACCGCATTGGCTACTGCCGCCGAAGAGACAAAGACACAAACCGCTGCGCGGGACACGGCGCAAGCCACCATTAAGGAATCCACAGCTCAGGTCGCCAGGCTGGAGCCGGAATCGCAACAAGCGGCCGAGGCCGCCCAGGCGGCCGCTCAAGCTCAAGCAACCACGGACGCCGCGTTAGCCGCCGCAACGGCATCCGTGGAAAAATGGCAATCCGCCATCGCTTTCCAGGAACAGTGGATCGCCATCCAGCAGAACATTCAAAAAGCTGAAGAGCAGTGGCTGACCGCGCAAACCAAACTTTCCGAAACTCAAGAGACCGCGGCAGCAGCAGAGACAGCGCTGGCCGCCGTCGCACAAGCGGAGGCCGCCGCGCAACAGGCCACAACCACTGCCGATGAAGAGATCGCCAAAGCCAACACAAGCAAACAAGCTTTGACACAGCAGATCACAACGGCCAACGAGAAAATCAAGACGGCCCAAGCCGAGAGTGAAGCCACGCAGCAGGCAATCAACTCGCTTCAAGAAAGCCTCAAGCACGCTCAAGCGGTTGCTGCTGATGCGTCCGACGAAAACCTGGCAGCCGCCATCAAGTCGCTGCAGGCGGCGGTTGCAGGGCGGTCTGAGATCCTGACGAACCTTGCAACCCAGCAGACAACTCTGCAAGCAGAGATCAATCAGGCGAACGCCGCCATCGTAGCTGCGGACGCTGCAATCGCGACGGCACAAACACAAAAACAAGCGGCCGCAGAGGAGTTGGCCGGCATGGCGGAAAAGAAGCAAGCCGCTCAGCAACAGCGTGACGCCACGCAAGCCATCGTCAATGAAGCAGAAACGGCCGCGGAAACGGCCGAACAATCTTTGAACAACGCCCGCGAACAATTGGCCGCGCTGCAAGATGCCGGCGTTGCGGCTTCAGCCGGCGATTAACGGCCGATCCCAACGCCTCATTGGCTCCGCATGCCGCCCAATCACAAAGACTCGCGCAACGCAGAAAAGGTGAGTCGGGCTGTTGCTTATCTCAAGGCTGTCGTACCAGATGACGATCCAGTGCCGTTGATAGAATTGCCGCCTGCTGATTCGCCCGTTCTTCGCGAATTCAATCAGGAACTTCTGATCGCGTACCTAGTCGATGTTGGCGATCACTTTGAGTACGTTCAGTATCGTGACTTGGAGCAGTCGCGACTGTCGATAGAGGAATTGCGCGCGAATAAATGGCCGCTGGCAAAAAACAGCTCCGCCTAGCTTCCAACATTTGACTGGCCGCCTTCGGCAACGATACTAGCCCGAAGCCAATCGCCAGCCACTCTTCAAAAAAGCGGAAGTTCTAGAAGTGCAGAATCACAGAATCCGATTAGGCATTATTGCCCGGGCGTTCTACGCCATCTTGTTCCTGGCCGCCCTCGCTACGGTAGCCTTTGGGCAGGGGAACTCCGCGGCAGACATCATTGCAAGGAGCACGTCCGGGCGATTCAAGGCAGCGCAGAACGCACAAGTCACGCCCAATGTCGTGTTCATCATGGCCGACGATCTCGGCTACGGCGATCTTGGCTGCTACGGCCAACAGCAATTGCAAACGCCGCGGATTGATCAGCTGGCTGCCGAAGGCGTCCGCTTCACGGATTATTACGCCGGCTCCACGGTCTGTGCGCCGTCACGTTGCGTGCTAATGACAGGCATGCACACAGGGCATTGCTTCATCCGCGGCAATGGTCGCCAAGACTTGCCCAGTGACCAGTTCACTGTGGCCGAACTCTTCAAGCAACACGGCTATGCAACCGGCATGTTTGGCAAATGGGGCTTGGGAGAGAACAACACCGGGCTGCCCAACAACCAGGGCTTTGATGAGTTCTTTGGCTACCTCAATCAGGGGCATGCTCACAACTATTACCCCACGCATTTGTTTCGCACATCCGCAGCCGGAAAAGAGCGCGTGCCGTTGCACAACGTTGTTCCAAATGCAAAGGCCAACGGCGCCGGCAAATCATCTAACAAAGTGGAATACAGCCATGATCTGATCATGGCCGAAGCTTTGAACTTCCTGGACCGCAATCATGACAAGCCGTTCTTCCTATACATGCCGGTGACCATTCCGCATGCCAACAACGAGGCCGGCCGCGAAGGGATGGAAGTCCCAGAACTGGGCGAGTTTGTCAACAAGGATTGGCCGGAACCCCAAAAAGGATTCGCGGCCATGCTGCAAAAGCTCGACGCGGACGTTGGCCGCGTGCTGGACAAACTGTCGGAACATGGCATCGCAGAGAATACCGTGGTCATCTTCACGTCCGACAACGGACCGCATCGCGAAGGCGGTAACAACCCTCAATTCTTTGACTCCAACGGTCCCCTCCGAGGGATCAAGCGTGCCCTGTACGAAGGCGGCATCCGCGTGCCGTTCATCGTTCGTTATCCCGGCAAGATCACGCCGGGTTCGGAAACCATTCACATCGGCTCCTTCGCTGACTTGCTGCCAACCGCCGCGGATTTGCTCGGCGCGGACACGCCTGCAGGCATTGACGGCATCAGCATCGCGCCCATTATCCGCGGCGAAGCGGAGAGCCAACAGCAACACGAATACTTGTATTGGGAGTTCTACGAGCAAGGCAGCCGCCAGGCCGTCCGTGCGGGAAAGTGGAAGGCCGTCCGTGAGCCAATGCTGACCGGTGAGATCCAACTCTTTGATCTGGAGACGGACCTGGGCGAAGAAAATGACATTGCCGAGCAGAATCCGGAA
>CALJLD010000019.1 GCA_937982665.1 uncultured Planctomycetales bacterium
CGGGCCATGTTCGAACCGACCGTGATGGCCCAGATGGCCAACTGGTCCCACGGCAGCAAGTACCCGGTGAACGACAACAACAACGTAAGCAGCAGCAAGATGACGCCGACCACCCAGTTGAACTCGCGCGGCGGCTTGTAACTGCCCGTCAGGAAGACGCGATACATGTGCAGCCACACCGTGATCACCATCGCATGAGCGCCCCAGCGATGGATCTCGCGCAATATCCCTAGACTGGTGACGTCGCGCAAATCAAGGATGTCATGGTAGGCCCATTCCAAAGTCGGGCGATAGTAGAACATCAACAGCACGCCTGTGATGGTCTCTACCAAGAACAGGAAGAAAGTCACGCCACCCATACACCAGGTGTACGAAAGCGCAATGCCTTGCTTCTTGACCGAAACTGGGTGCAGATGCAGAAAGAAGTTGGTCAACATGACGACCACGCGATTCCGGCGATCCAACGGTGCTGGATGGCGGAAAACACTCTTCCAGATCTGACTATTGCGAATCGTTTCGCCCAGAGACGGCATTGATGGCAACCCGATATGTGCGAATGATTAGGTGCGAGCCAGCTCGCAACTCTTGTTTGGTTGGTGAACGCTTGGATCAATCAAGATCAAGCCGGGACAAAACTGGATGGGTTGTCCCATTCCCCTTTTTCTTGCTGGAAGGTCAGGCTCTTGTCCACTTCCAATTGGCCATCGCCAGCCACACTGATGGCATAGCGCTCCAATGGCCGTGGAGCCGGACCTTCAAAGTTGACTCCGTCAATGTAAAACCCGCTGCCGTGGCAAGGGCATTTGAATTTCTGTTCTGCTTCCAACCAGTTGGGTGTGCAGCCCAAGTGCGTGCAAACCGTACTCAAGGCGAAGATCATTTGCTCTCCACCAAACGTCGCGTTAACCACCCAAACTCCGTATTGGGCTTTGTATTTGGTCTCGACGACTCCTGGTGAAATGTCCGTGGGGAAGCCGACCTTGAACTTGCTCGGCGGTTCAATGCGGATATTGGGAAACATGAATCGGGCGAAGCCCAATGTCCAAACCAGCAATGTCATCGTCAGCGATGTAAACCCAACGCCCAGGCCGGTTCCCACCATCAGGCCCATCACGGAAAGGAAACCGCGACGGTCTTGTTGCGCTGATTTCTTCTTTGCGTCTGGCTTGGCATAGCCAGGCTTCTCCGGCATTGGCGGAACGGCAAGCTTGGTTTTTCCCGCCGGCTTGCCCTTCGCATCAGGCTTGGACTTTGCCGCGTCAGGCGACGACTTGGACACTGGACCGCGTTTAGCTCCGCCGCGGGCCGCATCCAAAATGCTGGAAGTTGACATCGCCGCGGATGCTGCAGGCTTCGCGGCTTCTTTCTTTGCTGAGTCCTTGGGAGCGGCCTTAGCTGCTGGCTTCGCTTTCTTAGGCTCCGCCTTGGGTTCTTCCTTCGCGCCACCCTTGGCTCGGGCAGCGGCGAGAATATCCGTTACGCTCGGGCGCTCCCCAGATGCGGCTTTTGCCGGGCCCTTGGCAGCGGCTGCGGGCTTGTCCGTGGACGCAGCCCCGCTGTTTTCGGGTTCCTTTGCGACATCTTCCTTGGCGGATTCGTCGCCTTTGTCACCGGAATCAGCCTTACGGGCGGCCGCTAGCATTTCCGCGACCGACATTTTCTTTTTGGCAGCCATGATGGAAGCCTGAGCAAAGTTTGCGCTGAACGATCCAGCCGTTAGCCATGCGCCCTGGTAAATCAGGAGTGCGAAAGCTTTTCCGTGGCCGGATGTTACGAATCGGCAGCGACCGGGGAAGGCCTTGTGACATTTTTCACGAACTCTTCGGAATTGTCCGTTTCCTCGCCTGACTTGTCAACAGTTCTGAACCAGAGATTTGCACCACGCCTCAATGACTAGTCCTTCAGAGGGGGCTCTCCACAGCAGTATTTGCTGTCACCCGGAAGGCTGTGGCATTGATCTTGACCGCTTTTACCACCCTGCGTCACATTGCCGCAGCATGAAAACAATCACCCGATATGTCCTTAGCGAGCTGGCCAAGGTCTTCCTGGTCACCCTGAGCGTGATGACTGCGCTCATGCTGGTCTTTGGCGTCGCGCGCGAAGCCGTCAGCGAGGGGTTGGGCCTGGTCCAGATCGTTCAGCTTGTCCCATATATCTTGCCGGACGCGTTGCGGTTCACCATCCCGGGAACCGTTCTGTTCGCTGTTGCCAGCGTCTATGGGCGAATGGCTGGCGGCAATGAGATCGTTGCGCTCAAGTCGTTAGGGATTTCGCCCTGGGCCATTCTTTGGCCTGCCTATGTTTTGACGATCCTCGTCAGCGCGGCCACCGTCGTACTCAACGATGTCGCAGTCTCTTGGGGCCGAGCCGGCGTGCGAAACGTCATCATTGAGGCCGTTGAGGAAGTTGCCTACAGCCGGCTGAAGTTGCACGGTGAATTCTCAACTCCGCAATTCACGGTCAACGTCAGGGCTGTCGAGGGAAAGAAGCTGATCCAGCCCACGTTCACGATGCAAAACCCCAGCGATCCCGATGAAACGCTGACAATCCGTTGTGCTTCTGCGCAGCTTTCGACAGACCCTGAAAATGGGCTGCTTAGCGTGACTTTCTTTGATGGCTACATCAAAGCCAACGGAATATTGGACTTTCGTTTTCCGGGGGAGGAGTTCCGGCGAGATATTCCATTGGACAGTATGCGGATCGACGGGCACGACTGGTCGCCCAGTTGGATGGCGTTCTCGCAATTGCGCGAACAACTTGTCGTGCGGCGAGATGAATATGAAGAACACCGGCGTGAAATGGCAGCCAAAGCCGCATTGCAGACGTTGACCGGCGACTTCTACGCACTCACGGACGAAGAATGGGACACTGAGACCCGCGTCCACCAGGATATAGATTTCTTCATTCACCGCTTGGAGACAGAACCTCCTCGCCGCTGGTCCAATGGTTTTAGCTGTGTTTGTTTCGCTCTCGTTGGCGGAGCTGTCGCCATTCGTCGCCGCAACTCAAGTTTTCTCAGCAGTTTCTTTGTCTGTTTCCTGCCAATCTTGTGCGTTTACTATCCGCTCTTGGCATTTGGAGTACAGCAGGCGAAGGATGGATCGTTGCCGCCTGAGATTGTTTGGCTGGGCAATGTTGTGCTGATTGTGTGGGGAGCTTGGGAAATGCGACGCGTGATCCGTTATTAGGCAAGGTTGCTTACAAAATCGGACAGGAGGTCCGGAGATGCGCCAGTCTCGCTGGTCATACATTCTGTTCTTGGCAATTGGCGCGATTGGCGCCGCGGCGATCACTCACCACTTCATGCGCGGCGGCGATGTGCGGCATGAAGTCACGGTAGTGGAACCCGGTATTCTTTATCGCTCAGGGCAACTCACGGCGGAAGAATTGACCGCGGAGATCCGCAGCCGCGGCATCAAGACCGTGATAAACCTGGGTTCGCGAACGGATTGGGATACCGCCGTTTGCGAGGCCGAAGGTGTGGAACTCATTGACTTGCCGGTTGGCGATGTTTGGTGCGTGTGCGGAGTTGCCGCACCCGGGCACGACGTAGTGCCACCAGCGCCCTATGACATCTCGCCATTCTGGGAAGCCATTGATAACCCAAAGAAATCGCCGGTGCTCATCCACTGTTGGGGTGGCATTCACCGCACCGGCGTTTTGACGGGCATCTACCGGATCGAACGGCAAGGCTGGAGCGCGGATGATGCGTTGGCCGAGATGCGCCTGTTTGGATTCAACAATCAGAAAGACAAGTTCGTGGAAGTCGTCGAATACATGCATCAACTGGAGCTCGACGTTAAGACTCGAACGGCGCAGCACCCGCCAGGTGATGACGAAACACTCCAGCGGCAATGACTCGCTGACACACGAGTCGATTCTCAATGATTGCCGATTTGCCGAAACACGACCCATGCTGGCACGGCTCTTTCCAAAACTTGATCGCCTGACTCGACCAACTGGTCACTTGGGCCACGAATCCAAAATCGCAACCAGCGATAATGGCTCTGCTGATGCTGCGCTGCCATTTCCGGATCTCGGCTTGCTGGGAAATGAAGCCACGATTCGAAAATACGTTTGGGGCTTCGTTTGGATTGGCATCGCGGCTCGCGCGGTCCGCTACTTTCTGTGCTTTCCCCTTTGGGAAGACGAATGCTTTGTTTGCTACAACCTGATTGACCGAAGCTATGCGGAACTGTTGCAGCCATTGGACTACCACCAGGTTGCTCCCATCTTGTTTCTTTGGGCACAGCTCACTGTCGTCAAGTTGCTAGGATTTTCCGAGTGGACGCTCAGGCTGATTCCCTTTGCCTGCGGAATCGGCAGCGTGTTCCTGTTCCGCCGTGTTGCTTCGCGGATGTTGACTGGGTTGCCGTTGGTCTTCGCCGTGGCAGTCTTTGCAGTGAGCTATCCGGGAATTCGCTACGCGGCGGAAGCCAAGCCGTATGGCACGGATCTGTTTGTTGGCCTGGCGATGCTGGCCATGTTCTTGGAGTGGCGACATGCTCCGCAAAAGACAAAGTGGCTTTGGGCCATGGTCGCGGCCGCACCTGTGGCTATCGGCATTTCCTATCCGGCCGCATTTGTGTGCGGTGGGTTGAGCGTGGCTGTGGCCTTCTGCAATATGCGCGATGACTCGCCCGGGCGAACAAGATGGATCGCTTGGACTTCGTTCAATGTTGCCATGCTCGGGGCGTTTGGCCTGACCTATTGGCTGGCGGCGGCGAACCAACGCTCCTCAGAATTGGACTTCATGCAAAACTATTGGGGCAATGCCTTTCCGCCACTGAATTCTCTGACTGACTTCTTGGGTTGGTTTGCGCTGGCACATACCAGTGACTTGCTCGCATATCCGGTAGGCGGAGGCCGCGGCGCCAGCGCGTTCACCTTCCTCTGCTGCGTAGCCGCTGGTGCTGTTCTCGTGCGAAAACGGCGGTGGCTGCTCTTGTCATTGGCTGGGCTACCGTTGCTGCTGAACTTGATCGCGTCCGCGATGCATCGTTATCCCTACGGCGGCCATGTGAAGTTCGCCCAATATCACGCGGCAATGATCACAATTGTGGCCGGCATTGGACTGGCCGTTATCGTTCAGGCGCATGCAAAGTGGATCCCCAAGCGAGCCAAGTTGGGGGCTCAAATGGCTTGCGCGATATTGGCGTTGATTGCCATCTGCTCGATGGGACGCGACATCATCTCGCCGTACAAGTCAACCACGGACATGCGCCACCGCGCCTTCGCACAATGGTTTTGGTTCAATACGGAGTTCCAAGGCGAAACAGTGTGCCTCACATCAGATCTTGACGTGCGCTTCTCACGGGAGACGTATGAAGATCTGAGTTGGAGCGCGATGTATCTTTGCAATCAGCATATCTACTCGCCACGTCACGCCGCTGGTGAACCTCCCGAATGGGATCGCGTTGCCAATGATTGGCCGTTGAGGTGCGTGCTGTTCCGAGCACCTCGATTTGATTTCGATGAAGACGCCAAAGCCCAATGGCTCCGCGAAATGCAGACGTCCTACACACTGACCGGCGTGGCGGAATACCCCTTCCCGTGCTTCGGCAAGCGCGAGCGGGAAGCCATCAACGTGGACTACGTTGAGGTCTTTACGTTTGTCCCGCATGTGTCAGCTCCGCTGGCAACCAAGGAATAGCCGTGTTTGCACGCTGGCCCATTCGCAACATGATCCTCTTTGGCGTGGCGCTGCTCATCGCCATGATTGGCACGCTGTGCTTTTCAGGGCTGTACGGGCTGTACGCCTATGGGGATTTCGTTGACACGCTGAGGTATGTCGAAGAATTCCGTCTCGCGAATGAAGTCGAACAGGCCGCGGGGAGGCTGCGTGTTGACATGGCAAGTTGGCGAGCATCGAAATCCGGCGAGGCCTCCTTTGAAGAATTTGCTCCGCAACTCAGCTTTGAGAAGCTTCCCAAGTTGCGACAAGAAGTCACGGACGTCCGGGTGGCCATCGCTGCTTATCGCGATCATCAGGCACTGGCCAGAAAGAACCATAACGCGGAACTCTTCGGAGGCAGCATCCGCGAGCAGCAAGCACTGTGGGGAGTTGAGCAAGCGCTGGATCAGTTGGATGACGATTTGGATGGTCTGCCATTTCGTACGGATCAAACGGCGCAACTGGAACTGATGAAGGCGGCCTGCCGCGGAATGCACGAACGAGCTGACGAGGTCCCGCGATTACTTCAAGCCGATATGATGGCGAAAGTTGATCAAGTACGGGAGCGTTACCGCACGTTCATCCGGCTGGCATGGACGGCTCTTATCTCCACCGGGCTTGGAGTGTTGTTGATTATTCGCTTAGTCATGAAGAGCATCTTGCGGCCCATCCGTGATCTGGCCGCCGGTTCGCGCCGCATCGCTTCGGGCGAGTATCGGCATCATGTCGAAGTTATCGGGCACGATGAGTTTTCCGAGTTGGCAAGAGCGCTTAACGAAATGACGGATCGCTTCTTGTTGGTTCGCGATGACCTGGATCAGCAAGTGCGACAAAGAACGGCACAGATTGTTCGTGGCGAACGCCTGGCCGGTGTGGGATTTCTTGCCGCTGGCGTCTCGCACGAAATCAACAACCCGCTCGCTTCGATTGCCATGTGTGCTGAGTCGCTCGAAGGAAGAATGGTGGGCGCGGAGAGTGTTGACCAGCTGGACGCTGAACGACAAGAGATCGCTGCGCGGTACCTCTCAATGATTCGTTCCGAGGCTGAGCGCTGCCAGCATATTTCACAGAAGCTCCTCGCCATGTCTCAGATTGGTGACGCACGACGCGAAGAAACCGACATTCACCAACTGGTCAAAGAAGTCGTCGATGTCCTGAGAACGCTCAACCCGCACCGTCCTTGTCCCATCGAAGTTGATTGCAATGTCGAGGCGTTCGCATCTGTTGACGCAGGCGAAATCAAGCAGGTGATGATGAACTTGCTGACCAATGCCCTGGAACACTTGGATGATGATGGACACGTGGAAGTAACCATCAAAGTGGAATCAAAGCACTTGCTGATTTATGTCAAAGACGACGGAGTTGGCATGTCCAATGAAGTGCTTGAACATCTGTTTGAACCCTTCTTTACACGACGCCTCAACGGTGGCGGCACCGGGCTTGGCCTTTCCGTTGCCCACCGAATTGTCTCGGCCCACGGTGGAGATATCCGTGCTGACAGTGCGGGACCGGGAAAGGGATCGGAAATGTGTGTCAAGCTTCCTCGCAGACGGGCGTCCTTCGGCTTGGCCCGTGATAAACGCTCGGCGGCCTAGGGTCTGCGGCTAGAAATATCCACAAAAAATGCGGTGAAACGTCTCTTGCTCCGCCTAGCGCGTGCGCCTTAGTATGAACATTGCTGCCACGGCGCATGTGCTGTGGTTCGTGCAAATTCCACTCTGGTTCTCGCGGTTTTGATTCGGAGAGTTGGATGACCCATCTGTGCTGCGATGTATGCCACTGCGTGCTGGACTCGGGTCGTGATATTCGCTACGTGGTCCGCCTGGAAGTCTTTCCGGCGTTAGATCCCGTTGAAGAAGTTGATATCAGCGACGATCGCGACTACTTGATGGAAGTGGATGATGCTCTCTCGGCTCTTGGTCCTTTTGACCTGAATGAGCCGGACGACGATCTGTATCAAGAATTGCAGTTCACGCTATGCCCGGATTGTCGCCAACGCCTGGCCAACAATCCCCTAGGTGCCGCCATGCCGCGGAAGTTTGAGTTCAGCGAGAACTAACATGCGCTGAATGGCCTGCCGCAGACGCCTGAGTTGTGCCCCGACACGATTCTTCGACGGCTTGTTCGATCGTGCTTATTCGACGGCGCTTATTCGATGGCGCTCTTTATTCGTGCGCTCGCTGCCGATCACGTTCAAGCTTGTCGCCTGCGGTTAATCACTGCCGCCACTAGGAAGATAAGGGCGGATCGCTACGCTATGTAGGCAAGAAGATCGCTTCGCTTTGTGGGCAAGATGCGGTCCCGATTTTCGACGTGGCGTATCTTCATGCGGATATCTTTAGCTGCATAATCTTCAGCTACTTAGCGGGCTGCACTTAACACCTCGCAGGAGCAAGAAATGAGCTCGAACGGGGACCAGCCATCCTCGGACAATGATAAAGCCCGCGGCAGTCGCTTACCGATTCTCGTTTCGGTTGTCGCTGTCGCCTTGATGTTGATTTGTTCGCCCTGGGTCGCGGACTTCACGCTTGGATTTTTGTCCATGCAGGTCGTCGTGATCTCCATCATCGTCTGGCAGGCGTGCGATCCCTTTGCCGATGCCGCCCAATGGGTGGGCGCAAAACTGCGGCTTCCAGGTTCCGTCCGCGGCGCCACGCTCGATGCGATCGCCAGTTCCATGCCGGAACTGTTCAGTGGCATCTTCTTTGTCGTCTTGGCCGTCTCCAGCACTTCTGGAACGGCCGAGGAAATTGCCGAGACAGGCGGCGAAGGATTTGGCTCAACGCTGGCGACATGCGCCGGGAGCGCTATCTACAATATGATTCTGATTCCCGCGTTTTGCGCTTTGGCGATTTCTGTCTATCGCAAGACCAGGCCTACAATCGATGTCGAATCAGAAGTGATTTCCCGGGACGGCATGTGGTTTCTCGGATGCGAAGCCGTGCTGATCGCCTTCCTGTTCTTGGATCACATGTCCTGGTGGATGGGTGTCGTGTTGCTGGCGATGTACGCGGTCTACATCTATCAACTCTACGCTGATGCGCGACAATACCAGAAAGCGATGGATGCTATTCATGCGCATCTCGGGGAGGTCGGCGACGAAACTCCGACCGATAAGATTGTGGATACACTGCGCGCGGAAGGAATTCGCGCCACACTGCACCTTGTCGACCAGATCAAATCCTCGCGCGAAGACGATGAGGAGGAGGCGGAAGAAGCAAGCTTCTTCTTCGGGTGGTTCAATTTGCCGTTGAACGGTCTGACCGCCTCACTGACTTTGCTGATTTCAACCATAGTCGCAGCCGTGGCATGTTACTGGCTTGTTGAGGCGACTCGGGCGACCGCAAGCGAATTGGATATCCCTATCTTCTTTGTGGCGGTGATTGTGGCCGCCGCGGCGTCTTCCGTTCCTGACACCTTCCTCTCAATTGGCGCGGCGATGCGGGGTGATGATTCCGGTGCTGTTTCCAATGCCTTTGGGTCCAACATCTTTGATATTTGTGTCTGTCTTTCAATACCGCTGTTGGTGAATTCTTACCTGGTGGATTGGCAGCCCGTTATGCTGACTCAAGACGGAGAGCCAATCCAAGGGCTTGTTGATCTGCGTGTGCTGCTCGCCATCTTGACGGGTGTCACGTTGCTGATCATGTGGCACAATCGACAGATCACTCGAGCGAAGGCAATCGTACTCTGTGGGCTGTACGCCATTTTCATTGCGTACGCAGTTGCAGGCTCACAGGGTTTCAGTATCCTAACCGTGCTTGGGTTGACATAGTGCGTTGAGGCGTAAGCACACAAAGTCGAAACGACAGAGTCAAAACAACAAAGTCGACTATTGTTTGTTTGAATTGCCAAGTCGTTCACCTGTAAGCTTTACATTAATCGCGGTGCTGTTATGTCAGACGAGATGGCTCAAACCTTGTCGGAACTTCGCGACTTGATCGTGGCCGATGGCATTGTCGATGCGAATGAAGTGTTGAAACTTCGCAAGCGGTTTTATGCAGATGGCATCATTGATCGGGATGAAGCCAACTTCCTGTTTGAGGTCAACGATATCGTTTCGGGCCATACGAATGACTCCTCTTGGAAGGAGTTCTTTGTCGAGGCACTTTGCGCCCATTTGCTGAGAGACCCCACAACGCCAGGGGCGCTCGATGGGCCGGAAGCCGCCTGGCTGCTTGAGAGCCTGCAGCGCGATGGCAAGCTTGATGAGAACGAGCGCGCCTTGTTGGATGAACTCAAAAAACAAACAACAGCAATGAGTGAAGGGCTGACTGCGTTGGTTCGCCAAGATTGAATACAGCACTGGCAAGTGCAACGATTCAACGTCAGGTCAGATCGTTATTCGAGTCCGTGACACACTTCCGTGATGAGGAATGCAACATGGGATTGTTCGACTCTTTGTTCGGCGGCATGGAAGGCGCGTCAAAACTAACGCCACAGGAATCTTTCGCCGGAGTCCTGTTGGGCGCCAGCGCCTGCGATGGCCACATTGCCGATGACGAGGTGCAGAGTCTCGTGACGGCACTCACCCGCATGAAGCTATATCAACGATACACGGACCGTGACTACAACAAGACGCTCAACAAACTGCATGGCTTCTTGAAGAAGCACGGCGTGGAAGCTCTTGTGAACGCTTGCGTTGCAACATTACCTGCCGAGTTGAACAATACGGCGTTTACCAATGCTTGCGACATCGTCCTGGCCGATGGCGTTGTTGAGCCCGACGAAAAAGCGTTTATTGATATGCTCAGGGCCAAGTTAAACATTGATGGTGATACGGCGCGAATGATCGCGGAGGTCATGGTCGTCAAGAACAAGGGCTAGGGTCCTAAGTCAAATTTCGCAGCCAAGCTTCTCGCAACCTGCAGGTGATCCATGTCGCTCTTTGATGATGTGCTGGGAGATTCTCAATTCGCGCCAGAGAATTTTGGACCGCATGAAGGTTTCGCCGGAACCCTTTTGGCGGCTTCCGCATGTGACGGCCACATTGCCGATGAAGAATTGCAAGGGCTGTTTACAATCCTGGGACGGATGAAAATGTTCCAGCACACAGCGCCGCAAAAATTCAACTCCATGTTTGATCGCTTGCTGGGCGTTCTCAAACGTGGCGGTCCCGAAAAGCTTGTGCAATTGTCCGTGCCGGCCGTTCCTCCGGAACTGCGAGAAACCGTGTTCGCAAACGCATGTGACATCGTGCTCGCTGACGGAATCGTTGAACCTGACGAAAAAGAGTTCATTGATACCTTGATGGTCAAGCTGGAAATGGACCGCTCGCGGGCTGCGGACATCGTCAAAGTGATGGTCTTCAAGAACCAAGGCTAGCATCGCGGCGACCTCGGATGCCTTCCCGCCGACATTTGACATGGCAACTTTTCGTCAATGGTTGCGTCGCGCGTATGCTAAGTGCGTTTTCTATCCCACCTTCGCGTGGAATTTCTTGTTAGGACGCATTCTCAAGATCCGTCGCTGGTGGGATCGCATTGACCCGCTGGTGATTGTTGGCGCGTATCCCTTCGCAGGTGACATTGAGCAACTCTATTCCGACGAAGGCGTCCGTGCCGTCGTCAACACATGCGAGGAATACAACGGGCCCGTGATCGAGTATGAGAAGCACGGCATTGAGCAATTGCGAATTCCCACCACGGACTTCACCCACCCAAGAATTTCGGACGTGGAAGTTGCCGTGGAGTTTGTCCAGCAACATGTGGAAGCCGGCGATGCCGTCTACATTCATTGCAAGGCCGGCCGCGCCCGGAGCGCGACTGTTGCCATCTGCTGGCTGATCAAATACCGGAATCTCTCCCCGCAGCTTGCGCAGGAGAAGCTATTGGAAGCCCGGCCGCATATCAATCCAAGGCTTACTCAGCGGCCCGTCGTCCAAAAATTCGCTGAGGAATGGGCACGACAAAAGCAATCACAAGAAAACGCCTCCACGTAGTCGCCGCACACTTAATCATTGCCCATTATTGCCCTGGGCTCGTTCGTTCTCGATCAGCGCCTTCATTTCGTTAAGTTGCGCTTCCCATCGTCGCGCCATCTCAGCTGCCCGCTCAGGTTGATCCCCAGCCAGATTGTTGGATTCCGCGCGATCCGTTCGCAAGTCATACAACTCCCAAGGCTCATTCTTGCTGGCGACAAGCTTCCAATCGCCCACGCGGATCGCGCGATTGCCTTCATGCAGCCACCAGAGTGACTCGCGCTCAATCCGCACATCATTCGCAAACGCCGGCAAAAGACTCCTGCCCGGCGCGGAAGGCATTGCCGCTTCATTTCCTGTGACCGGCCGTTCAAGATCGAGCAAATCAAGCACGGTTGGAACAAAGTCAATCACATGAGCCGGCGTCGTTCGCGTTTCGCCGCGCGCCGCAATCCCTTCCGGCCAATG
>CALJLD010000020.1 GCA_937982665.1 uncultured Planctomycetales bacterium
TGCTATCGGCGATAACGGCCAAACCGATTGTGCCGGTTAGAAATCCACTAAGTCTTAACCTGGCGACCAGATGGGCCCAATCTGGCTACGACTCAACGCGAGCGATGAGCTCGACAAGCTGCTGCGCGATTTGCGGATTGGCTGCCAAGCCGTTGCCGCTCTCGATGGACGAAGTGCCCTGCCAATCGCTGAAGACGCCGCCGGCTTCGCTCAAGATGACAGGCATGGGGGCAACGTCCCACGCATTCAAGCGCGGGTCAATCATGGCGGTTGCCTGTCCTGTTGCCACCAGAAAATAGCCGTAAGCATCGCCCCAAGTGCGGACCAGTCCGGCTGACTGCTGCAAACGAAGCAATGTGTCCCAATTGTCCGTGGCGGCAAAGCCTTCAAAATCGCTCGTGCAAAGCAGTCCTTGCTCAAAGGGTGTGTTTTGATCGACCTGGATCTTTGTGGGCGGGTTTTGACCCCGCTGACACCATGCGCCGCAGCCTTGGCCGGCAAAGACCAACTCACCCAGCGCGGGGATGGCGATCAAACCAATCACGGACTCGTTTTGATACTGAACGCCAATCAATGTTCCAAACAACGGGACGCCATGGATGAAGCTCTTGGTGCCGTCGATCGGATCGATGATCCAGCGCCAGGGCGAATCGGACTCTCCTTCGCCAAACTCTTCGCCCAGGATGCCATCATGTGGAAAGACGCCGGAGATTCGCATCCGCAAGTATTGTTCGGCCTCTTTGTCCGCTTCAGTAACAGGCGTGTTGTCGCCCTTGCGTTCGATCTGGATATCTTCGCGCGTGGCGAAGTAGCGATTGATGAGCTCGCCTGCTTCAAGAATGATCTCGTGCGCGACGTCCAATCGGGCATGCAACTCGTTTTGATCAGGTTCTGCCATACCGTTGACGAGGTGTTAGAGCCAAGTTTTGCGGAGCCGCGATTGGGAAGTGCGCGATAATGAATGTTTGTGCCGACGGCCGAACTACTTCTCACCCAAGTTATGCACGGTGTTATGGATAACTCCGGTGAAAGCCTGGCCTTCCGCGTCTTTGAGTTGATAGCGGATTTCCATGCACATGGTTGGGGCCATTTCGGCAAGCGAAAGCGTGACGGTCTTGCCGCCGTCTGTGACTTTCGCGGCAGTCACCTGAAGTGGATGTTCGTCCACATGAGGTGACCCGTAATTCTTCGACCGCTTGAGCGTCCAAACTTTGACCGAGTAATTCTCAACACGCGAAGCCGTGGAAGAATCGACCGCTTCCGTGAAAGTCATCTGCATGCCATCGGGCGTCGCATGCAATGCGATGGGTGCATGCACCGGCTTTTCAGCATAGCGGACGCGGTAGAAACCGCCGGGATCCGTTTGATCGCCCGCCCAAGCGAACATTCCGCACGTGTAGAGATCGCCGGTCAGCGGATGAAAGCGGCCGCGGCACAGGCCAGTTGGGAATTGTGGTATCGGCAATTGGCTGAGACCGCCTTGGATTTGTCCATCAACGGTTTCATGAGGGATCACAAAGATCTTTCCGTATCCGTACGATAAATCCAACAGTGCGCCGCCCAACGGGCCCCAGGCGTTTTCCGGCACCCACAACAGCTCAGCCGGCGAGCGATCAAACGCATTCGTGATCCAACAAAGCGGCTGTGCCATGGCTTCGTTGGAATCATCGGTCACGTCCGTGTAGCCAAACATGTTGCCATAAAATCCGCCTTCATGAACGAGATTGATGCGATTCTTGGGCGTCCAATGGCCTTCCTGGTCCGTCACAAAGAACGAGCCATCCGGGTTGAGGCAAACTCCGTTGGCAGCGCGAAAGCCTGTGGCGAGGATGTCCGTTTGTAACCCGTCAGGGCTGACACGGAGCAAAGTGCCGTGGTGCGGAACGACTGCTTGCAGCGCATGTCGTGCTGACTTCGCGTAGTAGAAGTTGCCGTCATCGTCACGTTGCAGCCCCATCGCGAACTCGTGAAAGTGCTCCGTGACCTGATGATCGCTGTTGAAGTTTTCGTAGAAGTCAGTTTCCCCATCGCCGTTGAGATCATTCAAGATCACGATCTGATCCCGACATGTGACATAGATGCGGTCTTGTCCAACGCTATCATCAACAACCTTAACCCCCAAAGGCTGAAACAGGCCGCTGGCGATTCGTTGCCAGGTGAGCTTGCCGTCCGGCGACAACAGCCCTGACACCAACCAAACGTCGCCATCCCAGGCCGACACGGCCACGCGATCGCCATCGGGATAGAAGTCAAAGCCTGTGAAACGAGTTCGTACGAGCCAGGGATTCTCTTCGGGGTGAGTCAAGTCTTCCGCAACCAATGGTCCGTTTGCGGAATCGGGACGGACGCTGGCTTGCGTGGTTAACTTCTCTGGCCAGGCCGCGGGGCCACCCTGCATCAAAGCGGAAAGATCAAGGTCCCAACCATTTGTTGAGAGTTGGCCGGCAGCTTCGGAAACTTGCTCGGCGTTATCCGCAATACCAACGGCTAAAGTGAAGCGGACCGGCTCATCGCCAGGTTCCACAACCATCTCCGGAGGTGTGCCGCCCACCCAATGTTCACGCGCTGAGGAGATTCCAAATGCAAAGGCTTGGCGTTCTTTCTCGGAAGATAAGACATGAAACACGCCAGATTGATCGGCCGTAAATTGATGGGATAGTCTGGCGTCCGCCGGTGCGAAGTCCGCAATCCGCATGCGCATTCGTTCCTTCCGTGGACCGATATTGAACGTCCGCAGGAAGAACGGCACTTCGCCGCTGGTATCAACCGCCGGCATCTCCAACACTTCGGCATCGCCGATGGTATAGGAGAGAATGATGCGGTCACCGTATCGATACTGGCCGCGGTAATGGCCCCAATCTCGCGGCAGGGGGCCATAGCGTTTGCCGTCGCGACCAATGACACGCTGGTCATCATCAAACTCGCCAGTTGCGGGATTCGCCCAGCCAGGCGCGGTGTGGGTTTGGAAAGCGACATCGCCAACAACGCGAGAATGCACACCGTGTTGGCCGTCAAACATGATGTTCTTCCAGTCGACAAACTTGTCGCCACTCCAGCCGGCGGCCATTCGCAGTGTGTCGTGTTCGAACAACATCCAATGCTGGCCGCGAGCCACGCCGCCATAGCCAGGATCAAGCCGAATGGCGATTCCCTTTTGCGCGATGTTATCGCCGCCGTTTCCGGTTTCGTAGGTTGCCGTCAGTGCGGGCCCATAATCCATGGAAGACCAGGGCCGCAATGCGGATGGTTCCGGGCCAAGCTGGCTGCCGACGGGCAAACGATCCAAATAGGCTTCATCAATGGCTGTATATTGCGAAGGGCTGCCTGACTTGACGTAAGCTTCGCGAACATAGTGGATCACGTCATACTTTTGCCGCGGCACCATCCAACGCTGCGCGGCCATCAGCCCAAAGCCGTGCGTTAAGGTTTGATACAAGGAGAAGGGATCCGCGCCGGCTTTGAATGGCTCTTGGCCAAAGCGCCGCGATGTGGGGAGCGAACCTTCCCGGTCCTTGGTGCCATGGCAGTTGGCACACACACGGTCATAAATCTGACGCCCACGTTTGAAAGACTCACGGTCCAGGCTGGTAATCAACCGCCGATGATCGATATCGTTCTCATATTCTGGGACGGGCGCGAGCGCGAACATGGCCGAAGCCGGCTGCAAAGCGTTGAGCCGATCTTTTCCGCTGGCGGCAACTTCCGTCACAAACTTCGCCAGATCAAGAAACTGCTGGCGATTGGAGAGCACGTTGACCAGGCCTTCTGGCATTGCGGAGTTGATTCCAATCTCGCGTTCTTCAATCTCGCTTTTGGGAATCTCAATCAGCTTGCCGACGTTCCGGGGATCGCGGAGGATCAGCATGTCGGCAGTCTCGGTGTCCTTTACTCCGGTGACAACGCGACCATCAGCCAAAGCGACAATCTCCGATTCAAACCCCTTGCGGATTTTTTTCGCCGGATCCAAGAGCGACGCCGCGATGTGCGAGGCCAGGTCCGCGCCTTCTAGCTTGTCTTCTGGTTCTGTCAGGTCCGGTCCCCAAGCCGTTTCGCCAACTGGCGCCAGATGGCACTTTGCGCATTGCAGTTGCGGTTGGTGAAACAAAATGGCGCCGCGAGTGGAGTTGCCCCAAGTTTGAATATCTTCGGACAAGGCGCTAGGGTCTTCTTCGCGCAACACGTCGGTGAGTGTTGCCGGTTCTTGCGTTGAGTCCTGAGTGGTGCCTGCGGGATCTTGCGGCTGTTCTTGGGGAATCGCCCTGGGCGTGACCAGGCTCAAGCAAAGAGCGGCGCCAGCGGCGAAAAACGTCAGGCGGGATTTCATGGATGAGACTGGCTATTGAGGATGAATCCAGGCGGGAGTCAGCAACTCTTCGCAGCAAATTTCAAAAGGTGCTGACCGTTTTCCGGGCGAGGCAACTATCGTATCCTAGACGCCGATGGCATGCATCAGTTTGTGGATGCGGCAATCGATCGCTCGATTCCTTGTTGCGTTACTATCAATCTCAAACGGCTGATGTCCCCTCGAATTTGGTTGATGATTGCCGGATTGTGCGGCGCGGTTGGCGTGGCGCTTGGCGCCTGGCACGCTCATGGGCTGGAAGAATTCTTTGAAAAGTCCGAGCACAGCGGCGAGGAACTGACGAAACGCCTCGCCGATTTCGGCACCGCCGTGCGGTACCAGATGTATCACGCAGCCGCGCTGGCTGTGATTGGCCTGCTGCGACTTCACTCGCTTTCCAAGCTATCCGCCGCGGCGGGAATATGCCTGCTGTTGGGCGTGGTCCTGTTTTCGGGCGGACTCTACGCCTGGTGTCTGGGCGGACCGCAATGGCTGGTCCACGTTGTGCCCTTTGGCGGAGTCTCGCTGATCCTTGGCTGGCTGTTCCTGGCAGCTGCGGGGGCACGCGTCAAGCAAGCCTGAGCGCGAGCGCGGCGGATGCTTGAGCCAGGGGCGCTGCGAAGTCGACGTCGCCCTGAGCCAACCACGTCAGATCAAGCAAATGCTGAGTCGGGACCATGGCCCACAACGCCCGGTTCGCGTTGCAAAGTTTGGTTCAATTGCCAAAGAGCACGAGCGTAATTTCCAACGAAAGCTGCGCACTGGGCAATAGGAGTTTAAAAAATGCCGCTGGCCTTCGTGGCTGCAGGTAACACGTAGACCCACGGAACGGATTTCCATCTTCCACGGGGCGCACGCCGGGGATAACAGATGGAGGATGCCTCTACATTGACCACCGGATCGCGCGCCCGAATTTCCGATATTTTTGACAATTCTGAAAAAGTCAATGAGTTATGGCCATTAACCGACGTCGCTTTTTCTGCCGGAAGATCGGGCTACGTTGCGACCAGAAGGTGGAAATAGACGGGCGCGCAGTTGAAAAGAAGTGTTGCGCACAAGAGATGGGAGCTTTGCGGGCAGGTGCGCTAATTGCCCGAGCTTCTAGCCATTACCGCGGGGGCGATTGTCTTCGCGATTTGGGTCTGGGCCAAAGCCGCCTCGACGACCTCCTTCTTCGCGACCTCCTTCGCCATCATCGTTGCGATTTCCATCGCCACGATTTCCATCCCGATTCCCGTCACCGCGGCCTCGGCCGCCACGACGCGAGTCGGTCTCTTTCCACCACTCCGGATCACGGTCATTGAGAAAGTAGAACGTGGCCAACCTGTTGTGCCGGATTACGTCAAGATTGTTGAGTTGGGCACGAGTCTCATCCGACAACCGGTCAGAAATCGAAAACTCCAGCAGGTCGCGCATATCGATATTCGTGATGCGCGGGCCACGGAAACCACGATTCCGCCCTGTCCGAATCGTGAAGAGGTTGTTGTAGATCCAGCCGGCGACAATGTCTTTGCGACTTGCCACGGCACTTTCATCCGCGCTGGCTCCGCTTTCAAAAGCGTTGCGTTGAATGTTCAATCGCGCGGCCAACTCGCTGTACATCTCCGCCGTGGGTTCGGGCATCTCGGATTCGGCAGGCTTGTTGATCCAGTGGATAAACGCAAGCGCCAGCGTCCGATTTCGCGACCAATCGTACTCCTCGACCGGGATATCGTTCACATGGACCAGGATGTACTTCCGCAACCACTCACAGAGAAGAGCGACGTCCGGCCTTGAAAGAAACCTGGAACTGACTTCCTCAACCTGAACTTCGCGCACCTGGCTGACACGTTCCGCCACGCCCAGTGTTTCATCACGAAGCGCGCGGCGATCATAGAAATCGAGCGACTTGACCCATTCGTAATAGGAGAGCATCGTCGCATTCAACGCATCCGTATCAGGCGAGGCTTGAATCCTTTGGCTGGTGCGGACAAGACGCTGCTGCTCGTCCTCCGTGAGTTGAGCAAAGCGATTGAGCTTCTCCTGGAGCGCTGCTTTGTCTTCGGCGGAAGTCGCTTCAATCGTTGCACGCTCGGCGGCGAATTCATCCGCGTCCGCGGATTTCAAAAGCATGCCGGAGCCAATTCCCGCGGCCAAAGCCAATACAGCAAAGATCCCCACCGCAATGGGGTGACTCAGGAGCGCTGTTGTCTCTTGTTTTGGCATCAAGCAAACTGCTTTGCGGAATTAAGACTGCTGCTGCGAAATAGCTCAGATGGTGATTAGCCGCCTTGTTGTCCGTTTTGCTCCTGCGGGACTTCGCCACCAGCGTCGACCTGTTCCTCCGGAGGAAGCTGGAAAAGGTTTTGTTCGTGAATCTGCTGCAGGAATTCAAAGTCGCCGACCTGCTCTAACTGATCCAGCTGTTGAATCACCGGAAGATTCTCCAGCAAGACGGCGTTCTTGTTGGGGGAAAACCAATCGGCCACAAACACGCCCAACACCCCCGCAAGGAACATTGCCGCAATCAGTGCGACAGTTCCAAAGATCCGCTTCTTGGGCTGCCCGACCTTGGATTGTTTGAGTTGCTCTTCTGCCTGTTCGGCAACTAATTCCAGCGTTGTCCGCGTGAAGTTCTCGCCGAGCTCTGTGCGGGGCAATCTTTCCAGCAGATTCCAGGACGCGTCGAGTTCGGCCACGTCCTTTCGGACTTGAGGATCCGTGGACAGCAAGTCATCCACACGACGCGCGGTCTCGGCGTCCAGTTCGCCGTCAAGATAAGCCACGAGGTTGTCGTGGATGTCTTGAGTCGTGTTGAGGGAGTCCGACGAATTCATGGAGTTAGACCGTTGATTTCTGCCCGATTTGGTTTAGCTGGGAGTTGGCGTATTGGTTGAGATGTTGGGTTGATCTGTTGAAGGTGGCCCGTTGGATTCGGAGTCTTCAGCTTCTTCTGTCTGGCCTTGGCGGACGTAAGGGGAAAGGAGTTCTCTGAGGTTGTTGCGCGCTCGGGAAAGGAGCGACTTAACGGCTTGAGGTGTCAGGTCCATGATCTCGCCGATGTCGGCATAGCTGGCACTCTCAAAACTCTTCAAGAGCACGGCCAGTCTTTGCCTGTCCGGCAACTGATCCACAGCAGCGCGGACAACATCCTGTAGTTCCATCTTGTCGACGCGCTGGACGGGCATTGCTCCGCTTGCAGCAGGCGCCATTTCATCAAGAGTGGGTCCGGCTTGCGAATCGGCTGGTCCGGATGAGACTTGGACTTCTGGTTTTCTCGCCTGACTCCTTCTGGCGTTGGACGCGACGTTATTTGTGATAGTGAATAGCCACGTGGAGAACTTACTTCCCGGTTTGTATGTCGCCCGAGCCCTCCAGACTCGCATGAGCACATCCTGGGTGAGATCCTCGGCTCGTTGGTGTCCTCGACCAACCAGATGTTCCAAGAGGTTCAACACCCGATTTTGGTACCGGCGGACCAGTTCCGCGAAGGCCTCGGCGTCGTTGTCGCGCACCTGAAGCATCAACCGCACGTCCGGATCGCGCAGTTCATAGCGTCGGGCAGTCGAATCGCTGATCGCCAATGCGGACCACCAAGTTACATGGGACGAATAAGCCTCGAGCCAAAACCTAGTCTAGGTAATGTCTTAGCGCGAAACCAGTAGCATCGTCACAGGGGGAAACTGGATGGCCGCCACCCTTCAATAATTCTAAACACCATACGGCGGTTGGGGTTCTGCCAATCCAGTCAAGTCAGGAAGGAAAATGGTTGAGGCGGGGGCTTTACGCCATTACTCATGATACCCACTATTCTTAGGATTCGCCGAGGAAAAGATGGCAGACGAGCATCCAGATGGGGGGTATCAGCCGATTTGTATTCGAATTTTTCGACGATTTCCTCGGTCGTTTTGGAATCACGCTTGGACTGCACTTTGGATCCGTGCTTGAAACTCTGTCCGTGGATGCACGTTTGGACCCGATGCTTTATGCGGTGTGCAAAAATGCACAGCAACAGCTTGGCAGCAACATCTTGGCAAGCAACATCGTGCTGGCGGCAACATCGTGACCCAGACGACGAGAACGTTCGGTCAGCTGGCTAACTTTAATGCCAGCAGGTATGGGACGGGTTCATTTCCCAGCGCGTTGAGGACCGTGCCGCCTGCGGTGAAGCAGTGCGTGACCCAATCCGGCGTGCCGTACTTTTCCAGGGCTTTGCCGCCTTCTCCGCCGCCGACGTAGACCTCGGCTCCAGCGTCTTTCATTTTCTTGAGTTGGCGGACAAACTTCCGCGTGCCTTCTTCAAAGGCCGGATCTTCAAACTTGCCGAAGACGCCATTGTGAAAAGCAACCCGCTCGGCGGAACCCTCCAAGAATGATCCGTCCAAGAACTCTGCGACCTTGCGGGCGAAGTGATCGCTTGTTGCAGGTCCCACGTCCAGTTGCTGACCGTCAGCTGGGATTGCATGCGCAATGCTGCTATCGGCTAAGACGAAGTCGACCGGGAGCACAAACTCAACGCCTTTTTGGCGGCCAGCGGCGATCATCTGTTTCGCCTGATCGATTCTCGCTGGCGGAATGTAATAGGGTTTGTCGGCGTGTTCGCGATTCTCGGCGACGCCCAAGCAGCAGTCTTGTCCGTCCAAGAGCGCTGTCCCTTTCAGGAGCGCCATCGCCAGGCTGCCGGCGGCGATCACCATGCGTGCTTTGCCGCGATTGATAATGGCTTCCAGATCATCCAACTTGTCGGTCTTCAGTCCACTGAAGACCACAAGCGACGCATTGCGGCAACGGAGGACTGGGCCTGCGAACTCCTGCGTTACGTAATGACCCAGCGCCGCATGCTCCATTGCTGCAGGGACAACCGTACTGGAAGCGTCCAAACTACCGGCGGAGAAGGCTTCGTTCACATAGACCGGAGCGATGCTTGCCAAGGAATTCGCCAGTTGCGCAAGTTGGGGCGCGAGTTCCGGGATCGAGTCGGGCTTGGCTTTCCAAAGCGCACGCTCGATGGCGTATTTGCGTGTGTTTTCCAACAGCACAAATCCGCCGGATGGGCAACTTTCAACGGCTGACGAGAATTCCGCCGTGATCTCAAGAGAGTCTTCGTCCAGCCAGTTCTCGACCAGCGCGACCTCGCGTTCGAGCAGCTCGGCAAGGCGTTGTTGCACTTTGGAGAGGGAGCCTTGGGGGTCTCGGCCAATGTGCCCAAAGATGATCTGTTTCCAACCGCATTCCTGTCCAAAGCGCAGACTATCCAGCATCGATCTCAAACGGACATCGCCATCGCCGATGTTCGCGCCCGGCTTGCAATCAACATCGCCGCGGACAAGGACGGGCGTCCCGCCTGCGATCTGGGCAAGCGACTCCAGCTTGGGGACCTGCTGCACATAGTCCTCAAGCGGGATGTTGGTTTCGTCTGGATGCTGGCCGAGAAGCTTCTCCAGCCAGGCTTGCATTTGGGGAATGGTGACTGGCATTGCGGGTGAGGGCTGTGAACAAGAGAGTTGCTTAGACGCGTGCCCAGTCTAGCAAATTGCGAACAAAGTCCACACTTGTCCACAGTGCGAACAGCAGCGTTGCAACACCAGAGCCAATTGACACCAACGCCAGCCAATACATCCGCTTCTTCAACACGACCAGGCCAGCACCAACGGGCGCGCCAATGGCAGCCAGAAGCACAAGTCTCTCGAGAAAGCGAGTCTGAACATTCATCTGCATCAAGAAGGCTAAGCCAACAATGCACGAGATGGCGCCAACGACCAATGCCCCGATAATTGCCGGCCATTGACCGCGCCACATGGCAACAAGGGCTAACGTCAACGGAATGAAGGAAACAGCAGCCCAAGGCAACTCGATAGATTGCAAGATTGCCAGCTCAACCGCAAATCCTGCGGTGAGTGCGAGCGTCGAGCGGATCGTGAACTGCAAAGGGGGCGTGACCGGCCCCTGCGGATCTGTTGCAGGCGGCGGAGGGTCCTTAAACAGCCCTGCAGAATCTTCGCCCATGCCAGATCCTTGCCGTATCAGCGGCCTGGCACAACCACTTTGGCCCAAAACGGATGAATGCGGTCACCGCGTGTCCGTGCATCTTCGAGCAGGATCTCTGTGTTCGGCAACGCATCTTCCGCGTTGAAGCGAATGTTTCGGCCGCCGGAGCGGATTGAGATTGGCTGGTTGAAATCGACCATCTCCGGCGACAGCCAAACGATGGTCTCCTTCGCGCCGCTTTGAATTCGGACGGTGTTGTTGTTGCTGATCCCGCCAGTCAGCCGGGCGGGGCTTGTGCCGCGGCGACGATTATCAAACTGCAGTGGATCAACCATTGATTTCTCCGGCAAGCCGGAGACCTCGATCCACCAAAAGAAACTGTCCCACGGCCGCATCGTCACAACCTCAAAATCTCGCGGGAAGAAGTCTCGCCGGTGGACGTTCATCCACTCGAAGAGATTGAGGATTTCATCGGTGAATGGCTCATGGCCGCGGCCCAGGAACTCGCAAAGCCGCACGGGGAAGGCGGGAAGTTTTGCCAGGTAGCGATCTTGCGTGACCGCGTTGATGGCCTTGCGGTCGCCATCCAACTCGCCGGAGACAAAGTACAACGGCAGTTGCTCGGCATTCTGCCAGTAGAGATTGACGTACTTCCCGGCTGTGGCGGCGATGGGCATGACGCCCGCCCACAAGTCCGGGTGAGCCAGTCCAATATCCCAAGCTGCGTCTCCGCCCATGGAATGTCCGGAAAGGAACACGCGATCGGTATCGATGCTGAACCGTTGGCAAGCATCTCGCAGGCTGAAGAGTACGGCCAGGTGTTCCGCCCGAGTGTATCCATAGCTGGTTTGGTGCGGTCCGGCCCAGACTGGCGAAATGATGATGTAACCGTAGCGTGACGCCTGACCGACACGGCGGCCTTCGTCATTCATTGCCCCCGCCCACCAGTCGACTTGTGTCTTGGGCGTGGAGAACGCGCCGTTGAGCGTGACGACGGCGGGATACTTCTTGTACGGATCGTACTCCGGAGGCAGCTGCACGTAGTACTGAAACGGGGCCGCGCCGGGAACGCTCTCGACTTCCAACTCGTAGAAGTGATTTGGCGTGGGTTCCGTGAGCTTCGGCGGCTTCATCGCGGCCAGAATTGCAGCGATGTAATTGGGCGCTGCGCCTTCCTCACCTTGCAGCCCTTTCATGACGTTAACGCGGTCCACCTGCAAGCCTGCCTGCAGGTAGTCTCGGACAGCGTTGCGTACTCGATGCAGCGACAAGGCGACAGGCAAATTGATGCTTGCGGTTTCAGGCCCGCAAATCCAACCGCTGATTGCCATGGCGACCAGTTCTTCCGGATTGGCGTTCTCATCTTCTGCCAAGGTTAGAAATGGCGCCATGCGATCAATGTTGTTGAAGTTCAACTCCGTCGTGATTTCTTCGATGATGGGCGCAACTTGACCCGCCTGGTCGGCTTCCAGCTTGGATACGAGGTTGCCCAAGCTTTCAACGATCTCTCCGCCTTGCGTGACGGTGGCTTCATGCTCTTTGATCATCTGGCTGACGCGCTGCAGCGTTTCACCGGCCACGCCGTCACCGGGGAATGCTTTGAGGAACGCATATTTGGCCGCGTGCTGGCCGCCGTTTCCGCGGAGTTCAATCTCGCGGATGATGCGCATTGCTTCTAACTGCCGCAACGTGCGAACAAACTGACCGTACTTGGCTTCCGCGTTGGGGAACTGCTCAAAGATCGTTTCCAATTCCGTGCGGGCTTCGCGAAATCGCTCCATCTGCAGATAGAGATTGAAGATCAGCATCCGCTGCTCCAGGTCGCTGTTATCAATCGCGCCGTGGAGAATTCGATGCAGCTGGTCTTGCGGAATGGATGTTGTGGCGATCCGTGTGTCCCAGAGGAGCAACTGGCGATTCTCGCCGGGCAATGCGGATAACTTTGCGTAACGAGCAGTGATCTCGGTAATGCCTTGAATAACGTCCAATGGGCCATCCGCTGTCGCCATGGTGAAGATGCGGACGCCACGGTCGTCGAACTCGGTCACCCGCATGGGAGCGCCGACGGTTGCGATGACATTTCCTCGCTCCGGAATGCGATGCGTCAGCTGAATCTTGACCAGCGGAGTTTGATTGATGTCCGCTTGCAAGGCTTCCGCAACATACCGCTGTGCGACGTAGTATCGTCGCAGTTGGTCATTGCAGGTCACCACATGCCGGGAGTCTTCGCCACCGACAAATGGCCCGCCAACTATGGACTTGAAGAAGACGATTGTGCCTTCCAACTCGGTGTTATCCAGCAAGATCAGCTTGCCGCCGCCTACATGTTCCACCGGGAACAAGAGCTGAGCGAACAGGCAGACCAAAACCAAGAAAACTCGCAGGCTGGTTGGTTTGCAAAATCGCATTGGATGAACCACGCGGGGAAAACGGAGAAACTGCCGGAGGCAGTCTTGGCGGGTAGGGCGAGACGAATACGTCACATTTCCGCACAAGCTATTGTGACATTTCCGCCCGGCGGCAGCAAAGAATCGCCGTGTTTTGCCCACCTTCTTGGCTTGGAACGCTGGGCCGTTTGTGCAGTTTCTGCCGGTTTCCGGGCGAATCCACGCTGTCACGCGCGGCAGTTCCCAGGGAATCAAAGGAATTGTTGACCGCCGGAAGTCCCAAATTCGGATTCCGAACTCAGAACTCAAAACAAACCTGTAACGTTCGCAAACAACCTACGCTTGGCATAAGCACGCACGGGGAAAGCCCCGAAGATTCGTTGAATTTCAAACTCTGTCCTTCGGGGGATTTCCTGATGTCCAAAACAACCAAACAACTTTCGCTCTTCGCACTCGTATGCTTGACCGCCCTTGTCGGATGTGATCGCACACAACTCACAAAGTTCAACAATGGCGAAGTCTATTCTGACGCGACGGTCAATGCTGATGAAGTCACGCAGCTTGGAGACTTCCTCGTCGAGAGCGGCTTCTTTGACGGTGGCCGCAAATCAGTGGAAATCACTCGCGACAACGGACAACTGCAATTCCGCATGGTTGTCCTGGATGGTTACGAGTCCGACGAAAGCTACGCGGAACTCTGCGGGACGTTTGCCGGCATGCTATCCGAGCATGTGTTTGACGGCGAGGAAGTCACGATGCACTTGTGCGACGAGTACTTTGAGACCCTGCGAGTCATCAACATGACCGAAACCGCTGACGCAACCGCGAGCGGTGACACCGCCGACCAAGACGCTGCCGGAGCGGACAAGCAACAAGTGACGAACTAACGCAAGAGCCGTCCGCGGCTACGCAGTGGTAAGGCAACACAAAGAGTAGAACACACTGACACACCACGCTCGTCGGGCGTGAGCAACTTCCGCGAAGAACGCACGTGGAGGTGGCTTGCGCCCGATTCTTTTTGTGAAGGCAGCGTCGGGCGGACTTACGTGTAGTCGTCCGCCAGTTCTTCGCGCATGCGTTCCAGCAGTTTTCTTGTGGCGATGATGCCATCAGGCTCGGAGAGACTGGAGCCTTCGTATTCGATGCCGACATAGCCGCGATAGCCGGCATCCAGCACGATTCGCATCATTTTGTCATAGTCGGTGTGCGTTTCATTGCCGGCTTCATCAAAGTCGTGACTCTTCGCGCTAACCGCCTTGGCATACGGCATGAGTTCGGTCACACCTTTGTAGCGGTCATACTCTCGCCCGCCGCCCAGGCGGAAATTGCCAAAGTCTGGCAGAGTCCCACAGTTGTCCATGGCAACGTTCTTCATTACGCCTGCCAGCCATTGACCGTTTGAAGATAACCCGCCGTGGTTCTCCACGATGACATTCAGTTCGTGCTCGGCAGCGAATTCGGACAGACGGCGTAGGCCATCAGCGGCGAGCTTTTGTTGATCTTCAAAGGAGCCCGAACTGGCCGCATTAACGCGAATGGAATGACAGCCCAGGTGCTTCGCCGCCTCGACCCAGCGCTTGTGATTGTCCACTGTCTTTTGCCTGGCTGCTTCATCCGGCGCGCCCAGTTGACCTTCACCATCGATCATGATCAACAAACTCTTCACGCCCAAATCCGCGGCACGAGTTTTCATCTCGTCCAAGTAGGCCGTGTCTTTGGCTTTGTCTTTGAAGAATTGGTTGACGTATTCCACCGCTTCTATGCCGAATTCTTCTTTGGCGGCTTTGGCAAAGTCCAAGTGATCGCGCTGACCGGATTGCAATGCACGATGCAGCGACCATTCTGCCAGGGAAATGCGGAACAGCGGTGTTTCGTCCTGATGCGGAATGCCTGGGAAACTCAACGCGGAGTTGGCACCAAGTGTGCCGGTAGCAACGCAAAGGCCGGCCGCCTGCAAGAAGTTCCTGCGATTGACCGAAACGGGAACTGTGCTGTGGAGTTGCGATTTCATGAAGTCCTCATCGCGGAGTAGACCGCTTGGCTTTGCTGAGACTTGTTTGTTTGATGTCGCCGGAATCTTAGCACGAACCGTGGCATGGACGCGCCAGGATGACGCTGGAGTTGTGCAGGAGAGTATAAAACGGCCTCAACGGGCAGGCCACTATTTTGTGAGTCGCGTTTGTGGTGGGGAATCTGCCGCCGCAAGCTTCCCGAAGCCTGATGATTCCGCCATATTCAACGGCATGTATGACATCATTGGTGATATCCACGGGCATGCCGACGAACTTCGCCTGTTGCTTTCAAATCTCGGATACACGGAGGAGGCGAACGGCTTTCGTCACCAAACTCGGCAAGCGATCTTTGTGGGGGACTTTGTGGACCGCGGTCCAAAGATCTCGGAAGTTCTGCGAATTGTCCGTTCAATGGTTTCCACCGGTGCCGCTCAAGCCGTGATGGGGAATCATGAATTCAATGCGATTGCCTATCAGATTCCCAATGCCAACCAACCCGGAGAGTTTTTGCGGCGGCATACCAAGGAAAAGGGGTTTCAGCACGAGCAGACGCTCTTGCAGTTGGGAGCGGATCGGTCATCCCGTGCTTTGGGCGACGCGCTCGAGTGGTTTCGCACGCTACCCATGACGTTGGACTTGGACGGCATCCGTGTCGTGCATGCCTGTTGGGATCCGCAGCAGATTTCGGTGATCGAAAGTGCTCGCGACAAATTCGGCGGCGTGACAGATGAGTTCATGGCCCAGGCTTGCGATGGGCGTTCGCCGCTGTACTACGCGATTGAAGATGTGCTCAAAGGCAAGGAAGCGCCGGTACCTGCCGGGCATCCGGCGCGGGACTCTTACGGCCACATCCGCCTTGCGATGCGGACGCGTTGGTTTGAAGCGCCAGGCGACCATACGTTCCGCAGCTTCTCGTTGCCAGAGTCGACTGCAATGCCGGACATTCCTCTGACGAAGGAAGCCACCGCTTGCTGTGCGCCCTATTGCGAAACTGAGCCACCGGTGTTCTTCGGGCATTACTGGATGAACGACGATCCACCGCGACCACTCTCAAACAACGTCGCCTGCGTTGACTACAGCATTGCCAAGGGCGGCCGGCTGTGCGCGTATCGCTGGGATGGTGAGCGGAAATTGGGTGCGGACAAGTTTGTGTGCGTGCCAGCTCTGACGTGATTTGGCGAGTCGCCCCTTATTGCCCAGCAGGGAATGTGAGCGCGGGGCCAATATCCGCTGGCTGGATTGTATCGGCGTCCAAAGTCTTCAGGACATCACCATCGAGGACTTCAACCGCGGACTCGGAAGTTGTGGGCTCAGGCGTTGCCCCTGGATCGACACTTTCCAATATGGCCATGTCCACAAACAGGGCCTCTTCGGCGATCTGCCCGACCACCGACGAATAGAAATAGCGTTCCCATTCGTGCTTTGGGCCAATTGTGCGGGCCACGTTCATTTCGAAGATCTTACTCGCAAACGGTCCGCCATAGCCAACCAGTCCCGTTCGTCCAGCGGCTTTCGGACCACCCCAACGCCACAACAGCGGGTAGAAGTCGAGAACTTTGTCGCGTGCGTTGTAGAGATTCACAATCTTCTGCGCGAACGGCAACGCAAGGCCGTTTTGCTCATTTGGCGCCAGCGAGAAATTATCCATGGCCGCAGCCAGGAAAATGCCGCGGGCCGGGCGAGGCGGACCATCCGTCGCTTCCAGGTATCGTCCGCCTTTGCTGCCGCCGCCTAACAAATGCAAGGCACCGGCGTTCAGCTTTGCGCCGTAGCTAAATCCGACAAACGAAACAGGCTGGCCGGCAGGAAACTTGTTGACCAACCAGGCGAGCGGATATGCAAATTTGTCCGCGCGAATCGATTTTGCTTGGGCGTCTTTGCGAACTTTGCCTTGGCGGTCAGTTGGCCAAGACCAAATGATCATGCGAAAGGGCTGATTGTGCCCGCAATGCTTGATTTGTTTGTAAACCTTCCAGCCGATGACTGCGGCATCATAGTGTGATACCCAATTGCCATGTGACCACACGCATGTGGGCAGGAGGGGCCCGTTGCAGAGCTCCTCTTGTGTCGCGGTTACCCAAGCGCCGTGTTCATATCGCCAATAGGCCAGTCGCGGAACATCTTCGCAAGCGCCAATCGTTCGCGCGCTGACAAGCCAGATTTCATGCAGCGGAGCAACCTGTGCGATGTCCGCATCGTTTGCGGCATCAACTGTTGACAGCGGTTGCGGATAGGCAAGCGCGGCCACGGAGAGGGAAGGCACCGTATAAACGGCAAGCAAGGCAAACAAAACTCTCAACGTGCGGCTCATCTTGGGCTCGCTTTGTTTCGACGAGTCAGCGATAGGAAATTGCGAATAACCGCGCCATCCGTACTCGCGTAAGCCGTTGGTCCGCATGTCCGGAACAATCGGACCAGCCGGCGGCATTCCTTGCCGTCTGCGTTGCCTTTTTGCAACAAGTAAACCTAACTCACAAAAACGACGTTGGCGAATGAGAACAGCCAAGTTGCCAAGATTTTTCACGTTGCATTTGCACATCACTCGCTGCGATGTATTGTTGCTTGACCCACAGCCTTGAAGACTTTCTTGCCGGACTTTTCTTGTCGGGGACACCGTTCGTCAGGAGTTAACGCACGAGATCAACCTTTTGTTGATTGACTGTGCGCGACATTACCTGACTCCAAGAGATCATTGTTTTCAGAGGCTAAGCGTCATGAAAAAGCTCGCGATTTTGGCGTTCGCCGCATTGCTTGCGGCGCCAAGTGTGGGTTGCCATCACTGCGGCGACTGGTTTGGTGGCAGTTGGTGGAACACAAACTACTGCAACGATTGCTGCACAACGACCGGTTACGGCGGGTGCAACACCTGCGGAACGGTTTCGGGTGATACGTACGCTCCCGTCTTGCCGGCTCCGCAAACGTACCAAGGTGGCTAGCGCGATTTGTTGCGAGTGTCATCGGTGGCCGACATTTGCAAACCGCAAATAGCGCAAAGCGGCACGCACATACTTCGTTCGCACCGAGCGAAGTCACATCCCCAGAACAACCCGACGGATATCCTGACCGTCGCCTGTTCTGGGGATGTTTTCTTGCGCCGCGATACTTGCTCCAGCGTCAGCGGTTGTTTGCGCTGACTTTCAATTGGGCGACTTGCCCTTCCCCGCCGGTCAGCCAACAAGACCCATCCGGGGCAAACGAGATGGCGTGATGCCCGGCTTCAGACAAGGCATGCCAACTCTCACCGCCATCGGCAGAGAGATCAACGCCGGTGGGCCCGCATGCGACCAGTGCCTTCCCGTTTGATCCAGGCACTTCCGCAACCGCCGACCGATAGCCGTGCGGGGTTTGATCCTCAAGCAACTTCCATGACTTTCCGCCATCTGGCGAGATCATAGCTGTGTGAGCGGTTTCTTCCGGCTGCATGTAGTTTCCGCCGACGGCAACGACACGATCTCCGGCGAAGCACAAAGAAAATACGCCGGCTCCCTCCGCCGCGCGAAGTGGGCTCTCTTCAACGGTCCAACTCGCACCAAAATCATCGCTCCGCATGATGCGAGCTTTCCCGCCTGGCACGTCGCCCCCCAACCCAATCAGCGCGAGACCATCTTTGCCAACCGCCAGGCAAGTTCCGCTGGCAGCAAAGCCCCCCTCTCTTTCAGCCGCCGGCGGAATCTTATCTCGCGGCACATCTTGCCAGGTGGCGCCGCCGTCCGATGTTGTGATCAACGCCAGGCGGCCATCCAGCGGATCGCCGAATGCGATGCCGCGCTTCTCGTCCCAAAAGGCGACAGCGTCGAAGAACGCCCCTTCTGCATCGTTGCGATAGACTTCTTGCCACGTGGCTCCGCCGTCTTCTGTCAGAAAGAACCTCGGCGGGCCAACAATACCCATCACCAAAGCGCGATCCGCACTCCAGGCATGGATGTCCCGGAAATCAATATCTTCAGCCCCGGGCACCTCCAAACGCTGCCAAGACTTGCCACCGTCAATGGTTCGAATGCAAGTTCCATCGGCCCCGCTGGCCCAGCACACCTGGTTGCTGACAGCGCAAACGCCACGCAAGCTTGCAGTCGTCCCGGATTCCTGTTTCGTCAAGGCAACCTGGAATTGCTGGCCGCCTTTTGCGGAAGTTGCGCTCGATGTCGTAACTGCTTGCGCGGTCCCAAGCTGCGCCCAGCAAGAAATCTGCATCAGTACAAATGCCAACGTCAGCGTGAGCGACCGGATCATTGAACTCCCCTTCCCGTTGGGCATGGTGTATCTTGAAGTGCGTGAATTGATGGCAGTTTTTTCGAACCGCAACTCGGCCATGCATTGTAGCTGGACGGGTCGCGTTTCGCAGGAACGCCTGTGCATTCTAAAACCCAACATCTTCGCTGAGCGTACAGACTGCGTGACTTCCCGGCCGTCACGTGGGTTCCGTCCTGAGATCAGGCTCATCTTCTATCATGGCCCAATTTCTGTGACGGCTGTCGGCCAGCTGGAATTGTGGTGTCGAGGAAGTCGGCGCGTGCCAAACATCGCGCACCTGGGAATACAAGAGAGGAAGTCATGCATAAGTATGCCGCGTTGTGCGTTGTCTCGGCCGTGCTGGGAGCTGTTGCCGCCGGGTTGTGGACGTACGATTGGAACAACTCAGACGTCCAGGATTCTAGAGCGGAGAATCTCGCGCAAGCCGATGCTGGAACTCAGCAGACCAGCGCAAAGCCAACTGGCAATTCCGTCCGCGGTGATGCTTCCACCTTGCCGTGGATTGATGACGATGCGGAGCCGCGCAGCCTTAACGCGAGCAACACGGACGATGACCTTGCCCCGGGCGCTGCGATTTCCCTGGCGAACCAGGCCGGACAACCCCAAAGCATTGACGGAAGCTCAGGCGATCCGGAGTTCGAAGAGATCCTCCGTGGTCTGTTGCCGGAGGAGCGTCCCGCGGCGCGAGTTTATGAGTTCGCGAATCGGGCGGTCGTCAACATCAACACGCAAAGCTCGCGGATTGATCCCCTATGGATGTGGGAAGTCCCGCAGGAAGGTTCCGGCAGCGGGATCGTTATTTCAAAGCAGGGTCACATCCTGACCAATCAGCATGTTGTGGATGGCGCTCGACAGATTGAAGTCACACTTCATGACGGAAGCAGCACACCCGCAACCATGGTTGGGGAAGACCCCAACAATGACATTGCCGTGATTAAAGTTGACGTCCCGGCCGATGAACTTTTTCCCGTAACAATGGGCGACAGCAATCGCTTGGTCGTTGGACAATATGCCTACGCGATTGGTAACCCTTTCGGTTTGGAACGCACATTCACAACCGGTGTCATCTCCAGCTTGAACCGCACAATGCGGAGTCGCAATCGCCGCCTGATCAAAGGCATCATTCAAGTTGACGCCGCAATCAATCCTGGGAACTCTGGCGGTCCGCTTTTGAATAGTCGCGGTGAGATGGTTGGCATGAATACGGCAATCGCGCATGCCGGAGCTGAACAAAGTGCCGGTGTCGGATTCGCCATTCCGGTGAACACGATCAAGCGCATCGTGCCGCAGTTGATCGAAAACGGCAAAATCATCCGCGCGGATTTGGGACTCGCCCGGGTCTACCAATCGGAACGTGGACTGCTGATTGCACAACTCATCAGCGGCGGACCGGCGGAGCAGGCCGGGCTGCAGGGCATGCTTGTTCGCCAACGGCAAAACGGCTTTTACATTGAGTACATGCGCCGCGAGGTCGCAGACTTGATCGTCGCCATTGATGGTGAGGCCGTGAAGACGGCCGACCGATTGATGGAAATCATCGACAGCAAGAAGCCTGGCGAAGTCGTCCGGCTGACCGTCCAGCGCGAAGGCGGCGCTGGCGAAACCGTTGAAATCCCCGTCACTCTTGGGCAAGCGGATTAGCCATTGGCCGCGCGCTAAAGTTGGCGATCTGCCAGGTTTTTCGCAAGCAGACGCATCAAACGCTTCTCGATCTGGATTATGATCGATTGAGGCAGTCGATTCTGATCGATTTGGGAACTGCGGATCAGGGGAATGCGCAACTATGGCTGGCTCCGCGCCTGCAATTGGGATTGATCTGGGAACTACGTTTTCCGCCATAGCGCGGATTGACGAAGCTGGTCGTGCTTCGACGTTGGTCAATCGAGATGGCGACCTGCTGACGCCGAGCGTCGTCTTGATTGACGGTGACGATGTCGTCGTCGGCAAAGAGGCCCTCAAAGCGATTTCCACAGAAGCGGATCGCGTGGCGG
>CALJLD010000021.1 GCA_937982665.1 uncultured Planctomycetales bacterium
CTAAAACTCCGCGTTGCCCGGCGTTCGCGGGAACGGAATCACGTCGCGGATGTTGGCCATGCCGGTAGCGAACTGCACGACGCGCTCCAAGCCGAGACCGAAGCCGGAGTGGGGCACTGTGCCAAAGCGACGCAGGTCCAGGTACCACCAATATTCGTTGGCGTCCAAACCGCTTTCCGCCATCCGGGCTTCCAGCACGTCCAGGCGTTCCTCGCGCTGGCTGCCTCCGATGATCTCGCCGACGCGCGGGACGAGCACATCCATCGCGCGGACGGTGTTGTCGTCATCGTTGACACGCATGTAGAACGATTTGATCGCCTTGGGATAGTCGTACAGGATCACTGGCTTCTTGAAGTGTGTTTCCGTCAGGTAGCGCTCGTGTTCCGCTTGTAGGTCCGCGCCCCAACTGACCGGGAACTCGAACTTCTGCCCGGAGCCTTCAAGGATTTTGACGGCTTCCGTGTAGGGCAACCGCTCGAAGCTGTGTTCGACCACGCCCTGCAGAGTTTCAATCGCCGTCTTGTCCACCCACTGATTGAAGAACTGCATGTCCTCATCGCAGTGCGAGAGCACGTCGCTGAAAATCCTTTTGAGGAATTCTTCGGCCAGGTCCATGTTGTCGTTCAAGTCATAGAAGGCCATCTCCGGCTCAATCATCCAGAACTCTGCCAGGTGCCGGCTGGTGTTGGAGTTCTCCGCGCGGAACGTGGGGCCGAAGGTGTAGACCTTGCCCAGGCTGCAGGCGAAGATCTCGGCCTCCAGCTGTCCACTCACGGTGAGGAACGTCTTGCGGCCGAAGAAATCTTCCTCGTAGTTGACGCCGGCATCGTTGCGCGGCGGCTTGGCCGGATCGATCGTCGTCACGCGGAACATCGCCCCGGCGCCTTCACAGTCGCTGGCCGTGATGATGGGCGGATGAACGTAGAGAAATCCATTCTCCTGATAGAAGTCATGGATCGAACGGCAGATCTGGTTGCGGACTCGCGCGACTGCGCCAAAGGTGTTAGTTCGCGGCCGCAGATGCGCCCACTCGCGGAGTTTCTCAAAGCTGGTCCGCTTTTTCTGCAACGGATAAGCGTCCGCGTCGGCTTCGCCAAAGATTTCAATCTGCGTGGCATGCACTTCCGTGGCTTGCCCCTTCGCCGGCGATTCCTTCAACTCGCCAACAACGCGCAGGCTCCAACCGTTGCCGGACCGGCGGATGTCGCTCTCGTAGTTCGGCAACTCGGCCGGCGCAATCACCTGAACATTGCCCAGGCAACTGCCGTCGTTAAGCTCAAGAAAACTGAATCCGGCTTTGGAGTCTCGGCGAGTGCGGACCCAGCCGCGAAGTTCAACTTCCTGGCCGATGTGTTCGGTGGTTCTCGCAGCGGCGACAGAGATGCGGGGCATGGTTGGGAGAGGCTAGGAGAAAGAGGCTGGAGGCTAGAGACTATAGACTAGGGGAGAAGGGGCAAGGGATAAGGCAAAAGGGATATGGAATTTGAGAAGTGATGATTGTCGGGTAGCCCGGTTTGCTCGCAAACTGGGCGAAGCAAGAGGCAGGGATTTGCCATTAGGTTTGTGTGGAGCACTTCTAAGTGCTAACGAATCTTCGAATTGCCTGCGACGCCGCGGTGAAGAGCCAATACAAACGTTCCGCTTCGCCGAATAAGGTTCGCGGCAAAGCTGCCATCTTAGAGCGATGGCCAAGAATTATCGAGGCCGCCCAACTTCCACCTGAACCAGGCAATCCGGCAATCACGCGTCTTTTCGCTGCGGGGTGACCTGCTGCTCAGACGTTTGCGGCAGCGGCGAGCCGTTTTGTTGGGCGAGGCGGGCATTCGCCGCGGAAAGCAAACTCTCCACGCCACTACGGACCAACGGGTTTCGCAACACTTCCGCCAGCAGATTGATGAACTGCTGTTGAGTATTTGCGATGTGATGCCCCAACCCTTCGGCATTGAGCTGAACGGGGTAGCAGCGATCAGCCGCATGATAGAGCGAACACAGCCGTGTTGTGTTGGAGCCGTCCGGCAGGCTGAGCAGGAATTCCAGGGTCACGAGACCGGACTGCTGCGTGCTTTTCACGCTTGCCGCAAATTGGCTGCTGCGAGCCGCCAGAATTTCCGCCTGAGCTTCCAAGACCTGTAGCGGCGAGAGCGCTTCGCGATCCGAATACTCGTCCGGCCAGAGATCGGGAATGGTTTCAGACATGAACTCCGCGCGCGTGCAAGCTGAGGAAGCGTGAAACTCCCATCATAACAAGCCGCTGCGGCCCGTCGAACCGTTCATTGTCCCGGGCAAGCGTAGCCGGTTGCGTCATGTTTTCCGCTTGTTGGCGTCAGCGAAAATATCGCGGCGGCATGCCTGGCAATCGACGAAATCCCCGCTGTGAGAGCCGTTTCATCGGTCTTGCGAGCGAACCTCGCCGGGGTATAATTTGTCGCTTTCCGCAGAGGGATCGCCCCAGGGGAAGTTCATTCGCAACTTCATCCACCGGGGGAGTCCATTGCCGGGGACGTAGCTCAATTGGTTAGAGTTCCGGACTGTCGATCCGGAGGTTGCGGGTTCGAGTCCCGTCGTCCTCGCTCACAACGCTTGCTGCCGCATTGGCTGCAAGCGTTTTTTTGTGCGCGACTTGCGTGACTTATGTGACGAGACATCGCCTGGAAGTTGATCGGATCAGCCTTTTGGGGCGCATTGGCCCATTTGGCCCTTCGTTAGGCTTGGTCGCCTGTTACGTTGCTCGTCCATTACTCTTGCACGTCTGTGCCGATCAATCGCCAACAACGTGATGACTTGGCCGCCAGCTTCGGCCGATTGCTCGCAGGGGAGATCACGACAGATCAATTCTCCGCTGGCTTGGATCGTTGGGCAGAATCGGAGGATCCCGCTGTTGTTAAGATCGCGGACTTCGCTGATGGTCTTTATAGCGACACGGTGTTTTCGCACCGCCTGGTTGGCAAACACGCGCTTTCGCCTGAGCTGCGTCAAACGGTGCTTCGCTGTTTGATGTTTCTCCGCAGCGACCTCGAGTATCTCTGGCCGCGCGGCGGTTCCGCGGTGCCGCCCTTTATTGGACTTTGGAGCCCAGGGTTCTATTTGTTGCTTGCCTCCGCGTTTCTTTTCATCGCACGGTATGAATCTGGCTGGCAGTCGATTGTCCTCTGGACGATTGGTCTGCTTGCGACGATCCCCGCCTTTCATTGGTGCGCCAGTCGGCCACGTTGCGTCCGTCAGCGCAGGGCGTTTGTCGCGGCTGGCGATTTGGACATCTGGCCGTTCCTGAAGCATGAACAACTGGGCGACCAGAGCGAAGGCGGCTGATATCAATAGCCTGGCTGTTCTGTGTCAGAAAGTAACGGGAATGTCATAAGTCACCAGCAAGCGCCACTTCACTCCTAAGCGGAGTTTTGCTTTCTTAGCCGCCCTGAATGTTGTTAACATAAGAATCGTCCGCTCCGTTTCATGTCGCGAGCTCTTCGAGGGGCAACATGCCGGTTCCAGTCCAATGCGGCTTTTGCGATGCGACATTTCATGCCGCGGACTCATTGCAAGGCAAGACGGGTAATTGCCCTAACTGCAAGGCGCTGATTGCCGTGCCCTTTGGTGGACAGCAGGCAGCTTTCTCTCAGGCATCTCGCCCGCCGCATGCACATCAAAATGCCCCTGCGGCAAACTCCCTGGCAAATCGGCAAATGCCATCGCGTCAATTTGGGCCAGCAGGCCAGCCGCCGAAGAAGCAGCGAACCGGACTGTACATCGGCGTCGGGATTGCGACGTTTGTGACCCTGGTCTCGATCATGATCGGGTCGTACTACATGTCCATCGTGGAAGAACACCGTCGCGAAAATACGGTGTATGCGTCGCGGAATTCCGCGGAGAAGCTGGCTATAGGCGAGCCAATGATTCCCGATGCACTGATCCCTGTCGCGATGAGTCAGCCCGTTGATGTCAGTCTAGACAGCGGGCCCGGCTCCGCGCGTTTGCAGCGAACCATTTTGACGCGAGACCGCAAGATCGCCTTCGCAGTGTTTACTTTCGGCCTGGTCGACGGCAAGACCTCGCTGGAGTTGATCGATCTCGAAAAGAATGAACACCTGGGCTTCTTCGTCTTTAACGAACAAGGAACACCGTTTGCGGTCACGTCCGATGCCCGAGGGCTGTTCACATATTATGGCACGGGAAGAAACGCACGCGTTGATCTATGGAGCATGGAGGATGGCGGAGAAATTGTTCACCAACGCAGATTGAATATCAGCGGCGCGCGAAGAGGCGACGTCACCGGGTCTTTGCAAGACTGTAATTTGCTGAATGATCAGACGCTCTATATCCGCTGGGAAAACGGTTACAGCCTTGTTGATGTTCAGACGGGTGACGTTTTCTCGGAAGACGAGTTTGCCGGTTCGCGTCCGGTGGCCTTTTCCGCCAATGGCAAATACATGGCCGTGCAGCCAGAACATCTTGCCGTGGCGGAACAGCCCAAGACTCTAATTATCAATTGCGAGACCATGAAACTGGCCGGGCAGTTCGACTCGCCCACTTTGGATATGCTCGCATTCAGCGAGAGCGGCAAACTTCTCGCTGGCATCACACCGGAGAACTTTGTGGTGGTTCTGGATGCGCGCACCGGAGCCGAGCAAAATCGCATCCTCATTCCTGACTCAACCACGGACATCACCTGGGCGGGGGATGAATATCTGATCTTGCCGCGATGTGTGTTGGATGTTTTGCGGGAATGCCCTGTGGAGACAGATGGACTTAGCTGGACTTTCCGTCCTGTCGGACCACCGCAAGAGAAAGAAGGATACTCGCGGAAGCCGATTCACCCTTTGGGCCATCACAATTTCTTGCCTGACCGTGAGCACATGGGCCTGCACGCGAGATTTGAGTCGCAAAAAAGGCCTCGCAGTGAGTCGCTGGCTATGGAGCCGTCGCCGGACGATTTCTACCTGGACCTGGCAGGCAAGGATGTTGCCATTGAGGTTGGCGAGACCTGGTTTGATGAAGATCAGGCTGAGGAAATTCGAGATATGCTTGCCGCCAAGGTGGAAGCTACTGGCGCCCGCGTGGTTGAAAGTTCTCAAATTCGTGTTGTCTGCAAGACAGTTCCTGGCTCCAAGGGATTCGCCGACTACATCGTCAACGGCAGGTTTCAGCAGCTTCACTATGACAGGTGCATCAATCTGATCTTCATCTATGATGGTGCGGAAATGGTTTGGCAGGATGCGAAAATGATCGAGGTCGAAGGCCCCGATGCTGGTTTCGAAGGCGAAGTGCGCACGACGTTGGCGAGAAGCAACAAGCCAAACCCAAAATTCTATGAGGACGCCCAAATCACCAGCTTGATTCCTCGCAAAGAAGCCTGGGGCATCCCTTGGCGTGGTGAAGGTCCACCGCCAACCGTTACGGACGATTAGCACATGGTTGGCCGTATGTTGTGCCAAGTTGTGGCGGTCAAGCGGTTTCGGCAAACCTGACGCTCATCGCCCAGCAATCAAATCCGGAGTTATTGGCAAATTTCTTGCATAAACGCCCTAACATCACAGACAATCAATGAGTGCCGCAGCCATCCGCGTTAATCCAAGCAGAAATGTCTTTGTGTAGGCCGTGCAGCGTACTTCCTTGTGGCAGTTCGTGCGTTGGCGAAAGCCGATGTTCTTTGGAAGGGTTGAGGTCAACTGGTGCAAACTCTGATTGAAGATCACGAAGGTCAGACCGAATCGTCCGCGGCAGGGCGGATCACGGATCGCTTGCCTGCTTGGCTGGCTTCCATGCTTTTGCACCTGATTGCGCTGTTGGCTTTGGCGTTGATCACGTTTCGCGAGCCGCCGCAATACCGTTCGGAATTGTCGTTGTCGGACACGGCCAACATGGACGACGACTTGGAGTTGGCCGAGTTTAAAATGGACGATCTGGACGATGCTCCGCTACTTGTTGCGCAGCCTGAGATTGCCGCACCCGTGACGGAGATTCCGTTGGAGCAGATTCAGGCAACCGCCTTATCTCCCACGGCATTGCCGGCTTTGGATGATGCTTTCCTGTTGGGTGATGGCGGCAGCGGACGATCTGGCGGCGGCGAAAAAGGAACCACCAGTCTGTTTGGACTGACCGCGGCAGGCGTAAAGTTTGTCTACGTCTTTGACCGCTCCGGCAGCATGACGGACGAGTTCTCCTTCGTTCGTCGTGATGGCGTACCAAGCCAGGTCACGCCACTCAACCTGGCCAAGGCGGAGTTGCTTCGCAGCCTTGATCAGCTCAACGATCAATGCCGCTTTCAAATCATCTTCTACAACAGCAAGCCGGATCCGTTTGGTGCGAATGTACGCGCCTTGAAGGCCGATGCCGATGAGCAGGGCTTGTATCCATCGACGGATCAGATGAAGACCAGGGCGCGCGAGTTCGTTGGCGATATCGAAGGTCGCGGCGGCACAAAACACTGGGAAGCATTGGAAATGGCAATCAAAATGCAGCCCAACTCTGTCTTCTTAATTACGGACGCCCAGGCGAAGGATGATCCGTCCTGGAACCGCATGCGCGGTTTGGCCACGTATTGCCGCAAGTACAAGATCAAGGTCAACGTGATTCACTTTAGCGAAGACGAGCGGCCAAGAAGCACCCTCGCCCGACTCTCGCGAGCAACGCAAGGCGCACACCGCTTCTTGGATCTGAAAGAGATCGCCCGAGCCACGCGTTAGGGCGCGCTCGACACCGGATCGCTCCGAATATCTATTGCAAGCGCTGCAACAAGGACCAGCCTGTTTCTGATGTCTCAGATTGCAGCGGCACAGTGTTTCTCTTGCGGTTCGTGCGAGTGTATTCAGCTGGGATGCTGGAACCGCGGGTTGGTCATTAAATGCTTTCTTCACGCCGCAGGGAGTCCTTGCTTTCGAGTGTGCAGGAAACAGGGCCCAACCGCTTGGCTGGTTTGATACAATCCGAGACCTCGATTATGGACTCCCGTTTGTTGTCGAAAGTGGGCGAAACATGCAATTCCAGATTCGTTGCGATTCCTGCCAGTCAACGCTGCGGGCTCAAGAATCCCTCCAAGGCAAGACGGTTCCATGTCCCAAGTGTCGGCAGCCAATTCACGTACCCTTTTCCGCTGGACAACCAGGAGGCACGAACTTTGATGCGCTGATGGCAGCTTCCGCCCCGCCGAACCCGTTGGCCATGCCGCTTCCACAACCAGCGCGACAACTAGGAATTCCACGGCCGCCTGGCAAGAAAAAGAGTACGCGGCTGTACATCGGTGCGGGCGTCGTGGCGCTCGTGGCCATGATGTCTTTGATATTCATATGGCTCGGTAGAAACGGTGCCGCGCGACGCAGCCCCGTCCGGGCATCGGCCAAATCCGCTGAGAAGTTGCCGGCGGGCGCTGCGATGACGCCCGACGAGTTGGTACCCATATCGCTTGATCAACCTGTGCAAATTGAATTGCCAGAATACTCCTTCAGCGCGCAGGTGAATCGTGTCTTACTCACAAGCGATCGCCGGATGGCGTTTGTTGTTGTTACCGACTTCGACCGCCACAGTCAGTCTTGGCTGGAGTTGATCAGTATTCCGGACAACGAGTATGTCGGTATGTTTGAATTCCCTTCAAGCGGAATCCCATTTGGTGTCTCCGCAAACGGCCAAGAGATATTCTCTTTCGGCGGTTCGAGGGCCAACAGTGAGGTCAGGATCGATCAGTGGAATCTGCAGGATGGTGGGGAAGTTGTCCACCAACGCAAATTGGATCTCAGTGGCACACGCAAGAACAATGTTTCCGGCCGGCCACAAGATTGCGTTTTGCTGAATGATCGGACGATCTTCATTCGCTGGAGCAATGGCTACAGTTTGATCGACACGAAAACAGGCCAAGTGGTCTGTGAAGAACGCCTCTTCGGCAAGCGGCCGGTAGCGTTGTCAATCAATGGCAAGTACATGGCCGTGCAGCCAATGCACCTGCATCTGGCCAACCGTCCCAAGATCTTGATTGTCAATTGCGATACGTTGGATCTTGCCGCAGAGTTTGATTCGCCTGCGCTGGACCTGTTGGCATTCAGTGAAAGCGGCCGACTTCTCGCGGGAATCACAGAACACAACATTGTGAAAGTACTGGATGCCGCGACAGGTGCCTTGCAGCAGGAATTCCCCCTGCCAGGGGCTACGACCGGGTTGTCTTGGTTGGGTGACGAGTACCTTAGCCTGCCGCAGTGCGTTTTGGATGTTAAGCGGCAGTGTCCCCTGAGGTTGAAAGGTGAAGGATTTTCAAAGTCTGCACAACGTTCTCAGCGGGACACGACTCCGCCTGTAAGACGTGGCAACGCATTAGGGAATCGAGTCTACTTGAGCGCCAACTCGCAATCTCTCGGTTCTATTCCTCGCCCACCGAATCTCGCTCAACTCTTCGGCGGCGGAACTGTCACCGTGGCAACCGTTCAAAGCCCCTCGGAGGAGAGTTTGGCTCAGACGCCGTCACGTGACGATTTCTATCTGGATCTTCGCGGACGGGATGTTTCAATTGACGTTTCCCAGACGTGGTTTGGCGCATGGGATGCCGACGACGTCCGCGAATCGATTGCCGAGCAGGTCGCCGCGCTAGGGGCGAATGTGGTGGAACGGGCCGACATCCGCGTTGTTTGCAAGACAGTTGCTCTGTCCAAGGGCGTCCTGAGCTATCGGCATGGCCGCACGCAGCGGCAGTTTCATTATGACAGGTGCAGCAATGAGATTGTCATCTATGAAGGTGCGAATCGCATTTGGCAGAACTCGCAATCGAGCATAGCCCCAGCACTTAGTGAAGGGACAGAAGCTCAGATTCGCGCCGCGGCAGCAAAGAATAATGAACCAGACATTGAATTCTACCGGAACATCGAGTTGACGCGATTGGTACCGCGCGGCAATGCCTGGGCTCGACAGTGGACGGGTGACGGCTGGGCGGAAGCAGAATGGTAGCGAACGCAATGTATGAGGTTCGCCTCAAGCACAGCTCGTGCGCATGCCTTTCCCCAAACCCTTTCCCCTTATCTCTTACCTCTCCCCTCACATCCATCCCTGCGATGTCGGCTTGATCACCAATTCCGGAATGTGTGCTCGGCCAGGCAATGTCACAATCAGCATCACCGCTTGAGCAATATCCTCCGGCTGAGCCAGGTTCGCGCGATATTCGGCCGAAGGCGGATTGGGCCGCCGGTCCATGATGTCCGTGTTGACTTCGCCAGGATAAACGTTGCAGACCCGGATGCCGTGTTGGTTTTCCTCCTGAGAGAGAGCGGTGCCCAGCGCCGTCATGGCGAACTTCGACGCGCAATACGCCACGCCGCTGACCGTCCAGGCACGCTTGCCGGAAACTGACGAAATGTTGACGATCACGCCGTCCTTGCGTTCGCGCATACCGGGCAATGCAGCCATGCAACAATTGAACGCGCCGGTGGCATTGACGGAAAGCAGTTGATCCCAATCTTCCGGCGTCACCTGATCGGAAGCTCGATTGGGAATGTTGAAGCCGGCGTTGTTGACCAAGATGTCCAAAGGACCAAGCGTCTCGCCCAGCCAGGCGAACATCCGCTCAACATCCGCTCGGTCTGAGACATCCACTTTGCAGGTAAGCACCTCACCAGGCAACTCCGCACATTGAGCTTGCACTTCGTCCAGCTTGTCCTGCCGTCGGCCAGCAATGGCAACCTTCGCCCCGGCCGCGGAAAAAGCCTTGGCAATAGCAGCGCCAATTCCAGAACCGCCGCCGGTAACCAAGGCTGTCTTGTTTTGAAGCGAAAGAACTGTCATGGGAATTGATTCAAAGAGGGCTTGAGAAGAGCGACGTGGCGTTGATCCGGTCGACGACGACATTCGCAAGCGTTGCGATCACTCTGAAAGGGGGAATGCTGCTGCTTGCGACGAACAAGCCGCGCGGGATTGCCACCAACGCGTAACAAGTTACCAGTGCAGCTAAGACGAGGCCACCTTGATAAAAACCCCACCCAATCTCAGATGATTTCGATACCAAACTGGGCAGGGCGTTCGCCGGTTGAGCCACGATGGGCTCCAACATGCTCTCGCGATTGGCTTTCCTTTGACCGCGCTGCTTCGGTTCGCCAGTCTTCCGAGAGAAAGCAGGCGTTGCATCTTGCTCAACAAAAAACTCCCCGCGGCTTGATTGCCACAGGGAGTTCGTTTTCCAACACCAAATCCCACGGACGGGATTTCCAAATCGAGACATGCAATGCCGAGATTTGCGAGCCGTGCCGTCAGGCATTCGGCTCAAGCTGAAAATGCCAGGATGGCATTTGTTCAGCGCAGAAACCAAATCCCACGGACGGGATTTCCAAATCGAGACATACAATGCCGAGATTTGTGAGCCGTGCCGTCAGGCATTCGGCTCAAGCTGAAAATGCCAAGGATGGCATTTGTTCAGCGCAAGAAAACAACGAGCTAGTTGATCAACAGATCGA
>CALJLD010000022.1 GCA_937982665.1 uncultured Planctomycetales bacterium
CCGGTAGCTGTCTTCGCTCAGCCTGGCGTTGACCACTGCCAGCGGCACGCCAGCTTTGTTGGCTTCGCGAATGAGATTTGGCCACAACTCCAGTTCCGTGAGCACCAGCATCTGCGGCTTAATGTTCCGCAAAGCGCGGCGAATGGCCCACGTGAAATCGAGAGGGCAATAGAACACGGTGGAGTCGGGATACTTGCTCTTTGCCAATGCGAAGCCCGTATCGGTGGTTGTTGAGATGACGCATTCCCAATCTGGCCTGACGTGCGCAATTCCTTGCAACAGCGGCTTAAGCAGGTTGACCTCGCCAACGCTCACGGCGTGAAACCACACTCGGTGCCTGGCTGGCGGCAAGTCCGGGACGGCACCCCAAAACTTCTGGCCCCATCCTTTGCGATACTTGCCCGTGCGCCAGGACTGATACGCCAGCCATGGCGAAAGCACCAGCAGAAGCGCTAAGTACGCGATGTTAAGCAGCCAGGACAAACAGGTTCTCTCGTCGTGAAGCGGGAAATGCGGAGCCAAGATGTTCGGCTTTGCCGTGCGGAAATCTTAGCGGGCATGCTGACATCCCCAAACACGGGTTTCGCCCGCTGGCCACGGACAGAGAACCCGCCGTCTTCCGTGCATTCCCGGTTCTCAGCCTGGCTAGGCCAGCAAGGACCTCCAAATCTATTCTGGGTGGGGACTTCCGTTGATAGAGGCGGTTGATTCGTTCCGCGGGTTTCGCCAAAATGATGCAGCCGAGAATGCGTATATTCACGCCGCGGCCAAAACAACAAACTCTTAGGACGAAACGAGTTCCGCGCATGGTGGTCTACGAGCAGATCGAGAAGCTCAAACGCGAATACACGGACAAATGGGTCTCCGTTCTGGATGAGCAGTCCCCGGAGTTGTCCCGCTATCATGACCGCTTTGGCCAGGTGAAAACGGTCAACATGAACGGCAGGGCCTTGGTCGAGTTTCACGGAGGCGTTGATACCGGCTGGATCGATATCGATCTCAACTACCTCAAAGTTGTGGACAAGCCTGACTTTGAGGCGATGGAAAAAGAGAAGAAGGCCAAAGCCAAAGCGGCCCCCAAAGCCAAGCCGGCGGCCAAAAAACCAGCCGCAAAGGGTGCCGATGGCGAGAAGCTTTCGCCCCTGGAGATGGCTCGCCAACAAGGCGCGAAGAAGAAAGACGGCGGAGCGAAAGCATCCACTGCGGATATTCTCGCGGCGGCTCGCGGCAAAGGCGGCGCAACCAAGGAAGAGCCAGCCAAAGCTTCTGGCGGAAAGCCCAGCACAGCGGACATCCTGGCAGCGGCTCGTGGCAAAGATGCCGGTGGCAGTGCGCCAGCCAAGGAAAAACCTGCCGCCAAGGAAACTCCCGCGGCTCCTGCCAAAGCATCGGGAGGAAAACTCAGCACGGCTGATATCCTCGCGGCGGCCCGTGGCAAAGGTGGAGGCGCAGCTCCTGCAAAGGAAGAGCCGGCTAAGGCAGAACCTGCTGAAGAGCCAGTTGCCGAAGAGCCAGTTGCTGAGGAAACTCCCGCAAAAGCGCCAGCCGCGAAGAGCCAAAAGCCCACAGGCGATTTGCCGAAAGATGTTGCCGGCATGCTTGAGTATTGCCGCAAGGCGGATGCGAACTAGCTCCCATGCTCGCCAAAGAAATCAAGAACGGCACCATCGTTGTTTACAATGACGCGCCTTGCCTGATCGAGTCGATCACGGTGCAGTCTCCTTCCGCGCGCGGCGCGGCCACGTTCTACAAGTACAAAGCCCGCAACGTGATCACCAAGCAAAAGGTCGACATCACGCTGCGCGGCGGTGAATCTCTGGACGAAGCCGACTTCATTCGCCGGCCCATCAAGCTGATGTATACCGATGCGGAGCAGGCTCACTTCCTGGACCAGGAAGACTACAACCAGTACTCACTCACATTGGCGGAAGTCGAGAGCGACATGCCGTGGGTGACCGAGGAACTCGAAGGAATCCTCGCTTTGATCTACAACGACAAGTGCGTCGGCATCCAGATTCCGCTGACGGTGGAACTGCAAATCACGCAGTGTGATCCCGGCGTGAAAGGCAACTCCGCCACCAGCCGCACCAAGCCTGCCACGTTGCAAACCGGCGCTGTGATTCAGGTACCGGAGTACATCGCAGAAGGCACGGTCGTGAAGGTCGACACGCGGACAGGACAGTTCGTCTCGCGTGCATAGCATGACCGCCCCTTGAGAGCATCGTTCCACTTCAGGAAGACAGCGTCTCAGGGAAGTCTGTAATTTTTCGATTGCCAAAGAGCGTACGAGCAAATTCCCACGGAAGCTGCGCAGTGGGCAACACGAGTTTTGAGAAAAATCTGCGGCTTCCCAATCTCGCGCGAGAAATGCTGCTCAGCCGAGATCCAAATCCGGGATTACATCCTGGATTACACCCGGGGTTACCATCCGCCATTACACCCGGGGTTACGCCCGGTGTAACACCCGGGATCACGGGCCATTTTGCCGGGGTTACACCCTGGATGACGAAGTTCAAGGTCGAGGGCGCTCCCGAAAATCCTCTTCGCGCGAAAGGTAACGCCTCGCGAGAACGCGAAATTTTTGCGGGGAAGAACAATTCTCCCATCAGCCTCGAAATTACTCTTTGCAAGTGAACAGCTTTTGTGGCAGCCAGTTGGCGAGGGGATGATCGAAATTCGTCACTTTGTTGCTTCACAGTCAGTCAGTCGGCGACTGGCCATGCGACGCTTAGAAGTGCTACTTGCCGCCGATTGCTTTGCGAACATAGATCTCCAATGCAGCGCATACGTCCTTGAGTTCTCTGCTGCTTCGCCCGTACGAGATACCTTCGCTGCTGATGAGCGATCTTTCGAGTTTTTCCCGCTTGCCAAGCATGAACATCCGCACGACGTCCCATTCTTCCCAGTGCGCGTGAAACCAGAGATCACCGCGACGATAGAAGGCGTCATTCTGAAAGATCGACTGTGCCTCAAATCCGAGACGCACCAGCCATTTGCCTGCCAGTGCATGGAAGTCATTGGCGAACGTTACGTACGTTGACCGTCGCGGCAGGCTCAGCGGAAGGGAGAACATCGCGCGGTAACGCGAGTCCAGTTTCTCAAACCGCGAAAGATCCTTGGCTTCAATCGCACTGATCGCCGCGCGAGCATAAGGCCTTGTCTTGTGTTCGCCTGATTGCGCGACTTGCTTCAAGCGTCTGATCGCGGATTTGCGTTGCGAATACGCAAGAAAGGCGCACGCGCGGTAGCGAACTTGAAGCGAGCGATCATCAAGGGCTGTTAACGCAAGCTCTAACGATTCTGGATAAGTTCGTGCAAAACCGGTTGTGTAATACAATTGGGCAACCCGGGCCTGCCAATGCTTTGTTTCCGCATACGCTTGGGCAACCAGGCCCAACGCCTCGGAGTCCAGCGGTCGCAAAGCCAAGGATCGCCAACAGTCCCAGACCTCATTCATGTCCGAGGTATCGGATTCTCTGAGCATGGCTCGGACATTGGCGGCATTCATGAGGTCATGCTCGGCGGTGGATGGTCAACGACAAAGCGATTCCGCTTTCTTCCACGTTTGAGATCTGGCCACGTTGCCAAATGTGGCTTGTGTTCCTGCGTCAAGTTTGCCTGAACACGTCGAGAGCACCAACCGCACTGGAATCAACATGTTTGCCGTTGCAATTGACGCAAGGGCATCGATTATGTTTGCTTGGGCGGGCGGAGCGAGAGGCGAACACAATTTTGAAAGGCAAACGTAGCGTCGTTGAAGCCCACACTTCGTTGATTCTAGCTACCATTTGGCCAGAACTTAGACGGTGCCGAGTTCGTTCTTGATCTCGCGAAGTGGCTAACGCCAGACGTTTCGCAACGCCGCTATGCTTGAGCTACCAACAGCACCCACTGCGCAGAGCGAGAAGTCGGGCCGTGGGTTTTCGCTATCTGCAAGTCGTTGCACTCGCTTCGCGCAGCTTGGCGAGCAAACTGGCTGCCCTAAGAGTTGGCGCGAAGTATATCCGCTGGGCTTAAATAGCTCTCGCCCGCGCTAGCTGAGAATCTTGTCGGACTCCAGCAAACGGCCTTGCAGGTTTTCCTGGGTGCCGAGTTGATAGAGCTTGCGGCCATACTCGGTGGGGTAGTCGCGGGTCAGGCAGGCCTGGCACAGTTGGTCAGCATCAAAACCCACGGCTCGGGCGATGGCGTCAACCGGCAGGTAACGCAGCGAATCGGCTCCCAAGTCTTTGGCCATCTCCGCTTCAATTTCCGGCGTCAACTCGTGGCGGCCTTTGAGGAACGCAGGCGCGAAGAGTTCGTCCACGGACGACATATCGATCCCGTAAAAGCAGGGAGCAATGATTGGCGGGCAAGCCACGCGAACGTGCAACTCTCGAGCTTTGCCAACTTCGCGAATCCGCTTGAGCAAGACTCGCATGGTGGTGGACCGGACAATGGAGTCTTCCACCAGCAGCACACGCTTACCTTCCAGAACTTCCGGCAGCGGTGTGTACTTGGTCTGGGCTTTGTGTTTGCGGCGGGAAGAGCCCTCGATGAATGTTCGGCCGGTGTAGCGATTGCGGATCAAGCCTTCCCGAGAGGGAATTCCCAGTTGATAGGCCATCGAGTCGGCAGCCGCTTTGCTGGTATCGGGCACCGGAACGATGATGGTGTCCTCGTCCATTGGGACGTCTTCCAGACGCGCGAGTTCCTCGCCCAAGGCCGTTCTGGATAGATAGACGCTGCGGCCGTCCAGGTTGCTGGCGACGTTGGCGAAATAAATCCACTCAAAGAAGCAATGCGCCCGACGCGGACTGGCGATGAAGTTGCCCACTTCAAACTTGCCGCCGCTGATGGTGACTGCCTGACCCGGCAACAGAGCTTTGATGCTCTCCGCGGAGAATCCCAGGTTGAGTAGCGCGACGCTTTCACTGGCAGCCGCAAACAACGGACCTTCCTTGGCATAACACATGGGACGAATGCCCAGCGGATCGCGCGCGATCAGCATATCTCCCAACGCGTTGAGATAGACGATGTTGTAGGCACCATCAAACCGGCTGGCGACATTGCCCATCATTTCTAACAGCGTGGGGCTGCGGTCACCGGAAAGTTCCTGGCTGAGCGCGTGCATGACGATTTCCGTATCGGTCTCTCGCGCCAGATAGTTGTCCGGGTCAGCCAGCAGTTCTTCCCGCAACGCGGCATAGTTGGCCAGTTGGCCATTGAGTCCGAATGCGAACCACTTGTGTTTTTGCACGTGATGCCGCTCAAACGGCTGGGCGTAGCTGCGGTCTTCCGCGCCGCAGGTGGCGTAGCGCACATGCCCAATCGCCGCGCGGCCGACGTACTCAGACATTAAGCTTTCGTACTTGCCGCGATGGCTCATGCGAAAGACTTCGTTGACGGCACCCAAGTCTTTGTGCGTATCGATCAGCTGTTTGCGGTGAGGGCTGTAGCTGGTCATGCCCGCGGAGAGCTGTCCGCGGTTTTGAATGTCCTGCAGCATCCGCGGCATCAGCCGGGAGATTTCCTCTGGCCCTTGCGAGGGGCACATGGGGCTGACCACGGAACCTGGCAAATGATAGATCGCGGCCAGGCCGCATTCGTGGTGCAATTCGCTCATCGCATTTGGCAGAGAATTGAGAGCAAGAATCGGCAGCACAACATCCTGGCGATCAGCACTCCGGTGATCGCGCGCGGCCGTATTGCCATTGTACGCACCGTGGTGGGGGAATCTCAATCCGGCAAGCGAACAAGTTCGCCATTCGCTTGCCAAGAAATCCCTGAAAACGAGACAATTGGTAAACCTTGCCAGCACAAGCGTGAGTCTAATCCGAGAATGGATTTGTCGGCAGCGCTGGGGCTGGCGGCCCCGCTTGGGCTGCTTTTTCCTCTCGGACACGCTTGGGCTCCGCCACGCGTTGCTGACGGATCTCTTTGATGACGGAATTGAGGTTTAACAGGATCAAGATCATGCTCACTCCGCCCAGGCCAAGCAGGTGCAGCGCGAAGATGGTTCCGGAGATGTTGTCCTCGTAGGCTTCGATCAAAACCCAGAAGACGTTGGTTGTTTCAATGATATGGCGAGTTTCCATATCGCGGAAATTCGTCTGCATTGAGATGTTATCGACGGCAAAGGGCACAATGCAGCCTGTTGCCAGGATGATCAAATGCAGCAGCAATGATGCGACGACGCCAACGTGGATGCGCTTTCTCAGGCCCACAACGAGCAATCGCCCGATGCTGAGATAGAAGACGAGATACAGCGGGAAGTACACCAGGATTTGCACGAGCTGCCGCGTATCAATGAAGCGGAACATCGTGTTGGTGTTGGGCAATCGCAAATCCGCATAAAAGCCCATGACAATCCCAAATATGCTGCCAGCACCGGCGCAGCAGATTGTAAAGACATAACCTGTTCCGGAGCCGGGGATAAACCAGGCCGTGAACATTCGACCGGCCATGGTTTTTGGCAGAGTGCGGCGGATTCTGCGGCTGAGTTCCCCGTATTCGCCAACGAGGAACGCTCCCATGATGAACCAGAACGGGAAAAAGAAAGCCGCGGAAATCGCGATGGGCGCAATCACATCGTCCGCGCTTTCAGAAAACGTGTAGCTGGCCCAGCCGATCCATGAGGTGTAGACCACGCTGCACAACAGCATGACAATTCGCACTGACGTTGAGCGGTTATCCGTGGGGAATTTGAGTTGCGCGTGTGCCACGCTGTATGACAGCGCCCCGATCATGGAGACTCCGGAAAACGTAGCGAAGCTGCCAGCCCAAAACTCCCAGGTCTCGACAGCAAGTCCCCAGGGCAATCGCTGCAGTTCGCCCTCGAGGACGATGGGGAAAGTAGAGAAGAAGATGAACATCAAGGCCGCGATGACCATGACGGACATCAAGACCTGCCAATGTTTGGCCGTGGTCAAAGTGGCCAGCATCAAGCAGAAGACGGAAAGCAGCAGTGAAGCGGAGACCAGCCAGAACAACATTGTTGCAATGGCGAACAGGTCAATCCCGCGTAGCAGGTAAGTAAAGGCGATACACGGCGCGACGGCGGAGAGATAGACGGCCATTTGCATCAAGGCGCTGGCCAGCTTGCCATTGACAATTTGCAAAGGTCGCAGCGTGGTGATGGAAAGCAACTCGTAGGTGCCGTCCTCACGTTCGCCAGTCAAAGAGCGAAACGCCCCAAAGGGAACAATCACCAACAGAGGAAAGGCCAGGATCAAATAGTAGGCGGAAAAGAAATCCCACCCAACGGCGCCGTAATAGACGTTCTCATTGATGGAAACGCCCAAGAAAGACCAGAACAGGCAAGCAAGCAGCACCAACAGAAATGGCACTGAAAACCCGCGGCTCTTCAAAGCCTGGCGGCCTTCTTTGATCAAAATGGGGTTGAGGAATTCCGCGGCACGGAACGATGTGCGATCAATCCAAGCGCCCAACTTGGACTTTGCGCGCGGCATGGGGTCCACCGCCTGCGTTTCCGCAACGGGCGTAGGAAGGGGCGGAGGTTGGGGAGAATCAACGGACGTCATACTAGGTGCAACAGAGTTTCAGAATCTTTGGCCACAGGCAGCAGTGCCACGGGACGATCTTGTAGTTGATCTGGTTACTGGACTTTGCCTTCGGTGATGGACATGAACACTTCTTCCAAGGAACGCTCCTTAGCGCCGAACGCGATTATGGGAAAGTTCTCCTGGACGAGTTCTTTCAGCAGTTTGGCTTGCGCGTCTTTGTCGCCTTGGAAATCAAAGCGAACGTTCTTGCCTTCGGACGAGACTTGGGCCACGTCCTCGCGGGCGTGCAGCCAGGCCAGCAAGCGCGGCATTTCATCCAATGTTTGAATGTGCACGGCAGCGTGCTCCGCGGTTTCACCGCGAATCTCTTCGACAGTGCCCATCGCCAAGAGTTGGCCCTGTTCGATGATGCCCACTGTGTCACACATCTCAGCAAGTTCCGTAAGGATGTGTGAACTGATCAGGATGGTGGTGCCTTTGTCGGCAAGCTCGCGGATCATCTCTCGCAGTTGGATGCGGGCGCGAGGGTCCAAGCCGGCGGCAGGTTCGTCAAGAACCAGCACAGAAGGGTTGTGGATCATCGCCCGGCCCAAGCACAACCGCTGCTTCATGCCTTTGGAAAGCCCGGTCATGGGCTTTTCCGCCAGGCCATCCAGCTTGGTGAAGCCCATGGTGTACTTGAGCGCTTTCAAGCGATCTTTGCCGCGAAGGCCGTAACTTCGGGCGAAGAAGTCCAGGTACTCGTAGACGTTGACGTTGGCGTACGCGCCAAAGTAATCCGGCATGAAGCCCAGGCGGCGGCGGACATGATCCGGATCATCAACGACCGAAAATCCATCCACATAGGCGTCACCGTACGTGGGATGGTCCAGCGTGGCGAGAATCCGCATGCTGGTGGTTTTGCCGGCACCGTTGGGACCGATGTAGCCAAAGACATTTCCTTCGCGAACGGTGAAGGAGATGTTATCGACCGCCCGCGTCCGCCCAAAGAAGCGGTGCAGGTTATACAGTTCGATCATCGGGCGGTCGCCGCGGCTTATCATGTTCTTCTAGACTTGAGTTGCGTGCGAGGAAGGATTGCGGAGTCTGAGCCGAGAGTCTTGCCTGTTTTGATATTTAGCCTTGGGCGACGACTTACCAGCGGCCGTAGATGATGTGCAGGCTGGATTCCTGTTCTGCATTCTCCAATCCGGTTTGGCTTTCCGGGCTGGACTCGACGATGGCGATGTAACTGCGCGGCGGGAGGGCAACCGTCTTGCCCAACATGCCTTGTACGGCATCAATGTGAAGTTCCAGCAAGCTGGTCCGAATGGTGTTGTCACCGCTGTTGCCCCAATAATTGTAAGCCGTTTGTGGCGCGTTGATGGGATCAGGCATGCCGTCGATAATTGCGTCACGCATTTTGTCGATGGGTTCATCTGCGTCTGCAAACGGCGTGAGTGTTGTCTGGCCAGCAAGCGGAATGTCATTTCCAGCGAAGATCGCGCCGTCGGAATCGCTCAACAGGAGCTGATGAACGCGCGTGTTCAAGAGGTTCTGCACAACAGGAGCACTTCCGGCGTTCTCGGTAACGTTCAGTTGATAAGTACTGGCCCGCGAACGGACTGTCATCAATTGCATCGGCGTCCGAGACTCCAGCCACCCGGTTTGCAAGTTTTGTTCATCGGTCCAAGTGGTGTGGCGAGGCAGCAACTCCATGTTGTTCAAGTTCATCATGCCATTGATGGGATAAACGGCCACATCGTCCGAGAACACGAGTCCGCGAGATGGCGCGATGCCTGCGTAATAGCTCAAGCGAGTCCAGCATGCCGCCTGGTCTTGTCGCTGATCCAAGTATGTGAAGCTTCTGGCCATAACCCGCACGCCCAAACCATCGCTGGCCAAGGCATAAGCAAACAGTCCCGCCGTAACGATGAGGGCCATCAACGGAACGGTGATGACCAGCAAGTGAAGTCGGCGCCGCTTGCGGAGAAGCAGATAGTTGACCGGCCCGATGATCACAACAAACATCGTGATCAGGATTTCAAACGTGATCACCGGCGGCATGCCAACTCCGGGAATCAGGTAATTCCAAAAGTCCGAGTTGCTGGAATCCGGGCTGAGTCCGTGTCGGCCCCGCCAGGAACTGGACAAAGACTGCAAATCATTGGCAACTTGCGCCCATTCCGTCGTGTTTGATAGGTCCGGCTTGCTCAGTGGAACAGTTGTGACGGTCCCCATGCCATAAGTGCGCCAGCGGAGTTTCATGGCTAACGCGCCCAGGTTGGGTTGTTGCTCGGTACCGCCGGCGTTTGAGTTTTCCCCTTCGGCGTCTTGCCCGTCTATTTCCAACGGGAGTCGATCGAGATCGACGCGCTCGCCTTGCCGTTGATTGCGGATTTTTTCCACCGTCCGCCAGGCGGATTCGTCCTCAGCCAAACTCATCAGGCGCTCGATGTCGCCAAGGTCCGAGAAGTCATCTGCCGTGTCATAGACCCAAACGGTCCCGCCGGAGAAAGCCCAATCGCGAACTCGCGCCAGATGTTCGGGGAACTGCGATTCCATCGCTTCAAGTTCCGCCAAAGAGATAGCAATCACGTCAACAGGCGTCAGGTCCAACCAGGACTCGGTCAATTCGCCTGGGTGAATCCCCAATACGTCATAGTTGCCAATGTTCGCGGTGGCAGCTTGAACTGCAAGGCTGGGCGCGACGGCTTGAGCCGCACCCGGTGTGATAGTGATTACGCCCGTTGTCGGAATACCGCCAGGTCCAATCGCGGGAGCCCCTGGAGCGCCCAGCAGCGATTCCGCGGAGTCAACCAGCAGCATGGTCTGGCTGCCGATTGCATTGAACCCGCCGCCGCCAGTCCACCAGCCGCCCACACTCGCACTGATGTTCAATGGCACGGACAGCCGCGGGAGGACCCGGCCGTTGCGAACGAATTGCAGATTGAGTTGGTGCCAATCGTCGTAGGCCGGAACGTGCATCACCCCAGTACCCGCGGCTGGGCCGCCGTTTGTCGATTGGGCGGGAATGACGATATCGCGCTCGACGATCGCGCTGCCTTCGCGAATCTCAAAGCCTGTCGACAAGCGGACGGTGATCACTTCATCCGCGGTCGGGGGAACATTCGGGACAATGGCAATCCGCACGGGACGATAACCGTAGCCATCCACCCATTGTGTGCTGACCGTAACTGTGTATCCGTGCCCGTTGATTCGGTTGGTTCTGCCCGAGCCGGCTTCGGTCGCACCGCTCAAACTGACCAAAACTGCCGTGGCGGCCAAAACCCAGCACAGAGAACGGACAGCCATTGCTCCAAGGCGCTGTGCGTGCGGCGTGTTATGAGGACGCAGCGCCAGCAATCGAGAACTGGGCAATGTTCGGCGATGATTCAACGCCATGAGGTCAATTCCCGGCGAAGTCTTGTTGCGTGGATTACGGATTGGTGTCGCCGTTGTTCTGTGGCACGCTCTGCGGTGTGGAAGTTTGCGGCGCGGAAGTTTGCTGAGCGGCAGGGCCACCTTCCTGGTCCCAACCTGGCATCATCCGCTCCAAATCGGGACGCTCAGGCTGATCCGGCATCTTTTCCGGCCGCTCCGCACGGAATGGCGAGTAATCGCCAATATCTTGAGTTTCGACCGCGCCCCAAAGCTTGGAAAGAAACTCGATCACCAGAAAACCCAGCAGCATCACCACCAATACAATGGACAGATAGGCGGCACCAAAGGTCACTCCCAACGCCCATCCCGAGCCAGTTAATCCCAGCGAGATAACCAGGCTGACGACCGAGAGGATTCCAATCAGGAGCAAGATTTGTCGCAAGCTGAACATGCCCCGATTCTCCGCAACTCGAAGGGGAATTAGCAAGCACTTTGGCGAGATGTGTGCGTCACAATGCACGTCCACAGGAGCAACGGCGCGCACCGTAACTCCAAGTGTAACAGCTTCCTGCGGCGTATTCGCCTAAAGGGGCCAAATCTTGGACGGATTTCACGTCCGCAGCGTGAGCACTTTCAGACGGCCCCGGCCGCAGACTGGCGGCCAACCTTGCGAGTGATGATGCAAGGAATGCCCACTACTCCGGGGATGAGATAGCGCGTGGCGGTCAACAGCCCAACAGTTGCCATGGTGGCGCTTGGGGCAACTCCGGCAAAAAGTGCGACCAAAGCGGCGTCTCGCGTGCCGAGTCCCCACATGGTCAACGGCACAAGACCGGCGAAAATTGCCAAAGGAATTCGCCACAAAGCGAAGTCGCCAGCGACAAAAACGCCCGCAGCTTTGCAGAAGAGATCAATCTGCAGCATATGCAGACACCAAAGCATCGCCGATGTGCCGATAACCGGGGCCCAGCGGGTGATAAGCGGAGGCCCTATCGCCGTTCGGGCTACAAGACTGCAAGTTCCGGCGACTGCCGCCAGGACGATGGTTAGTGCAAGCCAGCCACATCCCAACAAGCCCAGTGAGATCAAAACCAGGAGCGCCCCAACGTCGAACCCTTTCTCCAAGGCAAGCCAGAGAATGCCGGACTTGCGGTTGCCGGCAGGCACAACGGAGAGCTTGTTAACGTCACCCAACTTAGATGGAATGACCAGGTTAAACGCCGCCGCCGCCAAGGTGGCTTTCAAGCATTCCGAAAGCGATGGCTCACCGGCTGGCTTGACGATTTGCTGCCACCGCCAGGCGGAGACCAAAGTTTGTGGCACAAACAGCGCCCACGCAACAAGCAGGAACATGGGGTTCAACCGGCCAACGGCCGCGGCAACTTCGCGCCAATCCGCCACCCAATACAGCGCGCAGAGCAATGAGATCGCCACCGCGAACTGCAACGGGCGTTTCCATCCTTTCAGATGTTGAAGCCAGGAGTTCATGCGGCCGATTTCCTTGTTGTCATGCGAGTTTGACAACACCAATCTGCTTTGTGCGAGTTGATCTTGGATCGCGCGGGGAACTCGCGAACAATCTCCACGCGGCGATCCGCGTTTAGAACTGCCAGATCGGCATCCAGCGTTGGCCACGTCCGGAGTTGATCGTTCCGGTAAACCCCTGACGCGGCGACATATGCGGCCTCAAAGCCTATCCCGTAGCTAATCCGCTTGAGAAAGATTTCGGGATCGGTCAGTTCAATACGATCGGTCACTCGCAGTTGGAATGCGGCTTCGGAGTCGGTGTCGTTGGAAGATGAACCGATCGGCAAGAGAAACTCAAACTTCCGCGTCAGCGTGAGCGGCGCTTGACGTCTGCCGGTTATCACACGCCGTTGCAAGACTTTCCGCACAAGCGTCCTCACAAAGCGGCCGATGG
>CALJLD010000023.1 GCA_937982665.1 uncultured Planctomycetales bacterium
GTCGGCGCCGCGATCGCTTCGTTGAATCAATCCTATGTGTTCAACGGCGCCTCCAGCCACAGCAGCGTCTGCTCCGGCAGCGCTTATTTTGACGCCAGCGATTTCTGCGATAATCGTGGGAATGCTGGTGAACGCTGCATTGGTCTGTAATTGCTGAAACCCAATCCGGCATTTCCCAATCGGGGAGTACCGGATTAGTAGCACGGCGGTTTATGCGGCCCCTTGGATCATCCCAAGGGGTCGCTTTCTTTTGGCGGTATGAGATTCGCTGTTCATACCACTTGTGCGGGCGACAGGGGAAAGCTGCACTACAGGGCTTAGCAAATGACAGATGGATAGGCGATTCAGTCGCTTGGCGATCGCTGCGCCCATCAGGAAATCGGAAAAGCGTTACAACTGGCGCAATTCCTTGCCCTAGCAGCATTTTGATAAAGAATGAGCGTGGTTTCGTTGCAACCACTCTTGCCCCCAAGTAGCCTGAGAATTCGCTAGTTTGTCCATTCGCCCGCACTGCTGTAGGACGCATTGGTGGAATTGATTCCCAAGATCATCTTCGTTATCGCAGTCGTTGTCTTCACCGTCACTGCTGCAATTTGGGACGTGCGCTATCGCAAGTTGCCAAATTGGCTGACCGTGTCCAGTTTCCTGGCCGGAATCGCCTTCGCTGTAGTGATGGGAGCGTTGGGACAAGATGGCAAGACCATGAGCCAGTGGGTTTTCAACCACGCTTTGCTTGGCGCCTTGGTTGGATTTGGTCCGCTGTTCCTCCTGTACTTGATTGGCGGCGGAGGAGCGGGAGACACAAAGCTGATCACGGCCATTGGAGCCTGGCTGGGCCCGTTTGAAACCTTCCTGACTTACGTGTTGGGCACTGTTATCGGCATTGTCGGCAGCGGCATCTACATGATGTTCAAAGCCAGCACACAAGGGGTGACTCAAGTCAAACGAGATCACTTTGACCGCCGGTCAGAAAGTTCAAAATCCAAGAAGAAGAAACCGAGCGATTCCGCTCGCGAACAAAAACTGCGAACACGTCGGGCATTGATCCCCTTGGGGCTGGCATTCGCGATCAGCACCTGGGTGATCTTGGCCTTCGGATTGTTGCGTGACAGTTTTTGATTGAGCAACATCCGGCAATCGCAAACACACCGTCAACTCACATTTCACCAGCCAATCCAAGCCCGACAGTTCTCGTTGACTTGATTGGCGATCAATGACCCACCCCCTCTGCACCCGGAAAAGTTCTTAGGAGGCATCCCGTGCGACTTTCTGCCGCAACTTTAATGGTGATGATTGTCTTCGTCCTGGCGGCAATCATTGGCGCTGTTGCCTTGAGAAACTACTTGCAACAAGAGACCGTCGTAGCGCCGCCAGCGCCGCGCCAATGGGCGATTGCGATTAGCGATCTTCCACCAGGTCGCGTGCTGGAGATTAGCGACATCGGCTTTATTGAAGAGCCGGAATTGGTCAGACGCCTGGTGGCGAGCGCGCGACAAGCAGCTGGCGACGGCGAACTGGTCTTGCCAGCATACATCATTGAACGAAGGGATGCCGAAGGGAATGCGGTGATGGATGACCAAGGAAATACGGTCTATGATTTTAACCCTCCGCTCAACACAATCCGTGAAACAGAGTTCCTGGTCGGTCGCCGGGTCAAGGAAAACATCACGATGGGCAGTCCTTACCAGGCCAGCATGTTTTATTCACAAGGTTACCGGCCACCGTTGACTTCAGAATTGACCGATGACCGCGGCTTGTATCAAGTTGCGATCTCCAACTTCCAGCCTGGCGAACAAGACCTGACCAACCTTCGGGCGGATGTGCTCTTCCGTAACAAACGACAAGACGACGTCCCTGGTTACGAAGCAATTCCGGAACAGACCGTGTTGCTGGTCAAAGACGCGCGAATTATGGAAGCCGGTGCGCCTTACTTCCCCAATTCTTCCGGAGGCGGTAGCCCCGAAAGTGGCTTTGCTGGCGGCAACACTGAGCGGTTGTTGACCGACGTCACACTGGCCGTTTCGCGAGACGATGGTGCCAAGTTGATGGCCGCGCAAAACAATGGCGACCTGTCTTTGGTGCTCTATGGTCCCGAATCGAACCAGGGTACGGAAATCAGCACTGAGCAAAATCCTCAGGCTTCCGTCAAGTTGACCGACATCCTGGAAGCCACACCGACTCCGGCTCCGGAGATTGAAATTGAACCTTACGATACGATCATCTTCCGCGGAACTTCAGGTTTCTCAAACAACAGCTTTTCCTTTGATGACCTGCTGCGTGAGCTAGCCGAAGTCGGCGCGATCGAAATCAAAATGGATCCGCAAGACAATGACCTGGCAGCCAATCCCGCGCGGCTGACCGTTCCGCTCAATCAACCTTCTAACCAAGGCGGTGGTAGCGGCGTCAACTCAGCGTCAGCCGCTCTTGCTGGTGGTGTCACGGGTGCGAATATTGAACCCAGCTCAGGCATTCGAGCGGTAACCCCAACGTTGCCCGGTGGTACCAGCCCAGGGATCTCGCCCGGTGGAGCTGGTGGTTCCAGCAGCGGCGGTTCCGGTGGCGGCGGTGGAGGCTGATGCCAACTCCGGTCATTTGATCTAGCTTGTTTTTCGGGAAGGAGACCGCTTATGAGGGCAGTTGTTGTTCACGATTCCGATGCGCTTGGGCGATCAGCCCGGCGCATGGTACTCGGTGCAGGGCTGGAGTGTCGGGGGGATGACTATATCCCCTTTGACAGTCTGGAGAGACGACTGGCCGCCGGCGACACCGCTGTGATTGTTGTTCGTATTGGCAAGAATCAGCGGCAAGCCGTGGAATTGGCGGCTCGCGCCGCTTCGTTGAGTCAGGGCCCTGTCTTCGCCGTGGGAAAACTGGATGATCCGACATTGATTGGCCAGGTTCAAGCGGCCGGAGCAACACACTTGGAAAGCGAAACTGCCATGCAAACTGAATTCGAAACGGCGGTTGATTCCCTCTCGCAATCACGCCAATCCGCGCGACAGCGGGGCCGGCTGATTTCCGTGTTCGGTCCTACCGCGGGAAGTGGCGCCACCACCCTGGCGGTTAACCTGGCCGGAGCGCTCGCAAGCTGGTATCCCCAAGGTGTCGCGCTTGCCGAGATGGGACGCACGGTCGCGGACATTCCGCTTCGTTTGGATGTGAAAGCGGATGTTGGCACCAATGACATCTGCCGCCGTTGGGAACAACTCGATTCCACAAGTTTGGAAGCAGGACTTGCCCGCCGTGATCCCGGATTGCGGATCCTGGCCCACAATCAGGCAGACGACGAACACTACGATGACGATCCCATGCACCCCGCGGCCGTTCGTCGGGTGGGGATTCTCATGCGGTCCAACTTTCCCTATGCGGTCTGGAAGCTTGATGCTCAACTCGATGAAGAATGCTTGGAGTCGATTCGTTTGAGTGACTGCGTCTTGTTGGTCATTCGGCCGGACGTGTTGTGCGTCCGCCGAGCTCAAGCGGCGCGTCGCTTGATGGAATCGCACGGCATTGATCGGGCGAAGCTGCAACTCATCGTCAACCGTTGGGGTCAGCCCGGCCAACTCACACGGCGGCAGATCGAAAGCACCTTGGACGCGAAGATCTTCCATCAGATTGCGGATGACCCGAAAGTTGCCAACCGCGCTTTGAATCGTGGCGCTTTGTTTGTGGAAGCCGGCAAGGCATCCCCTGCCACCAAGGCAATCGCCAAGTTGGCGAAGAAGCTCGACCAGCATTTTTCTTAGCCGCCAATAACCGCACACTTGTTTGTTATTAATTCGCCACGCCAGGCCTTTTGATTTTTTTCACCGCCGTTGCATTCACCGCCGAATCTCCTCCATCATCTTGAGACCGGACATGGCACGAAAGACTCACAAGAATGGGCATGACGCCCTGGCTGGAGAAGCCCAGGGAAATGAGCTGGAGCGCGAGTTTCAGCGCCTCAAGGCCGAACTGCATCAACAACTTGTCGAACAGATCGACTTGTCCAAGTTGCCGCGGATGGAAGAGTCACAGCTTCGCCGCGTGGTGCAATCACTTGCTCGCGATGCCTCGTCCAATAAGGCCGGTTTGCTGAGCCAGGTTGATCGCGAACGGCTTTCCAATGAGTTGATGGACGAAGTCTTTGGACTCGGTCCATTGGAAAAGCTCATGGCCGATCCCAGTGTCACAGATATCTTGGTGAACGATTCGCAGACTGTTTATGTCGAACGTCATGGCCGACTGGAACTGACGGATGTCATCTTTGCCGATGACGACCACTTGATGCGGGTCATCCAGCGCATCGTCGCCCGAGTGGGCCGGCGAATTGACGAAGTCAACGCCATGGTCGACGCACGTTTGCCAGACGGCTCTCGCGTCCACGCGGTTGTTCCGCCTTTGGCTTTAGATGGTCCGGCCATTTCCATTCGCCGTTTTGGCAGCCAGCCTTTGGGTGTTGAAGACCTGATTGAAAACGGGTCCATCACGCGGGATATGGTCACATTGCTTTCCGCTGCCGTTCAGGCGCGCGTCAGCATGCTGATCTCTGGCGGAACCGGTGCCGGAAAGACGACGTTGCTCAACGCGGTCTCCGCGTTCATTCCGCCTTCGGAACGGATTGTCACAATCGAAGACTCCGCCGAGTTGATCCTTCGCAATCGCCATCGCGTGCGAATGGAAACCCGGACGCCCAATACCGAAGGCGCCGGCGAGGTCAACCAAAGAGAACTCGTCCGCAACAGCCTTCGCATGCGGCCGGATCGGATCATCGTCGGCGAAGTCCGCGGTGCCGAAGTTTGGGACATGTTGCAGGCGATGAACACAGGCCATGATGGTTCGCTGACGACCGTGCATGCCAACAGCGCCTTTGACGCATTGGCGCGCTTGGAAATGATGGTCGCCATGACCGGATTTGAATTGCCAACACGAGTGGTTCGGCAATACATCTCCGCCGGTATTGATCTGCTTGTGCATGTCGCCCGACTGAAAGGCGGAGTCCGCCACATCACTCAAATCCTGGAAATCGTCGAAGTCAAGGATGGCGAGTTTGTGATTGAACCCATCATGGGCTTCCGCCAAACCGGCGTTGACCAGGACGGTGACGCTGTTGGCGAGTTCTACACAACCGGTTACCAACCTCGCTTCCTGGAACGGATTCATGCCAATTCCGGTGACTTGCCGGATGATCTCCTCAAGGAAAAGAGTGAAAAGGTCAGCCGCAAACGCGTGATCGAAGAAACCGCCGGCATCTCGCTGGCATAACGGAACCAACGACTGACGAAATGTTGTCGGCAAGGACGCTGTTACAGCAGTTTGTTATCAAACCAAGCGGTCCTTAGCGGAGTACATTCGTGGGTTTTCTTGAACTCAATACGCTGACGTTTTCCCTCTTGGCAGGCGCCGTCGCGCTGGTGTTCTTGATTGTCATCGTCATGGCCATCCGTGACTCCCGCAAACTGAAGCGGCGGGAAGAAGATGACCGGATGGGCGATGAAAAAACGCTCAAGGCGATCAAGAAGCAAATCCAAGAAGAGGATAAAGAATCGCAACTGGCAAGTGGAAGCGCGCTGGATCGCCGCTTCTATCAAATGGTGCAAGAGTCCGGCTTGGGGATCACCTCAACCGCGGCCATGCTGTTGATCTTGCTGGTTGGGCTTGCCGTCGGCGGTGGCATCTATGTCTGGCAAGAAAGCATTCTTGCAGCCGTGGCGCTGGGTCTTGTTGCCATGGTTGTTGTCGTTCTGATTTTGATGGCCAAGCAAGCCGCTTACCGCCGCGAACTGTACAAGATGTTGCCTGCGGCGATCGAGCTCCTGGCTCGGGCTGTACGTGCCGGCGAAAGCGTCGACCAGGCGATTCAGCTGGTTGGCGAATCAACGGCCGATCCTTTGGGCCGGGAATTCCGCCGAGCGGCCAGCCAGATGGAGATGGGTTTATCCCTCTCCGCCGCTATGCACGCCATGGCCCGCCGGCTTGGAATCATGGAACTGCGAATTCTTGCCGCTGCTTTGACCGTGCAACGGAAAAGTGGTGGTAACCTGGCCGTGACCCTGGAACGTATCGCTGCTGTAATTCGGGACCGCCAGGCTTATCGCTCGCAGTTTCGTGCCAATACGGCCGGGGCTCGCTACGGTGCGTTGCTGATTATCCTCTGCCTGCCGCTTTATCTGGGATTCATTCTGTTTGTCGAGCCGGAATTCGGCGATGCGTTCTTCGCATCAATGACCGGCTGGTTCATCTTGCTTGCGGCTGTCGCGCTAATGTTGCTGGGCATTGCATGGATCTTCAGCTTGCTTCGCACTGATTATTAGTCGCTTACTAGTCGCCCGATTCCGTCCGGCCGCAAATAACAACGAGTACATTTCCGCCCTCCTTTGGAATTGCCATGACAGAAATCCTTGTCATTCTCGGCATCATCATATTCCTTGTCGCCGCATTCTGGTTTGTCCTGGCCTACATCCAAAGGACTGATCCGGTCGCGATTCGGCTGGCAGCGGAAAAAGATGTTGATGAAGAACGACCGCTGGGCGAAATGGCCGAGTCCTTCGCCGCACAAGTCAAACAGTCCCCCAAGGAAATGAACCAGGTCGAGCGCGATCTTCGCCGCGCGGGACGTTATAGCAAGAATGCTTACGCGGACTTTCAAGGCGGTCGTGTTTTTACCGCGTTGATGATCATGACCGGTGCCTTGTTTGCCATCCTGGCTGTTGGCATTGAAGAGCAGCCATTGGTCTTTTGGATTGGCGGTGTGGGTCTGTTGCTGGCTGGCCTGGCCTATGCCGCTCCCCGCTTTAGCCTGACCGCCGAAGGCAATCGCCGCGTTGGCAGACTGGAAGGCGGACTGCCGGACAGCTTGGATATGATGACCATGTCCATCGCCGGTGGTTTGACGCTGCGAAACTCGTTGGACCACGTCGCTCGCGAAATCCGCCCGGCTCATCCGGAACTGGCATTCGAGTTGGCAATCGTCAACGAGCAAGCTCGCTTGGGCACCATTCAAAACGCTTTCCGCAACTTTGCGGATCGAACCGATTCTCCCGAGATTCGTTCTCTCTCGGCTTTGGTTTCGGACTCAGAACGTTTGGGAACCAACGTTGAGACGACCATTCGAGAACACGCGGACAGCATGCGTCGCTCCATCCGTCAGCGAGCGGACGAAAGAGCAAGCAAGACCAACATCAAGCTGATCATGCCGTTCGCGCTGCTGCTGGTTCCCGCCATGCTATTGATGTTGTGGGCACCGCCGTTGATGACGCTTTCCGCCGCTTTGCGACGTGAGTTGCAGCCTGGTGGAGCGCTCTCCGCGGAAACGCTGAATGAATCGATTGCCAATGCGAATACGGACACTGATGCCCGCCGCCGAGGAGGCAACGCGGCGAATCAAGCCGGTGTCCGCAATATCGGCCCGCGCGATATCGGGCCACGGCAAGTTGGCGCGGGTGGCCAGGGCGGCGGATCACGCGTGGATAGCGTGTTTGGGCCCAGCGACTCCGGTTCCGGCGTTGGCTTGCAAGACCCACGAGGCCGCCGCCGAATCAACTAAACGGCGTTGCGCAGCTCAAAGCGAATTCAAAGCGACGCAGAGCAGCTCAGAGCCCTGCGTTAGCTCGTCACTGCGTATTTCCAACTGGCGGCTTCCTCGCCGTCCAGTCGTAGCGTCAGGCACTTCGCGCTTCCGCCTGCCTTGACGAATTCGTCCAGCGGCGTTTCCTGGGGTTCATATCCACGCGCGGCAAGCTCCTTGTGAAGTTGTGGGCAACCCGTGTTCGTTGTGACCGTCTTGCCCACCACAACGGCATTGCACGCGAACCTGCGCGCTTCGGCCTCGGCAACTTCTATCAGCTTCGGCACATACTCGTTGAGCGCTTTGCGGCCATAGTCATCAAAAGCGCCAGGGAAATAGATCGCTTCATCCGGCGCTACCGGACAGAAGCATGTATCCAGGTGATAGTAATATTCGTTGACCAACTCCAGCGGAATCACGCGGCAGTTGATCAACTCGCCAATCGTCTGATGTCCGCGGGCATCGCTGCGAATCCGATAGCCTGCGAACAACGTCTCTCCGCAGAACAGGGCATCGCCGGCACCTTCAAAGTTCAAGTCGTCCGGCACATAGCGAAGTTGGAAACCCAGTTCCTCCAGCCAGGAAATATCGTGGGGCGTCTCGCCTTGCCGCTCGGAATGGCGGAAATTCGCCAGGATCGCCTGATTCTGAAAGATCATCGCGGCGTTTGCCGTGAACACCAGGTCCGGCAGCCCTTCAATTGGATCCATCAGCGAGATCTTTGCGCCAGCATCTTCCAACAACGACCGCAGCCGCTTCCATTGCTCAATCGCCACGGCGCGTACAGCTTGCCGGCTGCGATTCATCCAGGCGTTGATTTCATATTCGATGCCATAGAAATCAGCGGGGCACATCAAAATATGCGGCGTGCTTTGACACGGAAGTGGTGAATACGGAACGAGAGTCATCAGGGCACTTGAAAACGAGGAAGATTCAGAGTCGCTCGGAAACCGCACGGCACTGACATGCTATCGGCCCATGCCAACACTGGCAATCGCGAGCAGACTGTGAGCTTGCCTGGCCGCGCCAGGTGTGATCGCACTATTCAGAAAACGCGCTTCGCCAGACTACTCCTGGTGTGATCACATCATTTGCTCAAATGCGCAGCAATGAACACTTGGATTTCCCTTTGGCCGTTCCTATCGTTCTTTGGCCACGTTGGCAGAGGAAGCGTCGGCAAAGGGTGCCGCGCAAAAACCGCACCTTGATTCTAGGGAATTGCAAATGAAGATCTGCAAAGACTGCACGGTGTCGCTCAAGCTCAAGGGGTTAGGCAAACGCAAGGCAACAGTCATTGTCCCGCTGTTCAACAATGATGGCGAGCGCGTGGAACTCACGGCAACCAATGAGAACACCGAGGCCAAGGTTGACTCAATTCTCTACATCGGCAGAGACGCTGGTGACAACTGGGAGTTCACCGTGCCGGGGGAAGGTAGCTCAAAGAAAGCTTGGATCCCCAAGCAAGCCAACGTTTCCAGCTTTAACGTCAAGCTGGAGATGATCTTTGACCCGGCAGCGGATGAAAACTGGGTCAGCGTCGCGGAAAGCACGGTGACTGTTGACTGGAGCCAGGGCATGGGAGACCCGTGCTACCTGACCTGTGACAGCATGGTCGAATGCGGACCCTCACCGTTCTGTCTGTTTTGTGATGGGCGAATTATCAAGTGCGACGTTTCATGACGCATTCACCGCGTCCGTACCAGGACGCATCGAGTCGCGCACGTTTCACTTTCGCGTTTGGCGAGGGTCGCCTAGGCAACTTGTGAGCCGCTCATCGTCGGAACGGCCGTGTCATCCAGGATCTCTTGCACAACGCCGGCTGTGGTCACTCGACGCAGCCGGCTTTCCGGTTTCAGAATCAACCGATGACCAAGCACTGCCGGGGCCATGCGTTTGACGTCGTCCGGTTTGACGAAGTCTGAACCGCGGATGGCGGCCAATGATTGTGCCGTGCGGAACAGAGCAATCGAAGCGCGAGGGCTGCCGCCCAACGCCACATCTTCATGCTCGCGTGTGGTGTGCACAATTCGCATGATGTAGTCGCGAATCTTCTCGTCAACATGCACGTCCCGCACCGCGTGCTGACAAGCAACAAGTTCCTCAGCGCTTGCCACCGCGGCAATCCGATTCACCGGATGATCTTTCCGCAAGATATCCAACATCTTCAGCTCATCTTCAAAGCTGGGATAGCCGAGCTGAAACTTCAACAAGAACCGGTCAAGCTGAGCTTCGGGCAGCGGAAATGTGCCTTCATGATCGATCGGATTCTGCGTGGCAACCACCAGGAACGGTTGCGCTAGCTCGTACGTTTCGCCATCAACAGTTACGCGGCTTTCCGCCATTGCTTCCAGAAGTGCAGCTTGAGTTCGCGGAGTTGTGCGATTGATTTCGTCTGCCAGAACAATGTTGGCAAAAAGCGGCCCTGGCCGGAATTCAAACTCCGTCACCTTCTGATTGAAGATCGAAGCGCCTGTCACGTCCGTCGGCAGTAAGTCCGGCGTGCATTGAATCCGCTTGAACTTGCTCCCCACGCTGCGGGCCAGCGCTCGGGCGAGCATCGTTTTCGCCACGCCTGGTACATCTTCCAGCAGGATATGCCCTTCGGAGAACCAGGCGACCAGCGCCATCACAATCTGGGGGCGCTTGCCTACAACCACTTGTTCAACATTCCGCGTAATCCGCTTGGCGATAGCGGTAACGTCAACGCTGCCGGGCGGAGTCGCTTTCGAATCGGAGTCGGCCATGGAATCTCACTTGCAGGGGTTCTCTGTCCGCTTCCAGTGTAATTGACCACTGCCGGTGGGGCGAATATCCCAAATCCGCGTTGGCTGCCTTTCTCAATTGCGTCCGTTCACCTGCCCCCACCCGGCATCAATGCTCGCCAATCCGGAAGCCGGTTAGGCAAACTTTGCCGCCGCGGACCGAAAGTGCTCTTTGACCGCCATGTAAACGTCCGATGAAGGAGATGACGGAATGCCCCTATTTCGTGTGCATGGATGCGCGCAACTGAGAATTCGGCGGTCGTGCGAAGTTCGCTTCGCTGCGACACCAATCCGCCGGAGCAGTCCACCCGGACCGAAAGCGCAACCATGGCAGAATCACGAAATCGCCTGACCGACCTTCTGGCCGTAGGCCTGTTGGCGCTCAACGTCTTTCTCATTGTCTCTCTGGTCTCGTACGACCCGGCCGACCCGCCTTCCGCGCTGGTGCATCCGGCCAATGAGACCACAACAAACATCTGTGGGCCACTTGGTTCGTTTGTTGCCAGAGCGATGTTCTCGCTCTTTGGCATTGGCGCGTACTACGTTGTTGTCTCCGGTGGCGTGCTGAACTACGTGCTGTTTACCAAACGGGAAATCACCCAACCCATGGTCCGCTTCAACGGCTGGGTCTTGACCCTGGTCGGCTTCTGCACGCTCAGCAGTATGGCCTTTGCGGCGGTCGCTCCCGGACCAGTGATTGGCGCCGGCGGCTATTTGGGCGCTACCGGGCAAGGCGTACTCTCTACGTACTTCGCCACGGCCGGGGCTATCATCCTGACTATCTCCGTCATCATCGGCGGCTTGCTGTTGTGTACGGACTACGTCGTTTTCAAGCTGACTGGCAAAAGCGTGGCAGCATCGGGCCGAGCGGTGGGCAAAGTGCTCTCGAAACGTCGACCCGCGCATGATGAAGAAGAACTGGAGTATGAGGAGGACGAAGAGGAAGAAGAATACGAACCTGTTGTTCGCGTGAAGCGACGCAAGAAGCCCAAGCATGTTGCCGCGGCCGTTGAGGAAGAAGAGGACAAAGCTGCCGAGGAGGAAGAAGCTTCGCCCGCCAAGCGGAAAGGCATCGCCAGCATGTTGCGGATCAAGAACCGCAACACCCGCAAGGCCGAGCGTGAAGAAGTTATCGAACAATTGGAAGCGGCAAGTCGGGTGGATGACGATCTCGACTACGAGCTTCCCTCGATGGATCTCCTGGAAGACTCCGAGCCTGCCAGCTATGACGAGCAAGAGAAGGATGTTCGCCGCAAGGCCCATATCCTGGAAAAGACCTTTGCCAACTTTGGCTTCAATGTTCGCGTCGTCGAGATCGAAACCGGCCCGGTCATCGCGCAGTTTGAAGTTGAGCTGGAAGCCGGCCTAAGGCTCAGCCGCATCACCAACCTGGCTGACGACCTGGCCGTGGCACTCCGCGTGCCCAGCGTACGGATCGTCGCTCCCATTCCCGGCAAGAACACCGTTGGCATTGAAGTCCCCAACGCATCGCGAGAACTCGTTCGTCTTCGTGAAGTGATGACCGAAGGCGATGACACGGCCGTCAAAGCATCCATCCCCATGTACTTGGGCAAAGACGTCTCCGGCAACCCCATGGTCGCCGACCTGACGACGCTGCCGCATTTGCTGATCGCAGGGCGAACAGGAACAGGCAAGTCCGTTTGCCTGAACACGCTCATCATGTCGATGTTGATGACGCGTCGTCCGGACGAGGTCAAGTTGCTGTTGATTGATCCGAAGATGGTTGAGCTGACGCCGTACTCACGGCTGCCGCACCTGATGCACCCGGTTGTGACCGACATGAAGAAGGCTGAAGCCATCCTCGCTTGGGCCGTCGACAAGATGGAAGAGCGGTACTCCCTGCTCATGCGGGCAGGCGTTCGGCACATGTCGGTTTACAACCAGCTTGGCGAAGAAGAGCTTTACGAGCGGATGCAGCCGGAAACAGACGAGGATTGGGAGGCCGTTCCCAAGCACTTGCCGTACATCGTGATTGTGGCCGACGAAATGGCCGACCTGATGATGACCGCTCCGAAGGAGGTGGAAAGCCACATTATCCGCCTGGCCCAAAAGAGCCGCGCGGTTGGCATCCACCTGATCCTCGCCACACAAAAACCAACGGTCGATGTCATCACCGGCCTGATCAAATCGAACTTGCCGGCGCGGATCTCGTTCCAGGTTGCCAGCCGGACCGATAGCCGAGTGGTTCTGGATGAAATGGGTGCGGACAAACTTCTCGGCAACGGCGACATGCTCTTCTTGTGGCCAGGCACCAGTACACTGCTCCGCGGGCAGGGCGCCTACGTCAGCGATGAAGAGATCCGCGACGTTGTGAACTTTGTCGCCGCGCGCGAGCCGCAGTTTGTGACCGAGTTGGTGCAGCTTTCCGTTGATGCTGAAGCGGGCGCGGCCGGTTCGGCCGATCAGGACGAGCGCGACGAACTCTACAACGACGCAGTGGAAGTTGTCGTCCTCGAAGGCCGCCGCAGTGTCTTCCTGCTGCAACGAGTCTTGGGCATTGGCGATGGCCGCGCCGCGCGATTGATTGACTTCATGTCGGAGGATGGCATCGTCGGACCGTACAACGGATCGCAAGCTCGGGAAGTTCTGATCACGGCCGAAGAATGGGCCGCATCGCGAGCCGCTCCGAAAGAGCCGGCCAAGAGCCCCGTGCCTGCGCCGGCGTCCGCGCGACGCAGCAACAAAGTTGTCCTGGCCGAACGCACGGCTGACCGCGCTCCGCTCGCCACCGGCACATTGCCCTGGGAAGCGGACCAGGAAGAGGAAGGAGATTACGACGCCGAAGCTGAGTACGAGGAAGAGGAATACGAAGAGGACGAGTACGAAGAAGCTGAACTCGAAGATGAAGAGGAGGAAGAGGAACCCGACGACGAAGAGTTTGAGGACGACGAGTACGAGAACGAAGATGAAGAGTATGAAGACGAAGAAGAAGAGGAGTACGAGTACGAAGAGGATGAAGACGACGAAGATGAATAATCTAGCGTAGATCCAGTGAGCCCGGGTAACTGGCTTTCCACGTTGCTCGCCTCTCCAGCACTTGCATTCAGCCCCTTCTCGTTTTTCACGGCGGCGCGCATCGCCGAAGCGAAATCAGCTAATCTCGCTGAAGCAGCCCATCGCACGCGCAAAACACTGTTTAGTGCGCGCTCGAATTCCGGCGCACGAACAACAACTCAGGGTGACTGCGATTTGGGCAAGGCTGCGCGCCAGCCGGCTTCCAACTGCTGCCGCAGCTGTTGCAGTGTTTGAGCCTGTTCGGGATTGCCGGCAATGTTGCGCGTTTCGTTGGGGTCGACACTGCGATCGTAGAGTTCTTCCGCCGCAAATTGCTTCTCCGGCCAGGTGACCCAGCGAACGTATCGGTAGCGATCAGTGCGGATGCTGTGGCCCATGTATTCCACGCCGTCAGGCGCAACCCAGACGCCTTCCCGCAAGAATTGGTTGAACACGGCGGGCTTGAACTCGCTTTGCGGATCTTTCAGCAGTGGGACAAGGCTGCTTCCTTCCAGAGCACCAGGGATTGGCGCGCCGCTCAATTCGCACAAAGTGGGATACACGTCAACCAACTCAACCAGGCGTTCGCACTTTTGGCCGGGCGTCATGCCGGGCGCCTTCACAATCAAAGGAACGCGCGCATCAATCTCGTAATTCGTCATCTTGCACCAGCTGTTGTACTCGCCAAGCTTCCAACCGTGGTCGCCCCACAACACGATGATGGTATTGTCCGCAATTCCCAACTCATCCAAGCGGTCCAGCAATCGTCCAACCTGCGCATCGACATAACTCACGCTGGCGTAATACCCGTGCTTGAGTCGGCGGGCTTCGTCCTCAGTGAGAGAAGGTGTCTTGTCGCGCATCGCGTCTTTGAAATCCGTATAGCTGCGCAGCTCCCGCATGGTGTTCACAGCCATGACCGGCGCGTTCTCGGGCTCATTGGGAAATTCCGCGAGCGGTATCTCATTGCGATCGTACATGTCCCAATATTTCTTGGGAGCATTGAATGGCAGGTGCGGTCGATAGTAGCCTACGCCAAAGAAAAACGGCTCTTCACGTTCGGCCAACTCTCCTAACTTGGCGACAGCCACATCGGTTTGAGCGCCGTCAAAGTATGCATTGTCGGGTGCGTCCGCGATTTCCGTGGCAGCCGCTTTGAGATACCACATGCCAAAGCGGTCGATGCGTCTTTCCGCAGTCCCGGCCGCGGTGATTTCCTGCTTACGCGTTTCCAGCCACTGAAGTTGTTCTTCCGTCAGGTACACGGCATCCGGATCAAAGGGAAAGCCTTTGATGTAGAGCTTTTCCTCACTCCACGAAACGTCATCCGGAATGTTGTTGTGGAAGATCTTGCCAATTGCGGCCGAATGATATCCGTACTTGTTCAAATGCTGAGGGATCGTGACCGCGTCCGGCACGTGCGCGCGGAAATCAGTCCGCAGGTCCCAAACCTGCAACGTATCGGGCCGCATGCCGGTCATGATGCTTGCGCGGGATGGATTGCAGACTGCCTGCTGACAATAGGCGCGATCGAAAACCGTACCCGAGGCTGCGAGTCGATCAATGTTGGGAGTCTTGATCGCATCAACGCCGTAGCAGCCGAGTTCGGGCCGCAGGTCATCGACAGCAATAAAGAGGATATTCGGGCGTTGTGATCTCTCGTTTGTTCCAGGCCGTTGGCCGTATACTCCAGTGGAGAGCCCTGATACGAGCAGCGCAAGAGCGACGATGAAACCGTTGGCCGCATATTTGCGGAAATTAGACATGGAGGCTGGTTCTCTTCGTCGTGTGACGTTTGGAGATTGTTCGTACGTTGCCCTAGCATATCCAACGGACAGCGCGCTGGGCAAACGTTGAGGTTTGAGTGAGGATTTGCTTGACAATCCGCGGAAGCGGGAGTTCCCTGGGACTCGAAACCAACAACCAGCACACTACGAATTGGTTCGCACACTTCATGAGATATGCAACGACATCAGCGCGCAATTGCAACTTCGCTGTAAGAAACAATTGCTTTGCCAAGCGAGTTTGTGTGTTCGGCCTGTCCATGCTCTTTGCGTTCTTTGCGAACGCTAGAATCTTTGCTCAAGAGCCAACCGCCACATCGCGGCCACACATTCTGCTCATCATGACTGATGACATGGGCTGGATGGACCTGGCCTGCCAAGGGAACCCCGTGTTGCAAACGCCGCGCTTGGATGCCTTTGCGGCGGAGAGCGTTCGCTTTACCAATGCCTATGCCGCGGCCCCAGTGTGTTCGCCAACGCGCGCGGCATTGATGACAGGGCTCGCACCGGCAAGACTGCACATCACACAGCATGGAGCGGACCAGCCATCGTTCTGGCCGGACGATCGAGCGATCCAACCGCCCAAGAGTGAACATGAATTGCCTTTGGCATCAACAACTCTCGCGGAGCGACTGAGCGACGCAGGCTACGCCACTGGGTTCTTTGGCAAATGGCATCTTGGTGCAGACAAGAAGTTTTGGCCAGAGAACCAGGGCTTTGATGTCAATATTGGCGGATGTGGATTGGGCGGACCGCCCACTTACTTCGATCCTTATCGCATCCCGGCATTGCCACCGAGAAAGGCAGGCGAATACCTCACCGATCGGCTCGTTGACGAAGCGATCGAATTCATGCGGCGTGAACATGACTCGCCGATGTTTGTTTGCTTGTGGACGTACAACCCTCACTATCCGTTTGAAGCCCCGAAGGAATATGTTGATCCCTACAATGGTCGTGAGGGGGCAGGCCTCAAGAATGCCATCTACGGCGGCCAGATCACGGCAACGGACCATGCGATTGGCCGTATACTGACAGAGTTGGAACAACTCAAGATTGACGACGAAACACTTGTGATATTCACCAGCGACAACGGCGGCTGGTCCGGCGCGACTGACAACCGGCCTTTGCGGGAGGGGAAGGGTTATCTCTATGAAGGCGGATTGCGAGTCCCCCTGATGATCCGCTGGCCAGGTGTCACACAGTCAGGGAAAGAAATCGCAACGCCGGTTGTGAGCATGGACTTGACGTCGACCATCCTTGACGCGGCCGGCGTTCAATTGGATCAATCATCAAAGCCGGACGGTGAATCGCTCCGACCATTGTTCCGCGGCGAGCAACTTGCGCGCGAGGAACTCTACTTCCACTACCCGCACTTTGCCTTCCACAAAGCCAACCGGCCTGGCGCAGCCATTCGCCGAGGGTCCTTCAAGCTCATTCGCCGCTTTGATGATGATTCCGTCGAGCTTTACGACCTGGAGGACGACCTTGGCGAATCCAACAACCTTGCCCTGCAAAAGCCGGAATTGTGTCGCGAACTGAACGCGGCGTTGACGGCTTGGCTTGAAGAAACCGGAGCGGGAATTCCACAGTCGTTGCACACACCCGCAGCCAAGAAGTAGCAGTCTGCGCTGACCAACTAGACAGTCCAAGAAATGTTTTTGTTGATCGTGACTCAGCTTCGGACTGTGCATTCTCTGGAGCCGCAGCCGAGATCGCCTGTTTTTGACTGGCGAATAGCCGACCTAATGACCGCAGGGCGAAAGCACAGCCGACTTGTTTTGGGCAACGCCCAGGTGGATTTCACACGATCTGCCGTTGATTTCACACGACCTGCATTTGTGCAACCATTCGTGGTGGAGACCAATGTAGGCTTGACGCGAAAATCAAGGTGCGCGGCCAATCAGTACATGACCGCGCACCTGCGATAAATTCTACCAATCTCGGACAGCTTAGGAATTATCGTTGTCGAGCGTCGCCGTGGCGGCACCTTGCGATTCACCGCTGCTCTCGGGAACGCGTTCATAGCTTTGGGTCTTTTGACCGACGATCAGGGAGAATGCGTCAGTGGATGTCATTGTAACTGTCCCACTCCGATAAGTGCGCGATCCAGCTCGCAACAACAGACTCTTGCCGTCGTACTGATATTCGCCAGTGACCGTCATGAACTCGCCGATGAGCAAACGGAACGTGCCATCCTTGGCAATCGCCAATCGTTCCGTGTCAGCTTCGGCATCAGCGTTGGCTGGCTTGAAGATCCAATTGCCCACTAGGGACTTGTCTGCGATTTGAGCCGCTTGAGCTTCGGCCTGCAGTTGTTGAATCTCCTTGCGTCCTTGAGAGACGATGTTTACCGCCGCGTGAACAAATTGCCGGAGCGATTCGGGACTGATCTCGTGGTGAACCTTGATGCTCAGCAGCAAGGCGTATTTGTCACCAAACTGGACCAGTTCCCAAGCGCCCATCTTGAGGCCGCGGCTAGACTTCAGCATCCATTCCATGACCGCTGGCGATGGTCGCTCCGGCAGCGTCAGGGCCAAACCGCGGATCGTGCGAAAAGAAACTCCCGCATACGATTCGGTTGCGGATGGAATCTCAATCAATTGCGATTCGTCCTCGGAAATCTTGAATTGCAGATGGAATTCGCCTTGCTCGGTTGTCCGGTATTTGAGTTCGAGCTTGTCAAGCTGTGCTTTGAGTTCAGCGTCAATCGTGCTGTTGTTTCCCGCCAGCAGATCCGCCACTTCGCGGATGTCGATCGCCAGGCTGACAAGATTGGCGCCATTCAAGAACGCTTGCGAGATTCCGACGAGTTCACCTTCATCGTTGAGTACGGGGCCGCCGCTATCGCCGGGGTTAATTGGAGCTTGAGTTTCCAGAACCCAGGCGTTGACGAGGAATCCGCTCTTAACGCGAAACTTCTTGGAATACACTTGCCGGACCGTGCCAGAGGTGTACACCCACAGCGCGCCGCTAGACCCTGAATTGCCAATGCTGTGGACTGCATCGCCCGGCATTGCTGACCCGGCCGCAAACGGAATAGCCGCGGCGCCTTCGGGCAGGCTCTCCAACTGCAAGAGCGCAAGGTCCCTCTTGGGATCAGACATGTAGATATTCGCAGCGATCGCGGCGCTCGGCTCTGCACCCAGGTAATGCGAGGGCTCGGTCAGGAGGACGTCGTCGCGAAACTCGGGAAACCAAACGCGCACGGGTGCGCCGGAGCGAATGACATGATAATTTGTCACGACGAGGCGTTTCTCCACGTCGACCAGTGCCCCGCTTCCGCGTCCTTTGTCAGTTGCAATGAGAACGGTGGAAGCCAGCGCTTTCTGATACACATTGGCGGCCGAATCCGCCACTGGTGCCGCCTCGGGCCAAGGTGCTTCAACTCCAGCCTTCGCCTCCGAATGCATTGTCGTAGCAACGATGAGGAACATCGCCAGGAGCAGGGGTTTTGTGTTGCGGATCATTTTCTTGGCCCTTTGCTTATCATTTGGTTGTATTTGCGTGTGAAGTGATGGCTAAGCTAGCCATGCCATCAACCGCATTTGCCCGAGAAATGGGGCCAAGAAAAGCGAAGTGCCCAGGAGGAAACCTTGATTTTTACTGACAAAAGGCGGTGATTTGCCTTCTTGCCGTGCGTTAGCTGGTTCCGACCTCTTTCCCTGCGCACAAAGGGCAAGCCGGCGGGGCGCTCTCAATGCCGGTGGCGTTGTCCAGGGGAATGGCGTAGACGCCGCGGGCCATGGCCATGATGCCTGTGATGATCACGCACCAGGCGGCGATTCTGAGCATTCGCTGACGAAAGCGAATAGACATCAGCGAAACTCCACCGCCGATGGCCATCATCAGCGGGACTGTGCCCAGCCCAAAGACAAGCATTGTGGCCGCACCCCACGGCAAGCTGTGCGCGGAAGCGGCCAAAGCCAGAAACGCATACACCAATCCGCAGGGAATACAGGCCGTAAGCATTCCGGCGACAAGTGCGTGGCTCAGCTTCTTGGAAAGCAGCAGAGAACGAAACGCTCCGGCGGCCAGGCATGTTCCTTGCGTGGCTTTTTTTCGGCCAAGCAGTCCAGCCGCGTGCAGGCCTTGCAGAATCAAGAGCACACCCGCCAAGATACCGAGCGCTGCTTGCAGCCACGTCATTGCGGAAAACCGATGAGTGACCCACAAGCCTGCCACGCCGGCAAAGGCGCCGAAAGTGGTGTAGGTCATCACGCGGCCCAGGCTGAAGACAGTTTGCCTGGCGAGATTCGCGCGTGCGTTCTCCGCCGATCCGCCCAACGCCACGACAAACCCGCCACACATCCCAACGCAATGGGATGAGCCTAACAAGCCGCCGAGGAAAATGAGCGGAAGTTCAACGGACATGGAATTCACTTGGAAGCTGCCGAGGCAGCGAATGGGGTGGAGTCTATTGAGTTGATGGCTTCAGCCGCGATGCCGTCGGGGTGTGAGTTGGTTTCATTTGGGGCCGACACGATTAAAGTTGCGCCTTCTATCGCTGTGAGATCTTTTGTCCTTGGCTGTCGTTGGTCCGGCACATTCGCGGCCAGCCGTGTGGAGTTCGCAATCACGAAGACGCTGCTCCCCACCATCGCCAGCGTGGCCAAAACCGGCGACAAATATCCAGAGGCCGCGAAGCACAACGCGATGGTGTTGTAAACAATCGTCCAGGCGAAGTTCTGCTTGACGATTCGCATTGTGCGGCGAGCCAGCGAGATCGCTTCGGGAACGCGAACCAACGCGTCATTCAACACACAGACATCGGCCGAGTCTCGCGAGACGTCCGTTCCGCAGGCGAGTGCGAACCCAACATCGGCGGCAGCCAGGGCCGGAGCATCGTTGACGCCGTCGCCCACCATAGCAACCGCGCCATGTGTGGCGCGAAGACTTCGCAACACGTCCAACTTCTCATCCGGCAACAATTGTGCGTCAAAACCAATGCCCAACTGCTCCGCGAGAACTTCTGCGCGGGCCGGGTTGTCGCCGGTGAGCATGTGCGTATCGATGTCCAATTCTCGCAATCGCCAGATCGAATCGGCTGCGTCTTGGCGAGTTGTCTCCGCAATGGCAAACTCGCCGCGGACACATCCCTCCCAACCGATGAACACTCTGGTTGCGCTTGAGATGCTGCCATCTTCTGCCGGATTTCCGACCCACTCTGGCGGGAATCTCAGACCCTGCTCTCGCATGCACAGCTCGTTGCCCAGGGCAACCTGTATGTTGCCAATGAGTCCGGTTACGCCACGTCCGGCGATGGTTGAAACATCGTGGGCGATGAGTGATTGTTTCTCGCGCTGATCTTTACCAAAAGCAAATTCATGAATCGCCTTTGAGTATGCATGCGGGATGTGCTCGGTCAGGGCAGCGGCTTTGGCAAGAAGCTCATCTTGCTGTTCTACCGTGACGGTGAAGAAGCCTTCAACGCGCGGTTCGGCCGTGGTGAGCGTGCCTGTCTTATCAAAGCAAACGACTTTGATCTTCGCCAGGTGCTCCAGCACACTGGCATCACGGAACAGCAGTTGTGAACGCGCCGCCTGGCCGAAAGCCGCAGAAATAGCCAAAGGTGTTGCCAGAGCCAAGGCACAAGGACAGGCAACAACTAACACCGCCAGTGATGCAAGAAACGCTTGTTGCCAGGAATCGGCCATCGCCTGAGCGAGGAAAGTGATGACGGCCAAACCCATCACCAGCGGCACAAACCAATGTGTAAGCCTGTCCGCCAAACGCTCCGTGCCGGACCTGCTTCGGCGAGCCTCTTGCACCAAATGCACAATCCGTTGAATGGCGCCGCCGCTGGCATCCGCCGTCACGCGGGCGGTTAAGATTCCATCCAAATTGAGCGAGCCAGCAAAAACCGGATCGCCAGCTTCTTTGATCGACGGTTGGAATTCGCCGGTCAAAGCGCGCTCATCGACACTCGCCTGGCCGGATAAGATGACACAATCCAGCGGGATTTGCGCGCCTGGGGCGATGCGGATTACTGCGCCCAGCGGGATCTCGCTGACATTCTGCTCTTGCCAACTTCCGTCAGATTGCAGGACGAGCGCGTCGTCCGGAAGTTCCGAGGTAAGTTGCTCCAATGCCTGGTTGGTCTTCCAACGTCCGGAAGCTTCCAGAAATCGTCCGACGGCCACGCAAACCAGGATCATGCAGGCGGCGTCCAGATAGATCGGTCCAGCGCCCAACATTGCCGACACAAGCGAGATTCCCACAGCTGCGGCAACCCCCACCAGCAAGAAAGCATCCATGGTGATCCGCATCCGGCGAACGCCGTCCAGGGCATTTGCCGCCAGAGGCTTGCCAAGCAGAAACAAGACAGGCGTGGCGAACAACAGGGCCGCATATCGATAGATGCCGTGCAGCGCCGCGGCGGATTGGGCATCGGCCCCGGTGGGAAGTTCGTAAAGATCTTCCGCCCAAAGCGCCATGCTGAAGACCATGACATTGAGCGTAAAGAAGATTGCCGCTCCCAACCTGGCGAGCATCCAGCCGAGATGGCCGCTCTCGCCCCGGCTGTTTGTCACGGCTGCGGCAAAGCGGCAACCAAAACAGCAATACTCCACAACTGGAGCAGCAGCGCTTTGGCCGGCAGGCGACACGCGAGAACTCCCCGCGGGTGTGGCCTTACGTTGTTTGCGCCAACCGCCAAGAGTCAGTCCGCAATAATCGCAGACATCGTACTCCGTCGAAGCCGTTTCCTTCGCTTGATCCGAGCTGAGCGCCGTCATACGAGAGTGCCTTACGGAGGACTGACAAGCTCGGTCTGCATGGCGGGAACTAACCAGCTGAGAACATAAACAATGGCGATGATCCAGAACGTCACCCACATCAAATGAATGGCGCCTGGGATGAAATTGCCTTTGTAATGGTGAAACGTGTGTTCCTTTTCGGCGGAATCGCCCTGGGTGCGTTGGGGTTCAGGTTGTTCGCTCATGCGGATTCTCCATTATGCGCTTCGCCTGCTCGTTTCCGGCGGAACTGTTCGTTGAGGCGCTGCTCTCGTTCCAGCATGGTGTATTTTGGCTGTTCGACATTGGTGAACATTCCGCCCATCACGGCCCAAGCGAAGAGCAGGAAGAAGCCAATGCTGGCCAACAGATAATTGGTGACAGGCATCAAGGTGAATGCGCCGTCAACGTCGTGGCTGAGCAGCCAGATAAACTCGCGCAGCTTGCTGCCAAACCCCCAGAGGCTGGGCAGCAGAATGACTGCGGCGAGCAGCAGTGTGACCCACTTTCCGGCGCTGGATGGTTTTTGAGTGGCCTGTTGCATTTTTTTGGCTCCGCTCCACACTCTCACGCAATTTATCAGTTGTTGTTTGCCTGTCCGCCATCACCATTTCCGCCTGCAGCGTTTCCGTTCTGGACCGCAGGTTGTGGTGGTGGCGGAGGAAGTTCCGTGACGCTCATGTCAGGCAGTTCGTCGTACGAAGGATATTCGCCACGCCAGCTCCCGAGCCATTGCACGAAGGTGATGATGGCCAGGCCGCGTTTGTTCGGCGCGTCGGGAGACTCGTCAAAGAACCATTCGTAGCGGGGCATCGGCGAGTTCGGCGAAACCATATCCGGTTGATAGAAGTGCACGGCGTGCCAGTCATTGGAACGAACACCTGCTTCGCGGCTGAGGTCTGGACCAACGCGACGCGTACCGAACAGTACCGGGCGTTGCAGTTCATTTTGATATTCCCAACTTTCCGCGACAGGGCCCCAGCGCTCGTCTTCATTGGAGACTGGGCGAATGAACTGGCTATGGCAGTGCCAACAGCCTTCGCCCACGTAGATCTTGCGGCCAAGTTCCAAAGCTTCCGCGCAGGCTTCCTTCGTGGGCTCTCCATAGTGCTCCGAGAAGGCATCCGGAAAACGTTTGGCCAGGTCTTCGAACTGGACCAGCACGTTGGCGTTGACCACTTCTTCAACCGTTTGCTCCGGCAAGTCCTGGTACATCAACGCGGGGAGCAACGCATTGGACACAAATGCCAGTGCGAAGAACCCAAGTCCGGCGATAGCCAAAATGCCTGATTTACTTTCAAACATGATTTGCGATTTCCATTCAACGTCGCGTTGTCTTCAATGTCAGCTTGCCTAGGCCGTAGCTTCGTTGGCTGCTGCGCTACTCAGTGTGCCAGCCTTGCGGGCCAGCCCATAAGTCTTGGCGAGGTTGTAAACAAAACAGATCTGGCCGGCGACGATCACCACACCGGCGAAGACCCGCACCAGCCAGAAGGGATACGAACCATCGACCGAAGTTTCCCACGGTTCCAGCGAAGCCCACCAATAGCCTTGCAAAACACCGCCCAGGATCAGGTCAGAAGCCATTACCAAAATGCCAATGGCCGACAGCCAAAAATGCCATTCCAGCAAGCGACGGCTGTACCACTCCACCCCCAGCAGTCGCGGGAACAAGTAAGTCATCATGCCCAACAGCCATAGGCTGAACACACCGAACATGACCAGGTGGGCGTGTCCCACCACCCAATCAGTAAAGTGGATCAGTGCTTGGAAGGTCAGTGTCACTTGCAACGCACACTGCAAGCAGGTGAGGAAGTAAAACACCATGCCGGTGTAGAACCAGCGGATGGGGATGTTGTCCCAGAACTCACGTCCTCGGCCCCAAAGCGTGGCGAAGAAGTTGATGATTACCGTGGTCACAACAAGTTCCACAGCCACGGTGGCGATCACTGCGCCATACTGCAGGAACATGGGAATCGGGGTGTAGAGGAAGTGGTGAATTCCGTTGAGTGGATAGAAGAACGCCAATCCCCAGAAACCAATCAGCGATAGCCCATGACTCCAGATGGGGCGAGAAAGCATGATGGGCACAAAGTAGTACATCAACCCCCAGCCCAGCGGCGTGACAAATAGCCCAACCAGGTCATGAATGAACAATCCGCCCACGGCACCGGCGCTGGAACCGGACAGCCAGTATTCCGGCACAAAGTTGCCCATCGCGTAGGTCAAAAAGGTCCAGACAAACGCGGCCATGAAGTACCAAAGCGTTACGTACAGGGGACCTTTGGCCTTGACGATGGGCGTCATGAAGTTGATCGCCACCAGCAGCAGTCCCAGCAGCGCGACAGGGTCAATCCAGACAGGCGTTTCGCCCCATTCCAAAGCTTGAGCTTCGCCCAGGACGAGTCCCACCGCGGTGGCGACGACAACGACCTGCCAGGCACAAAAAATCGCGTAAGAGAGCATGCGGCTGGCGACAGGCCGAAGCGTCAAACGCGGCACGGCCCAGTGCAAAGCTCCCAAAAAAGCATTCGCCAAGAACCCATAGGCGATGGCATTCGTGTGGATCATTCGCCAACGCCCAGGCGAGGCGAATTCAAGGTTGCTGTGCGGATTCCAATTGAGCAGTTGCAGCGCCATCAAGAATCCGCCCACCAGCGAAATGAACAGGTAGGTGATGGCCGCCAGAAAATACCAGCGGACAATCTTGCGGTCCACAAGAGTGTCTTGCGCTGGCAGCAGGTCCGTTCGCAAGTCGTCCGTCATGCCTTTTCCGTCTCACGTCGATAAGGGGTATAGAGTCCCAGCGGGTAAAGCGCGGCCATTGTCCAACCAAACACAAGATGCGTGCCGGCGCCGATTACCCAAGGAATTTCATCAATGATCCAGTTTCCGCCAAAGAGTGCTGGTTGCAGCCAGGCCAAGATCAGATAGAAGCCGATTACCCAGACAGCCAGCGACAAGCCTGTCGCGACCAAGAACCTCGTGACAAAGGTGCCCTCAGAGGCGAGGCGCGTCAGCACCAACTGAAAGAGAATCCCCAACAGCGCGCCGGTGCCAATGTAAAGGCAACAGCCAATTGCCAGCGCCACACCGCTATCCAGGGAAAGCGCCTTCTCGCCGACCGGGAATGTCAGGTAAACCTGGACCAATCGCAGCGGGTGTTGACCAATCGCCAAAGAACCAATGATGTTGACCAACAAGCTCGCCACCGCGGCAACCATTCCCAGCATGAAACCGGTGGTTGCGTAGTAAGCGGCGTAGTACTCAGTTGCCCTCCAGTCCTGGTTGGCTTCCACTGAGCCAAGGCGGTTTTCAAGTTCCGCCGCCCGAGACTTGAGTTCGTCCAGTTCTTTTTGAAGCGCGCTCTCGTCCATCTCAATCGAGTCCAAGAAGAGTTGCGAGCAGTTTCATTCGCAGGTGTTGTTTCTTTGTCCACGGACGACACAGTAACGATCAGCCATCGTCAGCGGGTGCATCCTCTTCGGACGCATCATCTTCGTTCAGCAGCCCCGCAGCCTGTTGCGCTTGCCGCTCCAATTGTTGCGCTGCCACATCTCGCCGTGCCTGATCTGCCAAGTAACGCACATAGTGCGCGAGGTTCCAGATGGCCTCGGGGTTGTCGCCGAGCGTGTTGACGAAAGTCGGCATGGGCGACCCCTTGATGCCTGCGTAGATGCGGCGATAGATGTCTTCCGGTTTGCCGCCGCCATGGAACTGGCCAGTGGTCAAGTCCGCCGCCGGATATTCGTAGCCCCAGATGTCCTCGCCAACATCGCCGGCGCCGGAACCCTTCCCGTCCGCACCATGGCATTTCACGCAACCATCGGTTTGATTCAGGAAGAACTCGCGGCCTTTGAGGATGTTCGCCTCGTTGTATTCGGTCATCGCTTCCCAGGCAGGACGCAGAATGCGCTGTTCCTCATTGGCCCAACCGTCGAGCACGTAGTTAATCTCATCTTGCACTCGCTCAGGCAGGAGTTCTTCGTCGGCTTCGTAGTCTTGCGCCAGCAGAATCTCCAACTCGCCGCGATGCGTCAGAGCGATCACATACGTCACCAGTGCATCGATCTCTTCGTCCTTCAATAGCCGGAAGGAAGGCATCGCCGTGCCCGGGGCACCTTCGGTGATGATGCGCCGCAAGTCATCGCGCGTGGGCGGGACGCCGTTCCCGTGGTTTGTTGAGGTGAACTTAAAAATGCCTTTGCGATAATCGCGCGGTGGCGGCCACAGGTATTCCGCGGCAGGACCGGCCCCGTCACCGGAGTAGCCATGGCATGGGACGCAGCGGCTTTCGTAGATCTTTCGACCCATATCCATCGCGGCTTTGGTCTCGGCGCTGTCATCTCCCAGGAACTTTGGGTTGGACGGCGTTCCGCAATGTTCTTCCAAAGCGGCCATGACAGCGGTTTGCCCTTCCGCTGGCAGGTTAACGACGAGCTCAGTCGAGACGAACTCGGCCGGTCGTGTTTCTTCCGGAGCGCAGCCGCCAAAGAAAAACAGCAAGCCAAACAGCGGCAAAGCGCGCAGGATGTCCCGACGAGGTTCGATCCTCAAGATGTTGAGTCTCATACTGATGTGCGATGCTTCGTGCCAAAGAGCCTTGCAACCCAGCCAGGTTGCTCGATCGTTGCGATCGGGAAGCATTTTGCGTGCCAGGGCAGATACGTTTGCACGCGCGTGCGAAAGCTTGTGCTATTGCCGCACGACAGCTCGAAATGCGCACCATTGCGGAGTGCGGTTTGGCACATCATCGTGCTGAATTGGCGCGCTTGTGTGCGTGCAGCTGGCTCTATTGGCGTTGCGAGAAAGGTGGACGACTTTGGTGCCTGGTTTCTGCTGGGAAACACCTCCACGTATTTGGTGGGGATCTCTAGTTGGAAAAAAGCCGCCGAGGCAATGCGATTCCCGCATCGGCCAAAAACTTGACACGCCTACGGCGCGTAGGCTATAAAGCCGACATCGTGTAGGCAACCATGTTCCGTTGTTAACTGGGCGTTAAACAACGTGAACGAAAGTCGCCGGGCAAGGTGTTAGCCACCGCGAGATGTGAACGGCCTCAGGAGTGTTCAATGTCAGAGTCTTCGATGCCGCCATTGACGGCGGCGCAGCGGGAGATCATGGAAATCGTGTGGTCGTGCGGTGAAGTGACCGTCAGCGACGTGCGTCAAGCATTGGCCAGCAAGCGAAAGCTAGCCCGCAATACGGTTCAAACAATGCTCGTTCGCTTGGAGGAAAAGGGCTGGCTCAAACACCGCCGCGATGGCCGGAGTTTTGTCTACGCGGCCAACCGCCCACGCCGTGTTTCTCTAGGAGCGAAGGTCGTTCATATGGTCGACCGCTTCTTTGAAGGTTCGGCCGCCAACATGGTCACCGCGTTGATTGAATATCAGGGGCTCAGCCCTGACGAGGCCCAACGCATCCGCCACATGATCGAAGAGGCGGAAGCCAAACGCGCAAAAAGGGGAAACGCATGAACGCGGATATGCATTCCGTTGATTCCATCGCTTTGGCGATGGGTAACGTCATTGTTCAGGCAACTCTCATTGCAACAGTGGCATTGGCGGCGACATATGTTTTTCGTCGCAATGCCGCCGCGCGAAACCGGATCCAAACATCGGCGCTCGTGTTATTGTTGGCAGTTCCGGGCATAGTGCTTGTTGCGCAAGCGTCAGGCGGCGGGATGTTGATTGTCATGTCTCCACCTCTGTCCACCGCCGCGTCGTCGGAGAATTCTACGGCCAGAATGGCATCAAGCCCCGCGCCGCGCAATCGAGCATCGACAAAGCTCACGGATGCAGCCTTGAACGAGTCACTCGATGGCGAATCTCCACAGCGTGCCAACGTGCAGAGTGCAAATGACTTGGAAGGCCCGACTAATTCCGACAAAGACACTGGACCCAACAACCACAGCAAGACTTCGTCCGCTTTGGACAACACAAGCGACAAGCCTCTATCAACAGCGGCTGTTCCTTCACCGGTCGAGGAAACAGCCGGGACGAACTCGCTGGCCACCTTGCAACTCGTCGCTCTGTTCGCATTGTCCGCTTGGGCGGTGGGCGCCGTTGTGCTCCTCGTACGTTTGATCCGCGGCTGGGCTCGTCTCGCAGCCATGCTCCGCCGCGCAACTCTCTTCCCGGCAAAGTCACAGCCGTTGGAAATTGCGTCCGTGCTTGATGATGTTTGTAACGATTTGGGAACCCGTCGCCGCGTGCAACTATTGGTTTCCGCCGAGATCGGCTCGCCGCTCGTCGCTGGCATCTGGACGCCGCGAATTGTGCTGCCGGCCAATCTCGCTGGCAATGTTGAGCGATCGCAACTGAGGCAGATCCTTTTACATGAGATGGCACATGTCATCCGCCGCGATCCGCTCGTGGCAATGTTGCAGAACATTGTGGGCGTCATTTATTGGTTTCACCCACTCGTGGCGATTCTGCTGCGGTTGATTCGGCATTCGCGGGAGGAAGTTTGCGATAACTATGTGCTGTCCGTTGTCGATCCGCCTTCGTATGGCCGCACATTGCTGGAAGTCGCGGAATGGATGGGCAACCACCAGACTTATCCGGCAACTGTGGCACTTCTGGATGACAGCGGCTATCGAAAAACCGGCCAACTGGAAGCACGGATTTCGAGAATCCTTGATGACCGCCGCAATGTTGCCGCACGGATTTCCCGTGTCGCCGCTGTGTGCCTGATCGCGCTGACAAGTGCGTTAGGCCTGGTCGCTGCCCTTGCCACTTTGGGGCTTGCGGAAAGCGAACCTCCGCACCACCAAGCCAACCATCATCAGGGCGACGCACAAACGCCTGCGGTTGATCTGTATGGGGACGAGATTCCTTACGGGGCAACCGCGCGATTGGGGACAACGCGATTTCGCCGCAACGGGGATAGCTGGCAGTCCAATTTGGCGTTCACAAAGAACTCTCAACAACTGGTGTGGCTGACGGAAAGTGGAATCTCGCTTGTGTGGGACGTGAAGACGGGTCAATCGCAGCCGTCGAGCATCTACACTACAGAGGGCGTGAGCAACGTCAGCGCTGGTGAGGTTTCGCTCGATGGTTCTCGGCTCGCGTCGGTCATTGTTGAAAGGCAAGCCGATGGCTCGCGTCGTGCACGTTTGCAAATCGTGGATACGGAATCGCTCCAAGTCTTGGCGACGACCGACAATATCTCGCAGTCCGACGGAACCTGGGGCGACGTGTCGCTCTCTCACGACAACAACTTTGTTGCACTCGGCAGCGAACGCGGACGCCTTATGGTTTTGGACGCCAAGACGCTCCGGTCGATCATTGATATCCCGCTCTCGGACCAACCCGTTCAACTTCATGACATTGCGCTGTCGCCAGATGGACAAACGCTCGTCGTCGCAACGCAACGCGAGTTGTATGCCTGGGACTGGAACAAATCGGGCTCACCCAAGCAAATGCCAAGCCTCTCCAGGATGGGCTTTGTCGGCTACTTGCCCGATGGCAGGCTTTTGGTGGGGAGTGAAGGTGAAAGCTACGGCACGTACCAGATTGACATTTGGGACGCTGACCGCCAGGCAGTGCAACGGCAATTTGAAACGCCCGAAGAGGGATGTCATCTCATTGGCAAGACCACCATCTCACGCGATGGCCGGTATCTGATTTCCGCGATTGACGTCGACGAGGGAACTCCCAGGTGGACGAACTACATATTTGTTTGGGATGTAGAAACGGGAAAAATCGTCCATCGCTTTCATGGAGGTCAACCCGCCTTCTCGGGTGTGGCCATCAGTCCAGACCAGAAACGCATCGCCAGCTCTGCAAACTACATGATCGCCGTTTGGGATTTGGAAACAGGTGCCGCTGTCGGCAAGATCGAAGACGCCCACACCGACCATGTCGATCGCGTCAAATTCACTCCTGACAGCAAACACGTTGTGACCGCCGCCATGGACGGCACGTGCCGGGTTTGGGACGCCGCAACTGGTGAGCAGCAGTTCGTCTTGACGCACGAACATTGGGTCCGCGGCATGGATGTTTCGTCCGATGGCAAATGGATTGCCACCAGTGCACTTAATGACACGGTTTGCTTGTGGAACCGTGCGACTGGCGAAAAGGTCTATCACTGGCAGGGGAACGGTCGGCATGGCGGCCGTCGTGAAGTCGGCTTTTCCGACGATTCGCAACGCGTGATCAGTTGGGCCGATGACACGCCATACTTGAGGGTTTGGGACGTGCAAACCGGAAGGTTGCTCACCGAAGCCAAAATTGGTCCGCAGCCTGGAGGGTTTCCGCCGCCGGATGAGCATTGCATCATCGCGCCCAGTGGTTTGCTTGTGGCGCGGTTTCGGACTGGCGTCGAGCTCTTGGACAGCTCAACCGGCGAAGTTGTCAGCCGCATCAATAACACGGAGTCACCGTTTGAGGACGGCTGGTTTTCGCCGGATTCCAACCGGATCCTGCTCACTCATTACCACCCGACGGAAGAGAACCCGCGACGCAGGGCTTCCTTTGAAGGTCAGTACGAGTACGTCATGCACGACCTGGATGACAATTCCACTGTGTGGAATTTCATCGTTGACGGCCGCCGAGGTCAGCTGATTTATTCGCCCACAGGTCAGATTGTTGCCGTCACGGCATGGCAAGCGGACGTTGAGATTATCCACTTCCTCAACGCAAAGACGGGTGAAACACTTGGCGAAGTGACCATCAATGGCCGGCTTGGCTACATCAACCCCGGACGGATGGCGTTCTCGCCCGATGGCAAACTGTTTTCCGCGGCGTTGATGGATACCACCGCATTGGTCTGGAAGCTCGCGGATCTGGGTATCGAGGTTGAATGACAACGTTGAATGAAGTGGCTGAATGAAGTGGTTGAATGATTGAAGGGATTGGCTTCCCGCGAGCGCACGCTCAGTCCATTTGTCAGGGAATAACTGATGAACACATCCAAACAACTCCGGGTTCTGCTCAAAGCAATCACGGTGGTCAGCATCGCAACTGCCGGGCTCACTTCCACCTTGATGGCTCAGCGGATCACTGATGTTCGCGTACATCAGGTGGCGTTTTCTCCCTCCGGAAAATACATCGGCGTGTGTTGCTGGCAGCCGGATGTTGGCGGTCGTGTCAGCGTATGGGAGACCGAAACCTGGCAGCGCGTGCTTACTTATAAAGAGGGTGTCGGCATCGGCCGCGTGGTCTTTTCACCGGACGAAACGCTCGTCACCATCGGACATGCCGGCAAAGAAACTCCCATCTTTAGCCTGCCGTCGGGCGAACTGCTCCGCACTCTCACCGGGCACGAGCAAGTTGTTCGTGCGGTGGCCTTCACCCCGGACGGCAAGCAAATCGTCACCGGCAGTGACGATACGACCGTCGCTTTTTGGGACGTGCAAACTGGCGAAAAACTTGCCTCCTTCGAGGCGGCACAACGGCGGCTTGCCGACCTGGTACTCACGCCCGACGGCAAACGGATCATCGTGGCTGATTGGGACAGTCACGCAATGCGCGTGTTTGACACGGAAACCTACGAAGAACTCTTCGCCTCTGAACGCTTCGAGTCAATCACGGCGCGAGTCAGCATTTCCAAAAGCGGAGCATTGATTGGGGTCTCAGTCTGGGATCTCAAGCACCGCGTGTATGACGCAAACACCTACGAGCTGAAATACACCATCAAAGGCGGCTCGGACTGGATTGAGTTCTCGCCGGATGAGAACCTGATCGCTTTCACCGCATCTCGTTCCGCGTGCGTGATTGATGTCTCAACCCCGGACATGCAAACGGCCAATCGAATTCAAAGCTTGATCCGCGTCTTCGAAACCGAGGAAGACTACGCCACGCGCGAGGCGGCCATGGCCGAGTTGCAAGCGTTGGGCTCCGTGTGCGAGCCGTATCTGCGCGCCGGAATGGAGGCGGAAAACGCCGAAGTCCGCTGGCGCTGCCGCACTCTGCGGGAAAGGTGCCTGTCCGCAGACGGCGCTCGCCGCTTTGAGCACACGGCCGAGGTCGAATGCCTGAGCTATTCGCCCGATGGCAAGTTCCTGGCTGCCGGTGACAGAAACGGCGAAGCCGTCATTTGGGATCTCGCCGAGGGAATCGCCGTCAGGCGGTTGAAGATCCGTGTGATTGAATAAGCCCGCCAGCCCAAAACCACAGCCCGGCCTTCCATCGGAAACAACCCAGCAGGACCCGGTGGCATGACACATCGTCGAAAGTCCGCATAATGAACCAGTGAGAGTACGCTCCGCAATTTCGTACGTTTGGTTCATTGCTCCTGCTTGATGTCCAAGAAAAAGAAACGCCGCAAGATCCGCACGGACTTCCGCAAGAACCGGGAGGTCCGCACCCGCGAAAAAGACTGGGCTCAAAAGTTTGATGCCGAGGCGGACGATGCTTCGCAAGATACGGCGTCCAAAGAGAGCGTCTCCGGCAAAGGGAAGATCTCGCGGCGGCGGACGGTCATCGGAGTCGAAGCCGACGAGGCCGACGCCGGCTTTCAGGTTTACATCGATATCGATGAGGAGAATTGCCTGGCCGGCCGCGTGCTAAATGTGCACGGCTTGAAGAGTGCGGTGCAGACCGATGACGGCGAACTCTACGAGTGCGCCACGCGGCGGCTGTTGAAGTCCCTGGCCACCGATGCCCGACATGTAGTGGTGGCCGGCGATCGCGTGATGATTCGGCCCGTCGATGGCGAACTCCGCGAAGGCATCATAGAGCGCGTCGAACCGCGCTCCGGCGTTGTCAGTCGAGAAAGCCGCGGCCGGCAGCACATCATTGTCTCCAATGTCGATCAACTCTTGATCGTGGCCAGTGCCGCGGAGCCCGGCATCAAGCCGCACCTGATTGACCGTTACCTGATCACAGCGGAGAAGTCAGGCATCCGGCCCATCATCTGCATCAACAAGGCCGATCTTGTCGACCTGGCCGACTTCCAGCAACTCGCCGGAGTCTATCGCCAGATGGGCTATCGCGTCATCTTTGCATCCGCCACCACCGGCTTTGGCATCGAGCAACTTCGCCAGCACATGGTTGGCCGAGAAACGGCCGTCTCCGGCCAAAGCGGCGTCGGCAAGTCCTCGCTCTTGAACGCCATCGATCCGGAACTGCAACTTCGCACCAGTCACGTCAGCGAAGAAACCCAGAAGGGCCGCCACACCACAACCACGGCCGAACTCCTGCCGCTCACCGGCGGCGGCTACGTTGTCGACACGCCCGGCATCCGGCAGTTCGCCCTCTGGGACGTGATCCCCGAGGAAGTCGCCGGCTTCTTCCGCGACATCCGCCCTTACGTCAGCCGCTGCCGCTTCCCCAACTGCACGCACACGCACGAGATCGACTGCGCCGTCAAAGACGCCGTGGCCGATGACCTGCTGGATGCGAGGCGGTATGACAGTTATTGCCACATCGTGGAGGGCGGGTGAGATTAATCGCAAGGCGAATGAGAATAGGAACGGGTAGCTCAGTTTGCTCGCCAAACTGGGCGCAGCAAGAGGCATGTACGATGTCACGTGGATGCCATTCCGCGATTCAATGACGGCCACTTGTCAAGTCACCTGAAAAGCGACGGCTTCACGTCTGGCCATGCCTCTTGCCTTGCCCAGTCTGGCGAGCAAACTGGCTTTGTCACCGACAGCATCTCGGCACCGTCAATTGCTCGCAGATTAGGTTATGACTGGAACGGCATATGTGGCAACAGCTCTTACAGCGCATTGAAATCGTTCAACCGCCTAGTAAGCCGCAGAAAAAACCGACGCGCAAGGACATGGCCGAGTGCGAGAAATCACTCGGATTTCACTTTCCCGAGAGTTACAAAAGCTTCGTAAGACAAATCGGTGCGGGTGAAATCAGCGAGTACTTCAACATATTCGCACCGGGGTATTCTGAAAAACGAAGCGGAAGTTTAGAGGCGCTTATTGACCTCGTTCGAAAGGAAGCCGTCTCAGAATCGCTAGTAGAGGTGTACGGCGACGAAGCTTTCGTTCGACGAATGATTCCGTTTGCAGACACGATTGGAGGAGACCTTTTTGTCTGGGATCCAGAAGACTGTCGGGATGATTGCACCCATGAATATGGAATCTTTGTATTCCCCGACGATAGAAGCACCATAATTCAAATGGCCGCATCGTTTGTAGAGTTTATTGACGAAGTCTGTCTTGGCGATAAATTTCGTTTGATCGCTGGCCCAAGTTGGTGCGCCGTTTCGCAGTTCACGCCGTTTTAAACCGGGTAGCCCAGTTTGCTCGCCAAACTGGGCTACCCGATACCCGATCTCACAAGAACGACAGGGGCAACATGGTCGACCGGCGACAAACATACGCCGACCAACTCTACGTCCATTTCGTCACGTTCTCCGTTTTCAAACGCCGACGATTGCTCGATCTTGACGAGCCCAAGAAGATCGTTCTCAGCACGCTTAGTCATCAACTTCAGGCCATGGCGGCCAAATGCTTGGGCTACGTCCTGATGCTTGATCATGTGCATGCCTTGCTCTGGCTGCCTGAAACGGGCCAACTGCGGCGGTTCTTACACGGTTGGAAGCGGATGAGCAGTTTCGCCATCCGTCGCTGGTACGCGGAGCACGCGCCAAACTACTTCACGGGGTTCGGCCCTGGCGACCACTTCTGGCAACCCAAGAACCACACGTTCGAGATTGAAACCGAACGCAAGCTGCTGGAGAAGTTGGATTACATTCACCTGAATCCTGTTCGAGCTGGTATCGTGAAAGTGGCGACCGATTGGCGTTGGAGTTCAGCGCGTTGGTACGTACAGGATGAAAAAGTGGACGTGCCGATTTCTTGGGTGGAGTTGTGACCCAGCTTGTTGATGCGCTAAAGTTGGGTAGCTCAGTTTGCTCGCCAACTGAGCGCAGCAAGAGGCGTGCGATTTACAACGTGCATCCCTTTCCGCCTGAGACGCGGTTGATGGATCGGTGGCATCAAATTCAACGACGCTCTCTATCAAGTCGCTTTGCGAGCGACCATTTCGCACCAAGCCTTGCCTCTTGCTGCGCCCAGTTGGCGAGCAAACTGGGCTACCCGGTTCCTGCGTCTGGGTCGCGCAGCGACAAGAGGGCAGAGTTGATGTGAAGGCCAGCGCTTGCAGCTTTGAATTGCAGCTCTTTGGCTGCGCACCTTTGATGCAATCCTCTTGTGCCTGCGGCACTCAGACGTAGGGGCGTCTGGGCTACACGTCCCGCTCGTTGTTTGGAACGGTGCGCGTATTGAGTGCCCCGCTCAACAGTAAGACGATGGAAAGAACTTGCGTTCTCAATCGAGGATTGGGAGTATGGGCAGCAGCTCAACAACGCCAAGGGGTGCAATTCCATGGACAGCCAGCCGATCGATACCAAACCTTGCCGAAGTTGCCTGGAACCAATCCATGCGTCGGCAACAAAGTGCCCTCACTGCCAGGCGTTTCAAAATCGCTGGATTGTCATTGCGCCAATTATCCTCTCGCTGCTGTTTGCCGTATTCGCCTTTTATCAAATCGCTCAGATCCGCGGCATCCGCGGCGATGGCGGCGACGTAGCATTCGTGGATGTCCAGCAACAGATCAAGATAGCTGATGTGCACATGGAAGCCGGAGAACTGAACGCCGATTTTGTCCGCATCAATACAAAGGAATGCTGGGTTTATTTGACGCTCAAGAACGAATCCGATTACGCCTGGGATGATTTTGAGTTTGTCGTCGAGTTCTTTGATGCTGACGGCGAACGCCTGGACATGGTCAACGTGACCACATATTTCACAGTCGAGGCGCACAGCGACTTGTCCACGCGTCTGGAATGCACATTACGGATCAGTCCAAGCGATGTCACCGACGTGCAAGTCACCCTCTCCAGCGCGGACCAACCGTTCCGGTAGTGCGAGAATCCATGCAAGGCCAGGAACCGTTTTGCCACGCCACCGGGTAGCTCCGTTTGCTCGCAAACTGAGCGCAGCAAGAGGCAAGCAAATTACATCGTGGATCCCATTCCACCTGAAGGCGCGGTTGATGGACCGATATTACCCAAAACAACGACAATCCTTATTGAGTAATTGGGAGCGACGGTCGGGTAGCTCAGTTTGCTCGCCAAACTGAGCGCAGCAAGAGGCACTTACTATGTCACACGGATACCATTCCGCTAGAGCGTTTCCCGTGCCGACAGTACTGCCTGAGCCGTGGTTCACGTCGCGACAGGCCTTGCCTCTTGCTCCGCCCAGTTTGGCGAGCAAACTGGGCTACCCGGTAACCAATAGTCAGCGGAGCATGCAATGAACCCTCCAACGTCGGACGACAAACATCAACCTCCGCCAAATTCTTCTGCGACGAATCCCGTGGACCCCAACGCGGAACAGCCGATGACGGGTCGCCAAACGTACAACGTTGTCGCTGATACCATCGTTGGACCGAACATTCGCAAACGCGATAACATTCTCCAGGCAATCTTCATCCTGGCCGCGATTGTTGTCTGTGCCGGAGTCGGCGCAGCCCTCGCGCACTTCAACCCGGATTGGGACTTGCCATGGTACGGGGGTGCGTTGGCAGGCGCGATCGCCGGGCTCGTGATTGGCTTCTTCGCCAGCGGGATCTTCCTGATGGTCTATCGCGCCGTGAAGCACTCACACGGCGACCACGATTGATTGGTTAGCCCGAACGCCCTCAAGTCTGCGTCGCGCAGCGACAAAAGGATCAATCAGAGTGTGACACTACGCAGTCATTTTGCGCAGACGACGGCGCTACGCAGGCGTGTGTTGACTGCGCAGCGGGTGCCATTGGTAGCTCGCTACCAGTGCTCGTTAGGAACCGTTCGGCGTTGTCTCTTTGCGCGATCTCGACAACCAATGCCACAAAGCCAAGTCGCGCGTGACGTAGCGCACACTGGACGCGAGCTTCCAGTGGCACCTCTTTTTGCTCTAACGTTTGCGCACACTTCCGCCTTTGGCCCATTCACAAACCAAGTTGCGCGGATCAAGAAGTGGCGGCTGCTTGGCCCGGCACCGGCAAACAAACGCTTTCATGACCACCGATGCAGCACGATGTGGCCATGCACCCGATGCCCAGCATCCGTCGTTTGTTCAACAGGCGCTAGGCGCGGGACTCCGCTAGCGCGGAATGACGATCGGCGCGCTCTGCCACAGGAACTGCCCCTTCGCATAGCGCAATTTCTTCAGGCTCGATGAGCCATTCTCGCCGCGCGCAAATCTCTCGCTAACTTGCCAATACCTTTCGCGCGAAAAGGATCTCCGCAAGCGTTCCCGGCTCTTAGCGCCTCGCATCGCCCGCAATCCTGGGTGTAACCCCGGCAGAACGGCCCGTGACCCAGGGTGTAACGCCGGGCGTAACCCCGGGTGCAATGGCGGATGGTAACCCCGGGTGGTAATCCAGGGTGTAATCCCGGATTTGGGTCTCGGTCGATAAGCATTTTTTCCTCGAGATGCGCTCGCTGAGATTTTTTCAAAACTCGTGTTGCCCACTGCGCAGCCTTCATGGGAATTTGCCGTTTCGCTCTTTGGCAATTTGGAAATTTATACACAGCTGCCCGCTGCGGCGTCGGTCGATTCGTATCCGCGAAGGACGCTCGGCCGATGTCGCTCATGTGGGGAGCGCGGGCTTCGCGTCCGCATCGTGCTCGGCGTTG
>CALJLD010000024.1 GCA_937982665.1 uncultured Planctomycetales bacterium
TGGGCATATTCCTGGCGTATGGGCTTTCGCTGGGAATTGTGGGAGCGGGCGTGGGGCTCGCTGCCGGCTTGCTGTTTGTGACTTACATCAACGAGATTGCGGATTGGCTGGGCCAGATCACCGGACGGCCAGTCTTTGATCCGCAGGTGTATTACTTTTACGAGATTCCCGCGCACGTTGACCCGCTCACCGTGACGTGGATTGTAATTGGCGCGATGTTCATTGCTGTTGCCGCGAGCGTCTTCCCGGCACTGCGGGCCGCACGACTCAAGCCGGTGGAGGCTTTGCGTTATGAGTAAGACAACAACAAAGAAACCTCAAGCGTCACCAAATGGTCAATTGACCGGCAGCGAAGCTCCCGCCCGCGGTCCTCATTGGACAGGGAATGGCGCGGAGCAAAACAACTCCGCGCGCGAAGGAAGCGCAGCCAACAAGAAGGCCTCAAAGCAGGCTGCACTGCAGGGAATTGGCATCAAGAAGAGTTACCACAAAGGCAAAACGCCAGTTCCCGTCCTGCATGACGTTTCGATCGCCATTGCGGAAGGGGAGTTCGTTTCGATCATTGGCCAAAGTGGGTCCGGCAAAAGCACATTGTTGCACCTGCTGGGGACTCTGGACTCGCCGGACGCTGGAGAAGTTCGCCTCGGTGGCGAACGCATCGATAACTTGCCGGCAAAGAAGCGCGACAAGCTGCGTAACAAGCACTTCGGCATGATCTTCCAGTTCTATCACTTGCTGCCGGAACTCACGACGTTGGAAAACGTCCTGGCGCCGCTGATGATTGCCGAGGGTGTGTTGTCGTACAGATTGAAACGCAAGACTCATCGGCAACAGGCGAGAGAGATTCTGGAGCGGGTTGGGCTTTCGCATCGGCTGAAGCATAAGCCACGGGAACTTTCTGGCGGAGAAATGCAGCGAGCCGCGATTGCCAGGGCTTTGGTGACAAAACCGCGTGTTCTGCTGGCCGACGAGCCAACAGGAAATCTTGATCGCAAGACCGGTGACGAGATCATGAGCCTGCTGTGTTCCTTGAACGAGTCCCAGGCGCTCAGTATAGTCATGGTGACGCACGACGCGGTCATCGCAAACCGCGCGCACCGCGCATTGCGATTGACGGACGGACGAATGCACTCCGCCTAAGTTCACTCTGTCTGCATCATTCTCACTTTGGATTTGTTCCTTTTCGTGGGGGCGCAACTCCATGTGAGTTCGGCTCGTCGCTTGCGTTTGAGACTTTCCGTTGGGGAAGGTCCGCGTACTTTAGCTTTGCCGAATGCATGCGTTATGTCCCGACAGGTTTGGATCAACGGCCAACTCCTCCCCAAGGAACAAGCCACGGTCAGCGTGTTTGATCGCGGGTTGCTATACGGCGACGGAATCTTTGAAGGCATCCGGGCCTACAACGGCAAAGTGTTTCGCATGCGCGAACATCTCGACCGGCTGTGGGATTCCGCCAGGGCGATTTCCCTGGAGATCCCCATCTCCAAGGAAGAGATGGACAAGGCGATCTACGACACGCTCAAGGCCAATGATCTGCCCAATGGCTACATTCGGCTGATTGTGACGCGCGGCGTTGGGACACTGGGGATCAACCCGTTCGCGGCAAATGCCCCGCAAGTCATCATCATTGGGGATACGATTTCGCTGTATGCTCCGGAACTGTATGAAAGCGGTTTGGAGATCATCTCGGCGAGCACGATTCGCAATCATCCGGCGGCACTCAACGCGCGAATTAAGTCGCTCAACTACCTCAACAACATCATGGCCAAGATTGAGGCCGTGAACGCCGGCGCCAAAGAAGCCCTCATGCTCAACCACAAGGGCGAGTTGGCCGAATGTACCGGCGACAACATCTTCCTGATTAAGAGCAACACGTTGTTCACGCCGCCATTGAGCGCGGGAATTCTCGGCGGGATCACGCGCGATGCCGTCATGGAACTCGCGACCGCAATGGGCAAAGAGACTCAACAAATCTCGCTCACGCGGCATGATGTTTACGTGGCCGATGAATGCTTCTTGACCGGCACAGCCGCGGAAGTCATCCCGGTAGTTAAGATTGACGGCCGCGCCATTGGGTCTGGGAAACCGGGCCCCATCACGCTTGAGATCAAGGAACGCTACCACGACCTTGTTCGCGATCAGTAACGGCTGCTCATTGTCGCTCATTACAGCGATTGAGTGCATCGCAGTGCGCCCTAACTTGCGGGCGCAAATTTTGCGAACGCTCTCTTAGCGTTTTGAATTGACGGTCATCGCACTAACGCGGGTATACTCTCAGGGTGCTTTCTGCCCACATTTCCCATCGACTCAAAGGCAAAACACCATGTGTGCTTGCTGTCGTTTGTTCACGATTGTGGTTGTCACGCTGCTTTACTGGACGAGCTTGGCGCCGGCGTTGTTTGCTCAAGAACAGGAACGTCCTAATGTTCTTGTTGTGATGGTTGACGACCTGGGCTTTTCCGATTTGGGTTGCTACGGCGGTGAAATTGAAACGCCCAATCTCGATCGACTGGCAAACAACGGCTTGCGGTTTTCGCAGTTCTACAACACGGCCAAGTGCCATTCATCGAGGATTTCGCTGCTGACTGGCTGTTATGCCTTTCAGGCTGGCAATCAAAAAATGGACCGGGCCGTTACGCTGGCGGAAGTCCTGGGGAATGCCGGCTACTTCACAATGATGACCGGTAAGTGGCACCTGAGAAAGGAACCCACCGATTTTGGTTTTGATCGCTACTTTGGGCATTTGAGCGGCTCGACAAACTACTTCACCGGCGACGACACGTTTCGCCTCAACGGCGAGAAGTGGAACGTTCCAGATTCCGGATTCTATACAACGGTCGCAGACGTCAACTTTGCTTTGGAGTTTCTTCAAGAAGCCCGCACAACGGACAAGCCATGGTTCATGTACGTTGCGTTCAATGCTCCGCACGCTCCGCTTCAAGCGCTGGAGGAAGATTATCGCAAGTACGAAGGAAAGTATGACGACGGATGGGACAACGTGCGTGATGGCAGAATTGCCAGGCAGAAGCAACTCGGCATGCTGCCGGAAAGTCTGCAACCCAGCCCCCGGCCGGATCACGTTCCCGCGTGGGACACGCTGAGTGAGGAACGCCGCGATTGGGAAAGTCGACGGATGACAACCTTGGCGGCGACGATCGATCGTGTCGATCAAGAGATGGGCCGATTGATCGCCGATCTTGAAGCCGCGAGCGAACTTGAAAACACGCTCATCGTTTTCGTTTCGGATAACGGCGCGTGCCCCTATGACCGCCGCTCGAATGACCTGGACGCCGAGCCGACCAGCGGCGATGTTCGCTGGTCCGATTCAACAGGCTGGGCTTGGGCCCGAAATGCGCCATTCCGCTTCTACAAACAAAACCAATACGAAGGCGGGATCAGTACGCCTGCCATCTTCCATTGGCCACAAGGTCTAAGAACAAAACCGGGGGCGATTGTCGACCAGCCGGCCCACTTGGTTGATCTCTTGCCAACTCTGGCGGAAACGTGCAAAGCCGAAATCCCGACCGCGTGGCCTGGGCGTCAACTCGAACCGATCTCAGGCATTTCGCTCGCGCCAATCTTGCAGGGAAGTTCGCTTGCGGGACGCCCTCCCATTCATCTGCTGTTCAATTCGGATCGTGGCCTTCGCGACGGCGATTGGAAGTTGGTCAGCTTTCGCAAGCATCCTTGGGAACTGTACAACGTGGCTGAGGATCGAACCGAACTCAATGATCTGGCCCAACAACACCCGGAGCGGCTTCAGCAGATGATCGAGACGTGGACCAAGATGGCCGAGCAAGTCTTGCACGCACCAAAGCGAGCCTATGCGCCGGTTGCAGCGGAATCATCGCCCTATCTCCATCCAGATTGGACAGACTTTGGCAAAGAGCCCGCACCAGGCCTCGGCAAGAAAACGCCAAAGCCTGCCGTGGACAAGAGCTCGCCCGATTGATGCAGATCGCAATTCAAGCATACACAGCCGCGCGCACCATGAACGCAAACCCATACCACAGCGCGAGGGAGAATAATCCAAGCAAGTAACAATACGGATGTGGATAGAAGAGCCAGGAGAACATCCCGGCAATAAGAACGAGACTGATGATCCAAAAGAAGGAGGCGCACGGCAACTGCCCTGTCAGCAAGCTTCCCACGCAGACCCAAAGAGGATCATAAGTTGCGCCGCAGTACCAGGTGGTGAACATGTAGGCCAACACGGAGCCGGCGACAATCGCCAACTGCTGCTTACCACCGCGGATCGGTTGGTACGTTTCAAACCTGGAAGTCTTGCAAACAAGGCACCGGTCCGGCGGGCTCTCGCCAACGGCTACACGGCAATTCGCGCAGCGGAAGGGGAGCGGTGGTTGCGCAGCCATTGGTGCCAGGCCATCTGGGTGTCGGAATCGAACGCAAAGCTCGAAAGTCCAGGCGCAAGAATCACTAACATATCACGCGAAATCCAAATCAGCGGGCGTGATTAGTGAGCATCGGGGCACCAGTTGGCGCAGCGCAACCACCGCGAGTTTGGCTCGCAACAAGAGAACCACGCGCGGTGGGCTTGCCCGAAAACTACGCGTTCACCGCCAGCCCGGAGCGAACGTTCTTAAGTTCGCCGCCAGAACCCAGCATGGAGTTCTTGTGAATGATGTACTCGGCATAGGCCTTCATAAAAGCCTTGCCTGGCGGGCGGAGATCAAAGTTCTGCGGATCGTCACGGAAAGACTCGCGGTGAATGGCACACCAGACCAGCCGCCCGTCCGTATCGATGTTGACTTTGCAAACACCAAGCTTGGCCGCCGGCAGATAATCCTTCTCCGGCACGCCGCTGGTGTCAGGCAAGTCTCCGCCTGCCGCGTTGATGCGGTCCACCCAAGCTTTGGGCACGCTGCTGGAACCATGCATCACCAGCGGATAATTTGGCAAGCGGTTTTGAATCTGCTCGATACGATCAAAGTGCAGACCTTGCGATCCTTTGAACTTATACGCACCGTGCGATGTGCCAATGGCCACGGCGAGCGAATCGCAGCCGGAACGCTCAACAAATTCGACCGCTTCATCCGGGTCTGTCAGGCAGGCGTGTTCTTCATCAACTTCGATGTCTTCTTCCACACCGCCCAGCATGCCAAGCTCGGCCTCGACGGAGATCCCCCGCTCGTGCGCTCGTTCAACCACGCGCCGCGTGATCGCGATGTTCTCATCGAACGACTCGTGTGAGGCGTCAATCATCACCGACGAATAGAAACCCGAGTCGATGCAATCGTAACAGGCTTCTTCCGTGCCATGGTCCAGGTGAACGGCAAAGATCACTTCGGGGAAGACTTCCTCCGCGCCGCGAATCACCGCTTCAAGCATTCGCTTGTCCGTGTAGGAACGCGCTCCCCGGGAGATCTGCAAGATGAAGGGCGCGGCCTTGGCCTCGTCCACCGGATCATCGTTCGATCCCGTCTTGCCGAGATTACCCCGGAACAGACCAACGGCCTGCTCAAGGTTGTTGATGTTGTATGCGCCAACGGCATACTTGCCATACGCGAGGGAGAACAGATCTTTGGTGGTGACAATCATCACAGGCCTCCGCTGCCTTCTGGGACCAAGTTGCGAGGCGGTTTCCCATGTGAAAGCGCGCACATGGATCGCGGCGTTAATTCTATTGCAAGCTGTCCATTTTGCCAGCGCCGGCGGCGCGATGAATTGTTCAGCCGGCGGCCGAAATCGACGGCTGGGGTGCGAAATCATGGTTTTCATGCCGCAAATTGCGAGCCGGGCGTTTCCCTGTTCGGTCGCGAGATTCTCCCTGATCCCTCCCAGGATTGAGAATGGCGAGATGCCAATTCCAAGCGGGCTGAGAGTTTTTCGCCAGTGCGTTTCTTGCTGCACTACTGATAGTCCGCTTCCGTCAGTGTGTAGAAGCGCACTTGCAACCCAACTGCATTCCCAAATGCGTCCGCACCCTCGCTGGTCATCAATTGCGCAAGGACGTGATAGGCGATTTGATCGCTGATTTCCCGAACGTGGCTATCCAGGAATGCCGCGTTAACCATTCCCGGGTGATAGCTGGATGGTCGTGCCCACTCGACGTTTGCAGCGACATCACCGCCAGAGTGAACATCGCCGTTGATGGGCATGTGCGACTGACTGGCATTTGTGGCCGAGAAACTATCGTGCCACACAAAGCCAACCAGGTGTTCTTCCATGTCGTGCCAATCACCGGCCTGGATGTTTTCTGAAATAGCCAAAGTTGTTCCGAGCCCATCCGTGATGCCATTGGCACTGAGGAATCTGCGCGTTCGAGTTGGCGCATAAACAAACACGCCATTGGCCAGCACTCGCTCCCGCGGCAACCCCGTAGCCGGGTTGATGCGATCCGGAGTCCCGGTGTTGAGCACAAAATGCAAAGGGCTATCGCCTGCATCGGCATTGCTAGGGCACAGCACAAGCGGCAAGTACGGCAACTCCGGCGGTGCGGTCAGTCCGGGAGTTGTTTGTCCGGAATAGGCCGTGAAGATATCACGGCGCTCAAGGAGTTTTGCCAACGCAAAAATGTAGGGACGATCTACGACCTGCCGCGAGCTGAAAGTGGTAACAGTTTGCGTTTCCACGTAGCCGGGATAGCGGTTGTGATCCCCTTCAAACTGTGTAATGGCCAGCGCAATCTGCCGCATATTGCTTGCACAATCGGCGCGGCGGGCGGATTCGCGAGCGGCTTGAACCGCTGGGACCAACAGTCCAATCAGAATGGCGATAATGACAATGACAACAAGTAGCTCAACAAGAGTGAACGCATTGCGGTTGCCCCGGGTTGTCATTGCGTTGCCCTTTCTAAATCAGTTGGATTAGCTGGCAAGATGCTTGGGTATTACCGGGAGCCAGCACCGGAATCCAACAGTTTGGGCGTGCGCACAAAAAAACTCCCGACGTTTCCGCCGGGAGTCTGTTTAGGCAAGTTTTGCGTGACCGTTAGCGATAATCGGAGTCGGTCAGCAGATAGTTTTGAACTTGTGCGCCTGTGTCGCCAGCGCTCAGCGAAGAAGCATTCGCACCTTTGATCGTCATCAGTTGAGCATAGACGTGATAGTTGATTTGCTCATTGATGATTTGATAGTGGTTGTCGAGGAACATCGCGTTAACAATGCCCGGATGATTGGACGACGGACGGGCGTGCCACGGTTGAGTGGCTTCCGGACCCAAAATGTCCGCGTTCCCGTTGATGACCAGGTCGGCCTGACTGGGGTGCGTTGGGAAATCCGGGTACCAGTTGAAGCCGACAAATGCTTCGGCTGTGTCGTTCCAGAAGCGGGCCTGAATGTTCTCGGAAACCGACAATGTCGTCGTGATTCCATCCGGCACAGCACTACTGTTGATCGTCTGACGCGTGGCTTTCGGTGCGTAACGGAAGACGCCGTCAGCAAGCCCAAGGCTCGGAGCTACGTATCCATCTTCTGTTCCGCAGTTCAAGACGAAGTGCAGCGGGGCGCCAAGGTTAGTACCTTCAAATTCCGGATTGCTGGGGCACGTCAGCAAAGGCATAAACGGCGGGGCAGCCGCAGCCGGCGGAAGCGGCAAACCGTTAGCGGCATATGTCGCATACGGGCCGTAATCAAAGATGTCCTGACGTTCCAGGAATGGCGTCAAAACGTAGATGTAAGGACGTTCCCAAGGACCGGGCGTCGCAGAGTTGGCCAACGTGGTTTCATCAACGTAGCCAATGTAGCGGTTCTGGGTGGTTTCAAACGTGAAGATGGCAGTGTTGATCTGCCGCATGTTGTTGGCACACTCCGTTCGGCGAGCCGACTCGCGAGCGGCTTGCACGGCAGGCACAAGCAGGCCAATCAAGATTCCGATGATGGCAATCACAACCAGCAATTCAACCAGCGTGAAGCCTCGCCGACGACGCGCGTTTCGATTCATGTTTCGACTCCTCAAAGCTCTTCCCCCGGTGTGGCTGTTGGTTGCGTTGGACCAACGGACAAGTTGACTGATCAACGCTTTGCGGACTGATCCCGAATGGGCAAAATATGGTGAAAAATAAGTGCGCAGTGGAAGCGTCGAATATACGCACTGGCGCCGCGGACTACATTTTACGGCCCGAGGGCGAAATTGGCGACAGCCAAATCCGGGGACCGATAAAATCCTCCTCGCTGATTATTCCAGGTTTGTTATTGGAAATCCAGAAAATTCTCGGCAAATCGTTCCTGCGTAGGAGTTTCCGCGCATTCACACGTGAGGGATCAGATCGCCACCACTTGTCCGGCTTCATAACAATTTCACTTTTCGATTGCTGCATCAGCCAACCATGGCGCGTGAAGAACAACAGCGAGAAGACCTGCTCCGCGATGCCAAGGCCTATGCCTGGCGCGCCCAATGGCAAACTCCGCTTTGTCAGGAGCCTGTATTTGTTGGATTTCGCAACAACAGTGGCCCCAGCTTCTTCTTTGGGCAGGACGACGTGTACCATTTCAATACAAAGGGCGAACTCCGCCGAGCGTACATCCAAGGCGAACTGATCAAAGCGGAGCAACGCCAATTAGTTGTGCTGAAGCGCCACCGGACCAAGGACGAAGTCCAACTGCTCCGTCGCGAAAATTCGCCAAACCAGACCGCGGAGCTCATGCGACACTTCCGCAACCAGCTTGATTGCCTCGTCTCGGCATTCCAAGACGGCACAGCAAAGCTCGATGGCGCCGTCTCTCCAGCGGATGATCCCACAGCAGACATCCAACAAATGGTGATTAATTGGGCCGCGCAGCATCCCCATCCGGCAATCGCCGAGAGCCCCAACAGCCAATAGAAAAGCGCTCCGCGAAATCCGCTTCCACCATGCAACAAATTTCTTGTCCGGCCAAGTTTCTTGTCTAATCGCCATCTTCGATTGATACTTGATGCGGAATCCCGCACGCCTGAATTCCCAGAGTTTGCCATGTCGCGCTTTCACAAACTGATTGGCTTTTTGCTGCTCTCGACTTTGATCGTCGGCGGCACCTGGGCACAATCTCACCGCAAGCCCCCCAACAAGCGACCGCCCAAGAAATGGGACCAAAGCCTGCTCGACGTCTTCTTCAAAGACATTCGCAGCGAAGTTGGGCCCGGACAGCCAGGCACCGCTCCGCGAATGACCGCCAGCAACAACGCCAGCGGCGCTTCCGGCACAGGAGCCAACACAGGCAATCCTTCCAGCGGCTTTGCCTGGAGTTCCATCACTTCAACGGAAACGCTAGAAGACGAAATCAAAAAGATCGTGCTGGATCTGGAAGAGACCGTAGAAAGTCCAGGTCGCTTCAAATCAGGCCGCCACAATGACGCCCGCCGAATGTTCAGCGTCGCGGCGGTGATGTTCGCAGTGATTGACGAATACGACACCGACGTGCGGTTCAAAGAGAATGCCGCAGGCTTGCGAGATGCCACGGCCAAGGCGGGCGTCAACTGCAAGGTCAACACGGACGCGGCTTATAATGACGCCCGCGGCAAGTTCGAGCAGTTGCAGGAGATCATCCGCGGCGCGAATGTCGAAGTTGCTGTGCCGGAAGAGTCGCTGCCGTATTCGGAAGTTGCGGAGTACGGCCCCATCATGCAGCGAATCGAGAAAGGCTTCCTGGAAATCGTCCAGCCAGGCGTCTCCAGCACGGCCGAATTCCGCGACAAGAAGGAACAACTGCTTCACGAGGCCGAGATGATGGCCATCTTCGCCCGGGTCATCAATGACGAAAGCTACGGCTACTCTTCCATAGACACTTTCAAAGAAATGGCCGACGAGTTGCAAGCGCAATCCCTGGCCTTGGCCGCCGCCGCCAAAAACAACGACTTGGACGCGGCCCAATCCGCTGTGGGTGCAATCGATCAAGCCTGCACCAAGTGCCACGCGGATAACCGCTAGCGCTTTCGCTGCAGTGCGCGATTGCGTCGAATTGACATGCTGTTTGAAGACAAACAGTCGCGTAGGGTGGGTGAAACCCACCTTCCAGCCAACGTTGCCGCATCAACCAACTTGACTCATTCATAATCTTTAAATTCATCACCGCCTGCGCGGGAATGACGAGAAAACGCTTGGCCGCATCTGTGTGAGCAATAAAGCGCCAACATCGCGATATGGACGCCGTTATGCAAGACACGAACTCACGCACTTGGGCGCGCCACTACGTAGACAGGCGGATAATTTTCCTCACGAAATTGCTGTGCAACTTGCAACAACACCCGAAGTTTTGATTATTGGGGGCGGGTTATTGCTTGCAGCGCCATCAGTCTTTGCATGGAGTCAAATGCGATGATTCGCGGCGAACGATTACTAATTCTCGGTCTTGTAGTTGCATCGTCGATTAGCTTAGCCATGTTTCTGTTGCTGCGACTGCTTACAACACAAGCGTCGTTTTCTGCGCTCACCCTCGCTGTTGGAGTTGGGTTGGCAGCATTCGTGCTTTATGGTTTTATCGCGACAAGACTTGGATCTTAGGCACTGTCTGAAAACACTTAGCGGCACATGAGTTTCAGATATCGTTGGATGAAGGCGAGCCTGACAAAGCCACCGAAGTTACGTAGGGTGGGTGAAACCCACTTTCCAGCCAACGTTGTCGCATCAACCAACTTGACTCATTCATAATCTTCAAATTCATCACCAAACCACACATCCGCGTTACCCCAATGAAACGAATTCCATGGCCAATCGCGGACTCGCGTGACAAGACCATGCTTTAACGGGTTGACGTGGGTGTAATCGACACACCGTTTCAGGTCCTCCTCATCGCGACAGGTGTGTTCGAAGAACCGCCGCTGCCACACACCTTGTTCGCCGCGGGCGTGCCTGCTTGCTGAAATCGGACCATTATCGCCGCCGGATGCCAGCCAGGCTTGGTGAAGTGGCCCTTGATCAACCGCCATCGGTTGGAATAGTCCGCGTCATTGTGAGGAAGTTCCCAAACGGCATGCAGGTGATCCGGCAACAGCACAATCGCGGGGTGGCCCGGCCAGTCGGCGACTGGCCGGGTTGCGAAGCAACAAGATGAACTCGTTTCGGCCGGCGCAACGATAGCGTGACGTGGCCCCCGAGAATCCTCCTGATGCGGAGCGTAGCCCGAAAACTTTTCCGTACGATACCGCCAATAGTCAACATCTTGTCGGCTTCGCCGACCCAACCTATGCAGGTCGGGCCACCCGGCGGAAGTTCCCAAAGCTTGCTGACTGCGCGGCAATCCAATAACCGCGCAACGGGTGGTGACCATTCCACCCCACGGCAACTCCGCGCAGCTTTGTTGATGAAATAC